>CAYVAG010000007.1:49605-59686 GCA_964449265.1 uncultured Candidatus Peribacteria bacterium
CTGAAAAGTAATGAACTTATAGACAAGGTATATATTACTCAGATTCCGAAGATAAAAACTACTACTCCACTTCCGAAGTCTATGACAGAAGAGGAGGTACAAATGGTACGGGAGTATATGCTCAGACCATGAGTCCACCAGACAAAGTTTATACAGATGAGAAACTATATCATCATAGAGACCTTTCTCTATACAGGACTCAGGCGGGCAGAACTTATACGACTCAAAAAAAGATGAGTATTTGATACCCACATACTCGTAGAGCAAGGAAAGGGGCAAAAAGATAGAATCATCTATATCCCGATGAAGTTTAGCCAACAACTCCGAGAGTTTATAAAAATGCAGGATAAGAATGATGAGTATGTATTTTGTGACCTCCAGTGAAGAAATCTTACAGTCAGTGCTGTATCATGCTTATTTCAGCGAATAGAAGATAATCTGAAGATAAAAGCTACTCCACACCTGATGAGACACACATACGCTTCTCTATGCGTGAAAAAATGAGTAAATCTCTACACTCTCCAACAACAAATGTGACATACAAGCCTTAAGACTACTTCCATTTATCTTTATCTTAATAGTAAAGAGAATCATGAAGAGATGCAGAAGTTGAGGATTTAATTTCTTATCTCCATTTATTTACTAGTTTTATTGTTTGACTTTGAGGCTCATTATTTATATTTCAAATCTTATTAATTCTAATAACTACTGGTATCTGTGCTAATAGTCATGCAAGTATACAAGTTCAAGTGGGAAGATTAGGAATTGAATCAGAAGATACTTTATCTAAGTAAGATATTGTTCTCTCAACAGCTAGCAAATCATTATTATTTATTAATCTGTGTAAAAAGTAGTTATGAAGTTGTGATATTATCGTTGGTGAAATATCCGATGGTCTTTGACTAGCTATGGTTAAAAAAGTTCAAAATTTTCTTCACTCTTTTATTATTTCTTCAAATGTTTCAAGTCTATAATCCTTCCACTGTCAACTCTCTCTATCTGAGCTTTCTGAAAGTATATTGTGAGCTTCATCAATAATGATATGCAATGAGTGATTCTTACTATTATCTTTTTTCTTTATCTCATAAAATTCTTTACATAGAAGCATTGGAATCATTTTTCTAATGCTAATATTTACATCTTTAAGAGAAATTACAGAAATGTTTTTAATTTCATCAGTTTTAATTGACTTGCTTTCCAAACTAATAACTTTCTCAAGTTCATTAATTCTCTTTTCTAACCTCTTGAGTACTCAAGACAAATGTTCTCTGTTGGAAAATCCTCTTATCATTTCATCGTAATATTTAATAATAATTCTTAATCCAATTTTTCTAATAAAACTTAAACTGGCTATATTGAGAATGCCAATATGTGCCATTGCATTATCAACTTTTTCTATAAATCATGTTTCTCATGAATAGTTTCATGGCAATTTATCTTCTAGATAAAAGCTAATTTTTTCATTACCTCAATTTAGATTGTCTCTGAAATAATTTGCAAGGGTCTTTAAGTCAGCATTTTCTGTGTAATTAGATACTTCATAAAGTAAATCTGTAACAATACTCCTTTCAATAAATTTCCCACTCATTGCAGTAGCGGCAATAATTTTCTCCTTGAGCAATGCTTTGAAATTATCATCACTAGATAGCATTGATTCAATGTATGTATCTTTAAGGGCTCTATTTAAGAAAGGTGCCTGCATTTTCTCAGTTGCTTCTAAGAATATCGACCAAAAGGTGCTATCCTGAATAGTATCTTTCCTAATCGGGAATCTATCTCATCATTCTGGAAGACGAGTATTTAACTTATAAATATTCTTATAATCCTTTTCAATAATTACATCATCGCCTATATATTCCCCATTGAAATCAATAAAATAGAATTTTGCGTTTTTTACGAACTTGTCTTCGTTTTTGAATTTATTAAACAACTCTCTATATATTTTTGCTAAAGT
Source organism: uncultured Candidatus Peribacteria bacterium (assembly GCA_964449265.1). Lineage (GTDB taxonomy): Bacteria > Patescibacteriota > Gracilibacteria > BD1-5 > UBA2023 > JAGOMW01. Next base: position 51,560 of record CAYVAG010000007.1, read on the forward strand.
ATAAGATTTACCACTTCATGTATTTCCAAAAATTCATATATGACTAGCAAAAAGGCTATTGATGCCTACTTCAATATTTTGTCAGTCATCATATTCTAATTTTCAAATTCGTATTGGTTCATCATCACTCTTAGTGAATCTATGAATCTCTTCAAACTCCTCCTTTCATAAGAGAAAACATTGATTATCAATTAAAGGTAACTCCTTTATTCATCTTCTGAACTCTCAATCTTCCATGTATCAAAGTATTTTAATACTTAGTACTCTACTAATCTTTTCTTTATTAGATTTGTAATTATTTTCGTGAAGTGTTTTATTCTCCGTAATATTTTCTCACTCAATTTTCCCAATCATTTCTTCAAATCATTTCTTGATTTTTACATATCATCCCACAGAAATATTCTGTATAATTTCTCATTTATATAGAACAGAGGAGGTATTCTTTCCGCTATCAACTTTAACTTTCACTGCTTGTCATTCAACAGAAACAACAACCCCTATTCGAAATACGGAATTATGTACAATATAATCATCAGTATTATTAAAATTCAAATTCAATGTCATTGTTTTGCATGGTGTTAGGTAGTGTTTCTGCAGTAGGTACTTCATCCTCTATTGACTCGGAAATTCAACCTGTTTTTTTATCATGGGTTATTGTAATTTTTCAAAAAATATCAGCAACTATTCTATCAAAACTATAATTTGCTCCTTCTTCTGGATAGATGACTTCAATATTTTTATTTTTTGCATTATTTGCAAGCTCTTCAATCGGATTATATATATTATACAATAGTGTATCCCAATTATTTTTTGATAGTTCATCAAGAATACTTTCAATATAAGCATCAATTTCTGATTTAGTTAATAGAGTTTCTATATAATCCTTATTTATTTCAGAAATAAATAATTTTTTCTCATCCTCTTTAGTAAACTTACTAAAAGTATTCTTATATGATTTTATCTTATCATTAGGGTTTGAGTATTGAAATATGTATATTCTTAACGTTGGATTTGCTCAGGCAACACGATTTGTCAGTGCCCTAATATGTTCATCTGCAAATGAAAATCATAAAACAAAAAGAACAGTACTTTCTTTTTCTAATTCATTTGAATAAATTCTGAGTAAATCATAATAATGCTCAAATAGGGTTTGAGAGAATTTCTTTTTTGTTGGATTTATGATTGGAAGTTTATCATAAGAATCATTAAACAGTGAAGGAGTATGCCTGTTTGTTTGTACTTCTCTTACTCATACTAGATTATTATCTAGAGCTATTGTGTCTCACTCCTTTTTCCAACTAACAGAGCCATGTATTTTTATTAAATTAAATACAGGAATTTCAGACGTATTTTCATAGTGTAGACTTTTCTTGAAGTAAGATTTCTTGAAATTTCATATATTGAATTTTGGCTTAAATCTTCAGCTAAATCAATCATTAAAGTCTATGTTTAGTTCTTCCAGTGCAGTTTCTGAGCATATATCAATATTTGTAGTAAAGATATTTGTCTGTTTAGTGAGTAGTGAATTTTCTCTTCTTAGGAGTATGCTGTTTAAGTTTTTATAGAAATTTTTATAGTTAGTAAGTGTAGTATCTTTATTTTTATCTACGATATTATCAATGATTTTTATGTTTTCAATCATTGCAACATCAAAGTAATCTTGCTTTAGTGATAAGATTTTTGGTTTATCATCATTATCAATAGCTTCTGTTAAATCCTTTTCAATATTATTTAATGTTCAAAAAAATGGTTTTGATAAACCTGAACCAATAAAGAAATTTAAGTTGGCACTTTCGATAGTTTTTGCAATTTTTTTGAGAGTTGATTCATCCATGTAAAAGAAATTAAATTGTCTATACAATATGAATAAATAAGATTATGGCAATAGCTTAGGCGATTATAAATCCAACTTATTACACGCTTCTGCAATCTCATCTGCTGTTATTCAGAGATATTTTTGTGTTACTGCAAGTGAAGAGTGGTTGAGTTTATGTTGTATAATCTCTAGTGGTATTCATTGGATTCTTGCTTGGTAACCCCATGTTTTTCTGAGGGTATGATTTCAGAAGTTTCACTTGAGTCCGACACTCTCACAAAGATTGGATAAGAGAAGCCAACTTGTCTTCCTTCCTATCGGCTCACTTCCATTCGGGAAACGTTTCTTGTGGAAGAATATATAGTTATTAGGATTCGCTACTACTTCAGGATAAGTCTCTGCATAGAGCTTAAGAGTTTCTTTTACTTTCGGAGTAATAGTAATCCTATTTGCTTTGCCTGTTTTTTCCTCTTTAACGTCGAAGAAATCGGCAGGGATATCAATGCCAGCAAATACATCTAGAACGCTTATATCGAGCAAATCTGATACCCTGAGGGCACTATTTATACCAAGCTCAAAAAGGAGTAAATCTCGTATATTTCACTCTCATCTGAGGAGGTTTTTAATCTGTGCGATTTTCTTCAAATCTCGAATAGGTTCGACGAAGTTCATAGACTCAATAAGTGAATAAATATATTATGTCTAATAATATGGATTTTCGATTTTATTGCAAGTGAAAATTTCAATATCTATAAAGGATTAATAAAAAATACTAGACACAATATGATAGAGTCTAGTATAATTTTTGAGCATGGATTTTATAGAAAAATGACGGGGGGCTGGGGTGGGGTGGTAAAATTTCGGAGTCGTAGAGAATCGTTAGTGTTGGTATGGATTGGCACACGATATAAACTATTGAAAGTCTGCGGCTGATTTTACAGAATCATCTTTCTTAAATCAAATTTCTGATATCCAGCCTGTTTCGCCTGAAATTGTCTTTATACTAAACCAGGTCTGTCCTCATATTTTCATATTTGATACAATAGATACGAATTCTCCCTTGATAATCGGGCGAATTATCTTTGAGCTTCAAGAGGGTGATTCTCTTAAATTCACATCCTGTTGAATAATAGTATTTCATTCTTGAGTTTTCGTCATTATCTCTGAATATCCTTGTTGAGTAATTAGCGGATATACTCATTGTACGGCATCATTTCTAATATAATCTGTAAATTTCTGGAATGTATCTACTGTGACACAAATCTTGTTTCTGAAATCTTCTCAGTTTGGATTATATTTCTTATCTTCTTCTAGATAATACTTAAATTTGGTTGTGTAGTCTTTGGTTTGGGAAAGTATTCATTTATTCCATTCATAGTACCTCACATGATATCGTGAGCAATCAAAGTGTCATTCTCACTCGTCCATATTCCAGATTGACTCAAATACTTCATATCAGTTATTGATTGACTGTATCATTTTCTCACTTCAATCTCTCACAAGTAACTGTCATTTTGCAATATCAACGAGCTTCCCACCTTTCATAGTTATAATATGCTTGAATTTTGTCCATCAGCTTCAGCATCAATTAGTTTCTGATATTACAGGAATTTCTTGTATTTTATCTGAGTCAATATCTGAAGTCTCATTATTAAAACTATGCACAGGAAAAGCGATATTTCCACTTAATGCAAGTTCTCATATTTTTAGCCATTTATCATTTTTCCTATCATAATCGACCGCAATAACTTTTCCCTCGTTTGGATTTTCGCATGATTTTCATTCATCCAGTATAAGTAATAATTCTATATCTTCATCACTATCAAGGTTTAGTTTTACTACCGATTCATCTCATGGAAGCTTTTCATACCTTTCGGCTAGCTTATATCAATTAGGGATAAAGTGTTGAACTTCTTCCTTGCTCGCATCACGAAAAGAAGTCTTATCTTCAATTGAACATGAAGTAAGACTCAAAATTGATAGTAGAAATATGAGATAAGTAGTTTTCATAAAATTATAGATTATCTTCCACAATAAGAATGGGCAACATATATCTTTTCCCAATTTTTGCCATAATAGAAGCATCATCCCTTTGGTCCTGTATAGTATGTTTTCTTAGTAGAAGAATTATACATTGCAGTAGTTCATTCATCGTCCCTATTACAATACTGATGAGATACATATACTTTCTTACCAGAAGATGATAGATAGTAACATCATCCTTTCGGTCAGTTGTAATAAGTTTTTGCGGATACAGGTACAATGAAGCTAATTAATGATATAGATACAATTAGTATGTAAGAGAAAAATTTCTGCATAATTAATTACCTTCAGTGGATAGAATTATGGGTATAGTATGAGTAATATTTAAAGTGTCAATTCTCTTATAAGTTTCCTTATCAATTGGCTTTGAACCATTATAGGAGTACTCATAGATTCATGGATTCTTTCAGAGACTTGTTATTAATTCATCAGAATCAACCGTTACTTTGAATACTTCAAATTTATCAACATCAGTAAAATTATAATCTATATAGGTTTTCCCATTTAAATTGATAGCATTAACAAAGTTCTCATCAACATTTTCTTTGCTATCTCTTGCTCAGATAATTACTTTATAATCCATTTTTCAATTTAGGTATCTTATCTCGATGCTGGAGTATATTTTATTATATCAAGCTAATTCTAATTGGTAGTATTTTGATTTTGCTAACTCTATATTTTCATCTTTTTCAAGTTGTTCTTTTATTTCCCGTTCTTTATTAAGCTCAATTTTTTGTTGTTCTTGTTCATAAAATTTCCAGAAGAATCAAATTACCACTAACAGTAGGATTATAATAGCACCATTTATAAGATTTCTATTCATGATATAATTTTTAAGCAAACAAAAAAGGAGAGCAATATCCTGTTGAGTGCTTAGTCCAACATTGGCATCTACCTAGTTATAGGAGAGGGATATTACTCTCCTACTTGTAAACTAGATAAGTGCCTTAAAAATAAGACAAAAAATAAAGACGCCTTTTTCGAGATGTTGGACTAAGCTCAAGTATTATAATCTTTCTCACATATTGTCAAAATTAAAGAATTCCTTATATTTAAGCTATGCCAAAAAGATATAATGCGAGCATACCTCTAGATATCCATAAAGAAGCAATGAGACTTATAAGCTTTCGCCAATTATTGCTTAGAGTAAAGGCATATGAAGTAACTTTTGATTTGCGATATATTCAAGCGGAAGAATTGGAAAAGCAAATATCTAAAGTATTGGAGACAAAACACGATAATAGACGGTCTGCGATTTTGAATTTTACGCATTTTACGAGCTGAAGAAATACAGAAATTAGATGAGAACATGTGCCGATTTCTAAGGCAGTATTTATACAGCAAAAGAACAACCTACACCGAATTATTGAGCAATTATCTAGATGAAACTTCTTTATTGATGATAAACTACAAATTATAGAAAGTTTACTCTCTCGTAACCATCTACTGGATGATTGATATTATATATGAAGTGAGATAGAAAATATTGATTATGAAGAAATCTTATGCTCAAAAAGACAGATTATTATTGATAGAAAAGAATATGAAAAAGATAGTGAATATTTATTACTTCTAGATAGTTTATATCTATTTTATACTCAGTATTGGAGAATTATGGAAACACTTGGGGATTTTTATAATGATATTCAAGTACTCAAGGAAAAGAGAGACAACAAGGATGACATTGACTCATTCTTTGAATGACTTATACAGTTCTCTCATAGTAATCCTCTAAATTATATTATCATCTGAGGGAAAAATATTAGTTTTAGTGTTTTGGAGCATTTAACAGATAAGCAATCAATTATTCTACTATATACAATACTTACTTCGCCCTGAGAGAGTATAGATGCAATACGAACCTACTATGAAGTAAATAAGACGAAATTCTGATTAAGACACTGAAATGTATCAAGAGAGACCTTAGAAAAGCAATATGTGAGCAGACTCAACATATTTCTAAAGAAAAGTTGATTAGAGCTTACGTGTAAAAGGGATTTTATAGGGTTATACATTGAATAATTCATATATTGAATTTATACTAGAGATACAAGTCAAATCTTTTTAAGATTTAATAATTCATTTTAATAAAGCAAAAATGTGTCATTTATGGCACGTTTTTTTGTATATTAATTCAATACTAAATAACGGGGTATTATATATACAAGCTTAGCTAAGCAAGGGCACATTAACATCTGTGAACTCAAGAGACTCATGCGAAATGCAAAAGGCATGTGAGAATCTTTACTTTCACTATATCAGCGAGTCTGCTGGTATAGATAATATTAAACTTATGCCTTTTATTGTAGCAAATAACAATGATAGTGATGACTTAGCAAAACACTTACAAGAATATGCTTATATTATCTCTGAAGCTAGATACTACGGATTAATACATGATAGATACTATTCTGCTAAAGATATAGCTTTCAACTCATCAATAGTTGCAAGACGAAAAGTATCCGAAACAGAAATAGAAAATTACTGTATCAGTGGTATTGTTAAATCCTATCGAGATTTCACTTTTGGTTATGAGAAAGAGTGATACTTAAATACTTATAATCCTGCAAAAATCTTAAAACCATCTGAAGATATAGAAGATATCAATGATATAATCTGATTATTCGAAAGCGTCACAGATACTAATACTGAGGATATGGCTTATTTAATGAAATATATTACATGGAAATATCTACATCCTTTAAGTCCAAATGCCCCCGCTATAATACTTCATGGAAATCAATGAACATGAAAGACAAGTTTTGCAAGATTACTTCAAACTATCTTTTCAAAAGAATATTCCAATATTACTCTTACACAAAGAGAGTTGGAGGAAAAATTTGATGCTATTACTTGATGAACTCTAGTATGTTGCGTAAACGAAGTCACAACATGAAGTAAAGTTAATGATATTAGAATATCTAATAGATTGAAAAATCTGATTTTAGCAGAAGAAATTTGAGTGAGAAGACTATATAAAGATAGAAATGAGTCTCCTAATCATAATATATTCGTCATCACAAGTAACAGTGATAGACCTCTACACTTTGATAGCACGGAGGTATGAAATAGAAGATTCTCTGTTTTTAAAAGCACACGGAGACTCTCAGAGAATTCATTTAAGGCAGTAGCAGACAAGAATAAAGTAGCACAATTTTTGAAATACATTCTTTCAGCTTTCGGTGAAGAAGTAAAGAATTTAGATATGTTTCCAGACTGGAATAATAAAGCAAAGCGGATTCTTGAAAGAGGTTCATGTGATACTTATGAAGACTTTTGGGATTACTTAGAAGAAACTCGATTATGAGAATTTATTAAGAATGAGGAAATAAAAGAGTTATTTTCAAGGTTTGTTGTTAATGCAGATGAGTATGATAAACTTTCGGCATGACTAATAAATGCGTGTAGATGGGATGAGGAAAGACCAAGAATAAACTGAGGTCAACCTAGATGAAGATTTATAGGATAATGTATAAAGATGTGCCATTGTGCCAAATAATCTAAAGAACAGATATTTTTGGATACATAATATTATTAAACTTATAATAAAATTATATTTCTAATATTAGTTCTTATATTTTATTGGAACATTGGCACATATTTTTATCTAATGAATCTATAATATTTAGATGTAGTATAGTTATTGATTTTAGGAATAAACGGCAAATATATTACAGTTTGCCGTTTATATCTTACTAACACTTCTTTCTCTATTTTTCACTATCAAAAGTAAAGCATAGTTCTCTCTTATCTTTACCTAGTAAATAGCATCCATATTGCTCTAAGAAAGAAATAGCTTGTTATTGCAAATATTCTCATGTAAGTATATCTATTCAGGATAGAACTTATTTTAGACTGATTTAATGGAACATATAGCTATTTTTTAAAGAAAGGAAAATGCGGTTTGCCGTATGTATTAAAAATCCGTATTTTATACTAAAAACTTACTATTCTTAATCCTGAGTAAGCTCTTTCAGTTCAAATAAATTTGACATAATTATCTTTTTCTATATTCTCCTGTCACTGCGTCGGGCTCATTATCGGAATTTTCTGATAAAAACCCAAGAAATGCAGGTTAAAATACCGAGTTTTCCGCATTGGAAAGCCAAAATTTACCGCGGAGTAGAGCAGTGGTAGCTCGCAAGGCTCATAACCTTGAGGTCGTGTGTTCGATTCACACCTCCGCAACCATTATAGATTCACGGGTGCGAACATCTGCCAATGTAGCTCAGCTGGTGAGAGCACGGGATTCATAACCCCGAGGTCGG
>CAYVAG010000008.1:0-10221 GCA_964449265.1 uncultured Candidatus Peribacteria bacterium
GGAAATATCTATACTATTTTTAGTATAATTAGAGTTAAAAAAAACCCAGAAATATTTCTGGAGTTTTTGGGACTTATGGCTGTGGCCCTGTGTAGTCTATGGCTCCATCTTCTGGTTTTCCGTACCAGTCCCAAAATGGAGTACCCTTATCGCAAGACCATCATAAACAAGGTTTTCTCACATATGGTGCTTTTTCTTTATTATAAAGCCAAGAAGGTGTTACATAGTAATTTTCGCTATCAGATATATTTGGTCATTTTACATTTGCTTTCAAATTCCTTTGTCATGCGATGGGACTTTTGATATTCACATAGTATGTCTTATAAGGGTCGAGCGTACAGGTAGGATGTATGAGATCCTGCGTTTGCCTGACATTTGATCCGAGAAATTCTCACTTGAATCGGAAATCGGCAAACTGCTGTGTTTCTGTGCCATCAGAATAACGAAGGGTGTAGCCCTGGGCACATCATCGATCGATGATTTCTTGGGAGAAATCTCCAGGACATTCAGAGATGCTTACCATATCCTTTTGTACGTAGGATTCATTTGTCCAAGCATGCTCTAGGAAGAAAAGTAGATCAAATCACGCCCGAGCTATATCGCCAGTAGAGGCGGGCTGAGTTTTATCACGATTTGCAAAGACTATTGTATTGGGATTCCATTTCCAAACTTTCGAGATATTGTCACCTGGATAGCGCACTGTATTCCAACCCTGCATATGCCAGGCCATCTGTGCTCGATCATCATCATACCCTCATATGTTATCGTGTGCCATCTTATATTCTCCTGTAGGACAACTATTGCGTATGGTAGGATTTTTTTGGCACGCAAGGTATGTGCTTATTTTCGGCGTATTCCTACTATGATCAGGAACACTCGTAGTCCAACACATACTATTTTCTGTCGTGCAAGCCGCGCCAGCTAACTGAGCTGCTGTACATTCTGGATAGAGTTTTCTCAGCTTTGGTTCCCATGGATAAAGAGATGGTAAACCTGCTCACTCAGACACCATAACTCCTGTTTGGTCAGTTGAAACGAGTTTTCATTGACTCATTCAGAATGCAAAACCATAAACACTTCTATAGATAAGGGGATTATTATTCGCACCAGGATTACTTCATGGGGTTCATGCAACGGGAGCTGAGCTTCCTGCACTACAACTATACACACTACAACTATTCGTCCCTGATTTTGCTATCCATTTCTGTCATGACGTACAACTCGTAGGAAGGGCAGTATCATTTGTGTTGGTGTAGTTTTTTACATTGAAAAATGCTCATCCGACACTAGTATACTGAATTCCTGTAGAATTCGTAGAACTTATAGTGCTTGGGTTCGCTGACTGAAGTCATGCAAGTGATGTCGGACAAGAGACGGAAGTAGGAGAAGCCCAGGCAGAGTTCGATACTGGACCAGGACCTCCTGTTGCCTGAGAACCTATCTGTGACTTATAGCTATTCACTACACTCTGACGAAGGGTCTCCGCATTTTCTCCTGATGAATTAGTTTTTTCTTTCCATGCGTCGTACTGTGGATTGGTAGATACACCATTGGCATCTTTTACAAATGGATAAATACCATATATGCCTGCTGGATCAGTATACGATGTACGGTTCATGATAGTGTATCTATATCCAGACTCAGATGCAGCACTCAGAGATGGAGAAGGTCCGACATTTACATAGTATGTTCCTCCGAGTTTCAGTGTACAGCTTCCTGTATTTTTCGGATCATCGACACCATCGATCTTATAAGTGACATCTAAGTTGGAGTGTCCACATGCACCGAAGTTTCCACGCCATCCATATCACTGAGCTTTTGCAGCATCGATCTCCGCCTGAGTGACGAAGTCACATGGATAGGGAGATATTTTTATATGAGTATAGTTTGTTCCTCATACGACACCGTTGGTCTCAGCGCTGTCGAAGACAACTCTTGGGCTTGGTTCCAGCTTCAGCATTTCTTTATAGGTAGCAGCTGATTCTTTTAAAGTGAGTTTATAGACGTGGTAGGTACCGAGTGAAGGATTCTTGTTGTTCCAGGTTTTATGGAGCCACATACCAGCACCTGGTTTTCCGAGATCTTCTTTCATCATGATAGTGTTGGCTGGACATGGTGCTGGGATCGGTGCGTCTGCGAAGATACCGAGGACTTGCGCTGCTGACTGTCCTGGGTTTACGGTATTTACTGGAGGGAGTGTCCCTACAGGTGGCACTGTCACTGGTGCTGTACCGATCATAGCACCGACGTTATTCTGGACGGTGATGAGAAGAGCTACAGCATCGGCGAGTCCTGTATAGACTCTCTGGTAGTAGGTATCTCTATCTGTTTGGGTAGTGAAAGCATTACCAGCATTGGTGATGGTTTGCATGATCGCATCGACCTTACTACTATTCACCGCTCCATAAGAGAATGAAGCAGAGAAGATGAGGGTAGAGGAGAGAAGACCAAGGAGGAGTTTCTCACGGCGAGAGAGAGAAGAGGTTTTCATAGGGGAAAATAATGAATTCTTTTCCAGAATACTCTTCTTGGTGAAAAAATGCAAATTTTGGGGGGATTTTAGGAAAAATATCAAGAAAAAAATATTTTCCCTCGAAAATGTTAGAAATTTGTTAGAATTGGTTTATATAATGCAATCACTTTCGAAAGTATTTCTTCGAAATTTTATGGAATCTTTTTTGGATTCTCGTAAAACTTGCGAAGAAATTTTAAACCAACCCTTTTTAGGAATTCCTATGAAAACAAATACTCTCGGCACCACACTTCTCGTCATCGGGGTCATGCTCGGTATGAGTGCGTGGATGCTTCATGACCGGGGGGAGATTGCTCTTCCTGACTCACCACCCAAAAACCAAAACACAATCGTTCTCACTAACACAGGAACAAGCTCTGGAACTATCCAGGTCGTAAATTCTGGAGTCACGGATTTTCATATGCCAAATCTCGAGTGGAAATCTCGAGATGTCACGCTCGCCGACGGACGCACTCTTCACTATGTATTTGGTGAGGGGAATCCGAAGGGAGTAGGACTGACAGAAGAAGAAAAAGAAATATACAAAAAATGTCTCTTCGAAGAAAATCTCAGAATTTTATCTTGCGGGGGAATAGGAAATGAAGTATTTGGATATGTCACTCCCGATGTAGAAAAAGATCTTCTGGATTTTCTTGTTAACCCTCTATGGGGAAAAGTACTCTCTGAGTGTAGACTCCAGTTCGAGGACAACGAATACCCTGTCTCATCTGAATTCGATGTCAACTATGTTCGAGTGTTGTCAGGAGGGGTTCTTGATATAAATAAGATACTCGAGATAAGTGATCAAGATGGTCGTAAGATGATCAATATGTCAGAACTGGCAAATTGGTTCCAGAATGCCATCACTGAAAAAAAAGAAGTATTCGGGAAAGATATACTCTCTCTAGATAACTGTATCACGAGAAATGGTGGACTTGAACTCTATCGGCTCATGGACAGTGTATACATGAAGCGTTTCTATCCAATCTGAAATTATCCTGACCGACTCACGGATCGGGAAAAGTATATACCATGGCACTAGAGATAGTGCTATGGTGATAGCATCCTCGAGAAGAGCTCATCCCGAGCGCTTCCATGGATAATTGTAGATCATACTGATCTACTTTTCTCAACTGAAAATAGGAGTTTCATCATGAAACTGGTTACTTGGAAAAAAACTCTGATCATCTTCGTGATCACGCTTTTCGGTGGTCTCAGTCTTCCGAGTCTGGCACAGACAACGAAATGGCTCACGAGTAATATGCCTCACTTCTACGAGTTCAACACGACGGAAAATCCCAATAGCCACTACTGGAGCGGACATACGGCCCTAAAAATTGCGATGCAATATAAGACGGGTCAGGTGAAAACCTTGACCCAAATACACAACACCTTCTACGCAAACTCCGCAAATTACCGAACTGACACCTACTGTAATTCAGCGAGTGTTCACTGGTGTGCCAAGTTACAAGACCTAGTATGGGCTGCGCGATTAGCTCAAAACGGTGGGTATGGACGAAGCGTTATTGCTTCGGTCACACCGACATACTCGACGGCGGCAGCATTCTTCACTGCTGTAAAAACAGCGATAAATGCCAACAACCCTGTCATTGTTCCATCGAACATCTACTATGGAAATGCTGGACATTTCTGGGTAATTGTCGGTTACACCGACTGGGGAACTCCTCAAGGAAGTGCACTGTACGTTCGTGATGTAGCAATCACAAGTCCAATCCAGGCAAACGCCGACAGATCGTTCTATGTACAAGATGTCTTCAATGGATCATTCCAAGGGCAGTTGGTCGTAATCAAATAAGTGCCAAACACATAATAGCCACACTCTCTCGCCTCAGCCCTGAGTGCGAAAAGAGAGGAGCGTAAAAATCTAAAAATCCCCTGCAAACGCAGGGGATTTTTCTATAGTTTACACATTTGGCTTCGTCGTGATGATCTTCTCTTCGAAATAGGAGGCGAGTATCTGGATACCGACATGTTCTCCTCAGGCAAAGAAGAGCCCTGTACCGACTCAAGCATTTAGGAGGATATATTTCTCTTGTTCCGTGAGTTTGAATACATCCTGGAGGACATCGATCGAGGCAGGAGACTGCTTCAAGAGGAGTTGGATCGAGGAGTTCGTCACGATCGCTTTCCCATACTGGTTCGTCATGAAGTCTTCGACATCCTGTGTGATCGTCGTGACACCGAGTCCGTACTTTCGAGCTCGTTTCACGAGTCCGAAGAGGAACTTCGCACTATCTTCGTACTGCATGATATTCCACGCTTCATCCACGACGAGCATTCGTTTTTTTTCTGATGAACGAGCGATATTCCACACGTATCCGAGGAGGATATACATAGCGATCGGTCGGAGGATATCGTCGAGGTCTCGTACCGAGAAGATGACGAGCCCATCCTTGAGATCGACATTGGTATGTTCGGAGAAGACTCAGGCAAATATTCCTGTGACGTATTTATCGAGGCGCTCGACGAGTCCACGAGCACCATCCATGGTCTCGAGAACCGATAGGAGGTCTTTCATAAGGGGGATTTCTTTCCCTTCGGCAGAGTCGTCTTCCATCGTGATCCCCTTGAGTGAGTAGGTCGTGATAAGTCATCGTTCGAGAAGTGCTTCTTCGGAAGGGGTAATCACTCCAAGCATGAGATGGAGGAGTCCAAGCATATTTACAACCGCACCTCTGAGGAGATCACCAGGATGTGACTCAGTATCTTTGAGCCCGCGTGGCAGGTCGAACGGATTGATCCGCTCATCAGAGTTCAGATTAATATTCAGGTATGTCCCTCCGACCGTATCGACAAGAGCACGATACTCATTCTCTGGATCGAGGACGATCACATCAGTCCCGAGCATGAGGGCACGGAGGATCTCGAGCTTCACGGCAAAGGACTTTCCTCATCCTGATTTCGCGAAGACACACATATTCGCATTTTCTGTACGAAATCGATCGAATATGATGAGTGAGTTATTGTGAGTATTGATACCATAGAATATCCCATCATCTTGTGAGAGACTATTCGAGGAGAATGGAAAAGTAGTAGAAAGTCCCTTCGTCGAGATATTTCGAAAGACATTGACTTCATCTCGAGCAAATGGTCCTGTGGCGATAAATCCTTGTTCAGCACGCAGAAATGCCTGTTTCGTAAGGATGTTTCTTCCGGCGAGCATGACATCGAGGGTATTCGAAAGGCGCTTCATCTCTTCTTCAGTCTCTGCATAGGTCGTAACATAGAGGGAGAAGTGGAAGTATTTTTCCTGACCGCGAGTGAGTGATACCTGGAGCTCCTCGACATCCTGCATTTGAGCATCGAGGTGAGGATCACTGATAAGTCATTTTTCACGATTTATGGCATACTGGGAGCGAAGCTGTGTGAGTCGTTTTCTGAGGTATTTCATCACACGAGAAGAGTCTACCGGGTAGATAAACATTGATACATCGAACTTCACATCCCAGTTGATAAGTGGCGAGAGCCAGTTTCCTTCTAGAACATCCGGATAAGCATAGGTAAATATCGTACGAGCATAGGTGTCTCCGATCTGCAGTTTGGTGGCATCGATTCGCATCATCGCTGGAGCAATCATATCCTTCACGAAGGCGAGAGCCTCTTTATACTCTTTTTCTGTTTTTTTGAGTTCTTCTGCTTCCTCTTTTGTCATTTTTCGACTCGGGTCATCGATCTCGAGAGAGAGAGTTCTTGGCTCGACAGAAGGTGGCGAAAGTGTCGAAGTTGGCGAAGGAGCAGTTACGATCTTCATAGTGATCTCTTCAGGATGAGAGAGTGAAGCTGTCATAGTCTCTCCTGAAGCTGCGACAAAATCGACACGAGGTGATTCGAGTCACTCGACATCTCCGGTATAGTTTTTATTGATGAGTTCTTTGAGAGTGGGGACCGCCATGAGAAGAGTTTTAGAGGATTTTTGGTTCTGAGATTTTTTTTCACCAGTTCCATTCGGTGATATTCGCAGGATCTATGTTATCTGGTATAGATGAAAGTGTGATTCCTCCGGAGCCGATATTTCGTGCGACGAAGAGCGTGATATCATCGTATTGTTTGTGTTTGTATCACATAAAAGAAGAAAGATCTATAGTCAGGTGGCGGAATATGTTTTCTGCGGTTTTTACTTCTACTTTCATGATAGACTCGACTATTCTATCGATTCCGAAAAGAAGTCAATTTTGTTCACTTCTGTAGCGAGCCTCAGTAATGCCATCGGTATAGAGGATGATGATGTCTTCTTTCTCGAAGAGAATCTGCTGCTCTATCATCGCTTTCGAAGAGTCTCGCACCATACCGAGTGCTACTCATCCTGATTTGATTTTATACACCTTATTTTCTCTTGCTTTATATACGAGAAGGTACTCGTGTCATCCCCCTGTGTAGTATAGCATCTTCTGGGGTTCATTCCAGCGAAGCATGACACAGGTCATCATCATATTTTGCTTGATACGAGGCTTGAGGATACGGTTGGTTTCTGAAAGGACTCGAGCACTACTCTCTTCCGATACGACGAATGCTGATACCAGAGCATTCACCATCATCATGACAAACCCACTTGGTACTCCATGTCATGTCACGTCCCCGACGTAGACATAGTAGTTTCCATTTTTCCCTGGGATAATATCCAGTGAATCTCCTCCTACTTCTGAAGCTGGGCAGCTCGCCATAGCGATCTCCAAAGAAGGGATGATGCTCGTCTCGCTCGCGATCACACGCTTCTGGATTTCTGAAGCAATCTCCACTTCTGAGCGGAGCTTACGACCATCACGGAGTTCTTGTTTGAAAACTTTCAGGATCTGGAGACTTTTTATGAAAAAATTGATCACATAGTTCATCCCCTTGCTCCAACTATTGGCCTCAAGGTGTGGATCTTCATCAATACCTGTCATGAATTTTGCGATACTCTGATTGAGTCGCTGCACGGGTCCAATATATGCCTTATAGACGATGAAGTAGAGAAGGGGGAGTCATACGAGGATAATAGCGTAAGCAAATGGTCTCATCGAAGTTACAAACGGAGCAAGCGGTCCCGATCCACCAAATCCAAAAAGCACCACCGTATCAAGTACGAGGAGGAGGAGGACAATGATGGGAAGGATACGGTGAAGCATTGGGAGAAAGGGGAATTACTATGGTGATTCTGTCGAAGGTGGAGTGGTGTCTGGTGGGGGTAGGGGAGTTATATCTGAAGTTGGAGGCTCCTTGTCTTCTTCACGGACGATTCCCATACGGGCTTCGATCTCCATATCGACATATTCTTTTTTGCGACCATACATTTTACGTGAGTATTCTTTTATGATCTTGGAAACTTCTGCATTTTTATAGGTGTTATCCCAGATCGTCTTCAGGTCGAATGGTCGAGTCGTCGCGTTATCGATATTCAGTTTACAGTAGGTCGTGAAGTTCGCGATTCCGATGATGTCTTGCTGGGAAAGTGAGGGAGCGTATTCTTTTTCGAGGTATTCTGCATCTTCGGCACCGACCTTAAACGACATAATCGTCCCCGCATTTCCGAATACTGCATCCTTGATAGACGGCTTCCCTCATTTTCCTTGCTTGTCTCCAGATCCTCCGATCTGGGCGATAAACTGGTGTGCCATGATCAGAGCAAGTCGGTATTTACGAGCTTCTGAGAGGATTTCTCCGAAGGTGTCGGTCGCAAAGTTTTGAAATTCATCGACATAGAGATAGAAATCTCTTCGGTCTTCCTCTCGCATATCGGCTCGACTCATCGCTGCCATATTGATCTTCGAGACCATGATCAATCATAAAAGTTGTGCATTGAGGTCTCCGATTTTTCCCTTCGAGAGATTCACCATGAGGACTTTTTGTTCGTCCATAACCTGTCGTATATTGAAGGCAGATTTCGTCTGACCGATGATATTCCGCATCGTCGTATTGGTGATGAAAGGTCCGAATTTCGCTGAGAAAAAAGGAATCATCTCCTGTTTCTCACGATCCCCCGTCTGTGCATACTCATGATCCCAGAAGGCTTTTACCATCACGTTTTTAATCTTCGATGTCTTATACTTCATGAAGGCTTCATCGACAAAAAGTCGAGGCACATCGATGAGCGTTCCTCCCTCTTCTTCATCATCCATGAGGGTGAGACACCCATTTCGGAAGTAGTGTTGGATACGTGGACCAAAAATCTCATCTCCATACATTTTTATGAATATCGATGTTGCGTCGAGCGCCGCACGATCTTTCTCGATCATGCGCAGACTCGGATCCATCGCGATAAGATCAAGCATATTGAGTCCCATCGGTCGCTCATAGTCAGAAGGGTCGAAGATGATCATATCTTTTGCACGCTCTTTCGGGGTGAATGCAACGATATCTTCGACGAGATCTCCATGCGGATCGATGACACAGAGTCCCTCTCCATTCCAGAGATCCTGACGAGCAAGATAGCCGATAAATACTGACTTTCCTCATCCTGACTTTCCTATAATATAGTGATGTCGTCCACGATCTTTTTTCGAGAAGTAGATGGGAGTTTTATTATTTCTATATTCGTTCCAGCCCATGAGGACTCCATCTTTATAGAGGGGAAATCCCTGGAGTTTGCGTTGTTCATCGATCTGGAGAGGAGTTTTGCCAGTATCAAGTGGTTTTCCGATATTTTCCCCCTCTTTCGCCACTGGGACGATAGTTCCATCGAGAAGGAGGAGATCCTTGTCAGCGTTTCGTAGGAGATTTTTATTTTTATCTACCTGAAGGAGTGATCCATCTTCAGTATAGATATTGCCCTTGATATCACGTTTGTAGTCCTTCATGATAAGTGGCTCTTTCGGAAATCGGAGATTCGAAGGGGGCGAGAGCATCTTATACTCGAGCCAGGCGATGATAGGAGATTTATTGTAGTTGATATCAGGAAAGTGGTAGAGTGTCGAGAGCTCATCGCAAGAGAATTTACTGATTCCCTGCATGACACCCACGAGACGAAACCGGTATGCGAAGTAGCGAAGTGGGGTG
This sequence comes from uncultured Candidatus Peribacteria bacterium, assembly GCA_964449265.1. Taxonomy (GTDB): domain Bacteria; phylum Patescibacteriota; class Gracilibacteria; order BD1-5; family UBA2023; genus JAGOMW01. The sequence goes on from CAYVAG010000008.1 coordinate 9,506, forward strand.
AAGATAAAACGGAATGGATCCTCGAGCATCTGGGGATTACCGAGACGGTTATTGTACTCATCGGTAAATATAGAAGTTGCAGCCACGAGATTCTGGAGAGCGCTCCGTGCTGAAGCACCCGTATCTGATGAAACGAGGATACGTATAGAAGCTGAAAATCACGGTTGTCCTGCAGATTCTCCAACCATTTTCTGTGCTTCTGTCTCCGCTTGGTTAAATATCTTATATGAGTCACCACTCGTTGCTCATGGAGCATTGTTTCATGTCTCTTCATTTTTTATAAATCGGAACAAGAGCCATGCGATCGGTGCAGTGATACCCTTAAAGATAGAGACGAGAAGTCCAGATTTGATTCCCTTTTTATACTCTCCTTTTGCGACGAGTCCCGCGGCTTTTTTCGCTTTTCGATTCCATGAGTGACCAAGTGGTTTCACGACGAGTTGGATCGAGGCGACATCAGTTTTTTTGAGTGATCAGAAATTATTGGTAAATGTAGAGAGTGGATCGTCTTCGAAGTATTTATAGGTCTTGATCGGGTAGACATCGTCATTGTCTTTGCTTATAGAAGCTGCCTGGAGGGTAAATCCAAGTGGTTTTATCTCAGGAAAATCCTTGCGGTCGATGATCTTCACTTCCGCGTCAGGGTAGTTCGAGGTGATCTGCTGGACGACGAACTCGCCGTTGTCCTGCGGCGGGAGGAACGTGAACGGCACGAA
>CAYVAG010000008.1:10231-15661 GCA_964449265.1 uncultured Candidatus Peribacteria bacterium
GAGAGAAAGATGTTCTTTGTATCCGACAGCATAGAAGTGGACTTGTCCATCGTGATACATGAGTTCGAGCGATATCTTCGCATGACGAAATATCACGTTCATGACTGTATCGAGAGCGCTTGATTGAGTGAGATTATGAACAGATTTGTAGAAGACAGACATGATTCCCACTTTTTCCTTGAAATCTTTCTTCGTCTCACGCTCTTTATCGAGCTTGGAATCAGCACGAGGAAGTGTGACCTTCATGTAGATAAGTCGTCCTGCCATGAGAACTTCATAGCCCAGGCGTATCACCTTCAGAAACATCCATGCGATAAGGACAAAGAGTACGATATTGAGGAGATTCTCCGTAATATAGAGAATACCATTCCAAAGGGTAGTAAAAAATCAGAAATCGCGCTCACTCGAGGTAGCAACGCGTGTCTGTATAGCAAAAGTCTCTATGGAAAAGAGAAAGAGAAGAAACGATGTGAAAAAACGAAATATCATGAGGGAGAATACGGCTAACTCTCTCTATAGTACCAGAAATCTCACCCGATACCAAATATTGTCTCTCCTTTTGACTTTACAGAATCTTGAAATGGTGAGAAAAGAAAAAAGACAACATTTCGGTCGAAGAAAATTGTAAATTCCTATTTTTGCATATACTTTTTCTAGATCTTCATAAGAATATCACATATGCAAAAACTCTTCTCGGCATCACTCGCTGGAATATCGGGTCAGCTCGTCGAAGTAGAAGTCGATGTCATCACGGGTATGGGACAGTTCACTGTGGTAGGACTCGGAGATACGGCAGTACAAGAGAGTCGAGAGCGCGTACGCGCTGCAGTGAAGAACTCAGGATACAGCTTTCCTGGGTGAGCGCGCATCACGGTGAATCTCGCACCAGCAGACCTCCGCAAAAAATGACCTATCTACGACCTCCCCATCGCTCTCGGCATTCTCGGAAAAGAGATGGACTTCGATGAAGAGATGGTCAAGAGTTCACTCTTCCTCGGTGAGCTCGCACTCGATGGGGAAGTGAGATGAGTACAGTGAGCCCTTCCTGCGACTATACTTGCCAGAGAGATTGGGATGAAACGGATATTCCTCCCTATAGCAAATCGAGAAGAAGCATCCGTCATCCCTGATATCGATGTTATCGCTATATCGAGTCTCTCTGAGGTAGTAGATATCCTCTCAGGAGCAAAGCCCCTTGTAGCATGTGAGAAGCTCGATATCGAGAAAATCCCTATGACACGAATGGTCGTGGACTTCGCATCTATCCATGGACAGGAACAGGCGAAGCGAGCCCTTCTCATCGCTGCAGCAGGCGGACACAATATCCTCATGCAAGGACCTCCTGGATCTGGAAAGACCATGCTCGCGAAAGCCCTTGCCGGAATACTACCATCGATGGATATCGAGGAACAGATCGAGCTCTCGAAGATCTACTCAGTCGCAGGACTCCTGACTCGGGATATGCCTATCGTCCGGGAAAGACCCTTTCGTATCATACATCATACGGCGAGTGAGGCATCCATCATCGGTGGAGGACGAGACTCGAGACCATGAGAAATATCGCTAGCACATAAGTGAGTCCTCTTTCTCGATGAGTTTCTCGAGTTCGATAAGCATATCCTCGAGACCCTCAGACAACCCCTTGAAGATGGTGAGATCACGATCAACCGTGTCAATATGAGTTGTCGGTATCCGAGCCGCTTCTCTCTCGTGGGAGCGATGAATCCATGTCCCTGTGGATATATGGGAGATCCTGAGAAGTCATGTAGTTGTAGTCCACATGCCATCGAGCGCTATCGTTCTCGACTTTCTGGTCCAATCCTGGATCGCATCGATATATTCATCCAGGTACCGAGGGTGAAGCCATGAGAACTCGAGGGAAAAGTAGGAGAAAAAACCACAGAAGACTATGCGAAAATCGTCGAAGAAGCACGAGGAATCCAGCGAGGAAGATTCCACGGAAGTAGGCTCCATAGAAACGCCGAAATGTCGAATACTGATATCGATACGTTCGCCAAAATTACCGATGAAGCACGAAAAATCGCTATATCTTCGACAGAACGACTGCACCTCTCTACTCGTGTCTACTACAGGATACTTCGTGTTGCTCGCACTATCGCCGACATAGAACGTTCGACAGATGTCGATGTTCGCCATGTTCTCGAAGCATTATCCTATCGCGGATCTTAACTATGAATCTTCTCATCAATCCTATCTCTGTCAATATCGACATCTTCGCCATGGATGGTGTCGACGTTCGCCACAAAATTACTCTTGAGAGAGGGGATGATTTTTCGAGCTTTCCTGAAGCTATTATCAAAATGATGAATAGCTATTCTATAGAAGAAATATGGTGTATCGTCGGTCCGGGAGCATTTACTCGCATGAGGATAGTGACGCTGACGCTGAACAGTATTAAGCTCACTCGAAAGATCGAGTTACGATGATGCCATTTTTTCGATACTATCGATAACGGGCTCTGAGTACTTCGTGCCAATGACCGGGAATATATAGTAGAAAATCCCGATGGATCGACATGACTCATCGACATAGGAGACATGGCAAAGCTAGTAAAAGAAACATATAGAGGCTATGGGGATAAAAATGATTTTACAGAAGGGCAAAACTTCATAGAATATGACTATAACTTCGCTCATATAGTTTCCCTATTTCATTCTCACGTTAGAGAAAAAACGCTCTCTCCTACTTATCTCAAAGATCCGCATATCACATGGTCAAAAAAGAACACATCTCTCTCCTAAAAGATAATGAGCATGTCATAATGACTATTCACAGACACTGGATTATTTTGATTTTTCATTTTCTTTACTGTGTAGCACTCTTTCTGACTTCGTGGATACTCGTTTCGTATCAATTCACTATCATAGATATAGTATGAAGTGCTATCTACTGGTGATGACTCTCGCTCTACTGGATAGTATTTCTGACGTTTATCCTTCTCGACTGGATCAATGATGAGCTCGATATCATCATCATCACAGATTCTCGGGTTATCAGTGTAGAACAAGTTTCTGCTCTCTCACGGACAGTGACCGAGTGCGCACTCGACCGGGTGCAGGAGGTCACAGCTCATACCGCGGGAATATTCCAGACTATTTTCGGGTTCGGAGATGTACATATCCATACAGCAAGTGAGGCTTCTCATATGATCGTGAACTACTCTCCAGATCCCATAGAAACATGTAGGCGGATCAACAATATTATCCAAGCATACAGGACAACCAATACAGCGGTGAAAAGTCCTGAAAAACAAGGGCTCTAAAAAACTTGTAATATTTCTTTTTTCATTATAATGAGAATTAATCTCATTAAATTATTATGCACGACCTTATAATCATCGGTGCTGGCTCAGCAGGACTTCCGGCTGGTATGTACGCCAGTCGTTACAAAATCGACAACATCATCATCGGAGAACTTCCTGGTGGAGCTCTCGCAACTTCTCATTGTGTGGAGAACTGGCCCGGTGTCCTCTCGGCTCCAGGTGGAGAAATCATGGAGAATTTCCGTAAACATGCTGAAACTGCTGGATCGACACTCATACAGGATCGTGTCGAAGTTGTGTCGAAGGTTGGCGAAGATAAATTTGAGATCAAGACGCAGAAATGAGATATATATGCGGCGAAACGAGTCATCCTCGCTACCGGAAACGAGTACAAAAAACTCGGTACTCCTGGCGAAATGGAATTCTATGGACAGGGGGTATCGTACTGTGCAACCTGTGATGGCAACTTCTATAAGTGACTTACTGTTGCTGTCGTCGGTGGTGGAAATACAGCAATCACGGAAGCCCTGTACCTCGCTGATCTCTGTGCTCATGTACATATCCTCGTGCGTGGAGACCGCTCTCGTGCTGAGGATACCTGGGTAGAGAAGGCTAATCTACGAGATAATATCACCTTCCACTACAATACGCAAGTCACCTCTGTCGAAGGTGGGATGATGGGAGTGACAGGAGTACTGCTCAATACTGGAGATACACTCAAGGTAGATGGAGTATTTGTCGCTATTGGATCGTCACCATTTACTCGGATCGTCGATGGCATGAATCCAGACAAGGATGCTGAAGGATGTCTCATCGTCGACAAACGTCAGGAAACTAGCGTGAAGGGACTCTATGCCGCAGGGGATGTAACGACCAACTCGAATAAATTTCGCCAGACGATCATGAGTGCTGCAGAAGGTTGTCTCGCTGCTAACAGTGTCCATGAGGATATGCTCAGGATAGGGCATTAGAAGCATGAAAATATATCTGTCAATGTAAAATAGGGTGAAAGTATGGTATAAAAATTGCCATATTTTTTTGTATATGCTAACCTAGAGAGGTAATAACTAATACAAATATGTATACCCTCTCTTCTACCCGCAAGGGGATTAGTCTTGTGACGCTTGTCACATTCATCTTCTCTCTCTTTTCACCATTTGCGAATACCGCTCTCGCCGCGAACCCAGATGTCGGACTTTCTTATTCGGCCGACCCGACAGGCACAGGGACACTTACGATCACTGCCACATATACCGACACGATCGTCACCACACCTCTCATATCTATCGACCAGCCGGGATCAACCGATATCGTAGATGCGACGATGACAGATCTCGGAACGGGTACGGTATTTACCTACGATTATACGGTATTCGAAGATGACGGAGTGAACTATATAGATGGAACAGCCATGGTCTCACTCACAGGCGCCTATAACAGTGGTGCCGAGATCGCAAATGCTCCGACAAATACGACATTCGCGATAGACACACTCGATACCACCCCTCCAGTCGTGACTCTCTCAGGAAGCGATACATCTGTGGAATATGGAACTGACTATACAGAACTCGGAGCTTCATGGACAGATAATGTCGATGGAAGTGGAGATACATTTGTATGAAGTTATGGACAGACAGGATCATTTGTGATCAGCGGAAGTGTGAATACTGGAGCACTAGGAGTGTATACTCTAGAATATCTGAAGGTGGATGGAGCTGGGAATAGTTCTGGAGTGACTCGTAGTGTGACAGTAGAAGATACGACGGCACCAGTAGTGACGCTCTCGGGAAGCCCAAGTATGAACATTACTATAAATACCAACTATACGGAGGATGGGGCATCCTGGGTAGATCTTCCAACAAATAATAGTGGAGTAATCCTCGTAGCAACATCTGGAAGCGTAAATACTGGGGCACTCGGAACATATATTCTGGAGTACACCTATACTGACGGAGGAGGAAATGAAGATACAGAAACTCGTAGTGTTGTTGTAAGTGCGGCACCTGATATAATCCAACCATCAGTGAGTCTTTATGGATCGTGATTACAATATGTGGAATTGGGCACCAATTACATAGAAAGTGGTGCAGTCTGGACAGATAATGTCGATGGAAGTGGAGATACATTTGTATGAAGTTATGGACAGA
>CAYVAG010000008.1:15761-56315 GCA_964449265.1 uncultured Candidatus Peribacteria bacterium
AATATCTGAAGGTGGATGGAGCTGGGAATAGTTCTGGAGTGACTCGTAGTGTGACTGTAAGTGATATGACAGCACCAATCGTCACGCCTGTAGGTGGAGGCTTTATAAGCATGAATGAAGGAGATTTCTATACCGAAAGTGGTGCGACATGGACAGATGCTGTGGATGGAACTGGATTTCTTGCAGTAGCATACACTGGTTCTGTCGATGCGAACACACCAGGCACCTACCTTATCCAATACCGATACACTGATGGCGGGGGAAATGTAGGCATGGCATTCCGCACGGTAACCGTAAATGATGTGACAGCCCCAGTCGTGACTCTCTCAGGAAGCGATACATCTGTGGAATATGGAACTGACTATACAGAACTCGGAGCTTCATGGACAGATAATGTCGATGGAAGTGGAGATACATTTGTATGAAGTTATGGACAGACAGGATCATTTGTGATCAGCGGAAGTGTGAATACTGGAGCACTAGGAGTGTATACTCTAGAATATCTGAAGGTGGATGGAGCTGGGAATAGTTCTGGAGTGACTCGTAGTGTGACAGTAGAAGATACGACGGCACCAGTAGTGACGCTCATAGGAAATGATCCTATCACTCTCATCGTTGGCAACGCATACACAGAAAGTGGAGCAACATGGGATGATCTCCCCACTCTGAACACAGGAACGATAGCATCACCGACATCTGGAGTCGTCGACACTAATAGTACTGGCACCTATCTCCTCACTTACGAATATGTCGATATTGGGTGAAATACAGGGTCGGTCACACGAACAGTAAATGTACTCGATACTCCAGACATAACCCCTCCAGTCGTAACTCTTGTGTGAGGCGCAAGTGTCACGACTGGACTCGGCATGAGCTTCGTCGATGACGGCGCGATATACACAGATAATGTCGATCCAGCAGGAACTATCTCGGCATACAACAGTGGAGTGCTCGATATCAACACACTCTGAACCTATACTATATGATATGTACACGTAGACAGCTCAGGAAATACGGGGTCGTTGGATCGAAGCGTAGAAGTCGTTGATATGACCCCTCCAGTTCTCACCCTCTCGGGGACGACTCCTGCGACGGTCGTGGTGGGCAACAGTTACATAGACGATGGTGCAACATACACAGATAATGTCGATGCTCCAGGGTTTATAGCGGCATACAATAGTGGAACTCTCGATATCAATAGTACAGGAAGCTACACAATCTCATACGTACATGCAGATACTGCTGGAAATACTGGAAGCATTGATCGCATAGTAAATGTCGTGGATACTCCAGATACTACTCCACCAGTAGTCACTCTTTCTGGGGCAGCGACTGTGAATGTAGAGTATGGTTCATCACTTGTTGATGATGGTGCGACATGGACAGACAATGTGGATGGTAGTGGTGTGATTAGTGGATACAATAGTGGAAGTGTGAATACAGGAGCACTCGGAACATATATAGTATCGTATGAGTATATGGATGGGGCGGGGAATGTGGGAAGTGCGACGAGAACAGTCATAGTGGCCGACACCATAGTACCGACAGCTATAGTGACATATTCGACACTTTCGACAACGAGTGGAAGTGTCACGGCTACACTCACGGGAGCCAGTGAATCTATCACGATCACGAACAATACTGGAAGCGCGACTCATGTATTTAGTAGCAATGGATCATTTACCTTTACCTTCCAGGACTCGTCAGGAAATACAGGATCGACAGTGGCGAACGTGGCGAACATCGACACGACAGCACCAGTGATTACTCTCCTGGGAGTGAGTCCGACAACAGTAAACCAATGATCGACATACGTCGACATGGGAGTCATCGCCACTGATAATGTCGATGGTACGATCACTCCATCCGTCACCGTGTCAGGAAGTGTGAATACAGCTACTATCGGATCATATACACTCACATACAACGTCTCAGATAGTGCAGGAAATATGGCTATTCCTGTATCTCGTATCGTGAATGTCATAGTCGCAGCACCCATAGTCACGGCTCCAGCAGTTGGTGGTGGTGGGGGGGGTGGATCAGCAAGCACTGCTGTAAGTCCTCTCATTTCTAGTAATCCAAATAGTCAAACTGCTCTACAAAACCAGAACATGACTCTCGGTATCACTGCTCTTGAGCGTATTCTCAGAGAACAAAAAGCAAACAGAGAAGCACAATCTTCAGAGACAGTCGAAGGGATCAGTCCTGTGGATAGTATATCTATAGTGGTAAACGATATAGAAAACTCAGACTCGCAGGATGCGATTATCACTCTTATCGAAAAAGGATATGTGAAAAATTCGAAGAAATTTGACCCAAAAAGAGCGATGACACGTGCGGAGTTCGTGAAAGTCCTCTCACTCGCATACGGATTTGATGAGATAGGTGAGTTCAAAACGGAGTTCGAAGACATGAAAAACTCAGAATTCGGAAAGTATGTGAGCTTCGGCGTACTCATGGGATGGGTGAATCCAGATATGAAAAAATTCCGCCCGAATGATGCTATCACGCTTGGTGAAGCCCTGAAGCTTCTGGGTGCAGCCAAGGGAACATGAGATGCTCATGCTCCTGTAGTAAATAAGGAAATCCTCTCTCGAGAACATGGGGCAGCCCTCATCGTCGAAGAGATGGAAATCGAATAAGTACTCCTCTTATAAAATCCCCAATTGGGGATTTTATTTTTTTCTCTGTGCCCTATATTTCCTGAGGGCATGCGCCGTGTGCGAATCGTCTACAAGGAGGAGCTTCTCTCTTGGTCCAGCAAAAACGAGATTCCCTCACTTATCTCCCCCTTCAGATCCGATGTCGATGATGGCATCAGCATTGGCGATGATGTCGAGATTATGTTCGATCACGACGACACTATTTCCCTTTTGTACCAGAGCATCGAGGATATCGAGGAGTTTTTGCACATCAGAGAAGTGGAGTCCAGTTGTCGGCTCATCGAGGATATAGAGAGTCTTTCCGGTTGACCGTTTCGCAAGATCGAAAGCAAGTTTGATGCGCTGAGCCTCACCTCATGAAAGCGTCGGTGCTGATTGCCCGAGAGTGATATAGCCAAGTCCGACATCATGGAGAACATCGAGAACACGCTTGATACGGGGAAAGCTTACGAAAAATTCACATGCATCGTCGATGGTCATAGCGAGGACTTCAGCAATATTTTTTCATTTGAATTTCACATCGAGTGTTTCAGGGTTGTATCGAGTCCCCCCACAGGATTCACACTCCACATACACATCGGGAAGGAAGTGCATCTCGATCTTTTTCACACCACTTCCCTCACATACCTCACAGCGTCATCATTTGGTATTGAACGAGAATCTTCCCGGGCCATATCATCGTTTCTGTGCTTCGTGGGAAGCTGCGAATACTTCACGGATATAGGTAAATACTCCGGTATAGGTAGCAATATTCGAGTGGGGTGTCTTCCCTATCGGTGATTGATCGATGATGATAGCCTTATCGATATTATCAAGTCCTTCGACTTCTCGGTGCTTTCCGACGGGGAGCGTAGAACCGTTAAAGTGATTGAGAAGTTTATTCGAGAGGATATCGATGATCAGTGAGGATTTTCCTGACCCTGATACTCCTGTCACTACTGTAAGGCAGTTGAGGGGGATACGGACATTGATATTTTTCAGGTTGTTTTCCTCTGCACCCATGATGGCGATATAAGATGGCGATATCTTGTCGACGAAGTGGCGACGTTCGACACACTTTCGTCATGAGAGGTAGTCCCCTGTTTCTGAGTTTTTGGATTTCAGCATCTCTTCATATGTCCCTGTAAATATGACTTCACCCCCATGGACTCAGGCCCGCGGTCCGATATCGATAATATAGTCAGATTCTCGCATGATATCTTCGTCATGTTCGACAACTACGACGCTGTTTCCGATAGTCGCAAGACGTTTGAGGTTCTTTATGAGCATCTCATTGTCTCTCGGGTGAAGTCATATAGATGGTTCATCGAGGACATAGATGATTCCCTCGAGGCGCGTCCCTATCTGTGTTGCGAGACGGATACGCTGGCTCTCACCGCCGGAGAGCGTGTTGGCACGACGAGAGAGTGTCACATAGTCGAGACCGACACCAGAGAGGAACTCGAGTCGCTCCGTGATGTTCTTCATGATGGCGAGGGTGATCTGTTTTTCTTCCTGCGTGAAGACAAGAGTATCGAAAAATACTCTCGATTCTTCGACAGAGAGACTCGTAAGTTCGCCAATGTGTTTTCCTCATACCAGTACAGAAAGGTACTGTTTTTTGAGTCTATGCCCGCCACATGTTCGACAGATTTGTTCTGTGGCAAAGTTTGCGATACGTTTGAGAAATGCATCATTTCCCATATCAGATTCCTTGTATCGGCGCTCGAGATTGGGTATGAGTCACTCATACTTCGCTCGATGAGACTTGCCTTCGTCGAACTTTCCGATATAGGGAATTTCGAATGATCCAGGCACACCATAGAGAATTTTTTTCTTCTCTCGTTCGCCAAGATCGCCAAATGGCATATTCATGTCGATGTTCTCATTTCGACAGACCACCTCGAGCACTGCTGCATAATACGGATGAGCAGACCATGGGAGCAGGGCTCATTCTCCGATAGTAAGACTGGGATTGATGATATCTTTCTCGAGAAACGTTGTCGAAGCACCGAGTCCATGGCAACTTTCACACGCTCCATGATGGGAATTGAAAGAAAAGTTAGACAGAGAAAGGTCATCCTGATAGTGTCCGCAGATTGGGCAAGACGCATTTTGATGAAAGTCAGTCTTCTCCTTGCTCTCGAGAATATAGATAGAGAGATTCCCCTCTCCTTTACTGAATGCTAGAGTGAGGGAATCTTTCAGTCGTGTTTCGAATTGGTATTTCTCATCTTCGCCTCATTTCACCACGAGTCGATCGATGATTATAGCGGCTCCGCCATTGTATTTCTTTCATGGAAAGCTCTCTGCAACGGAGAATGATTCATCGGCGATCTGGAAGCGCACAAATCCCTGGTCTGCGACATACTTCGCCACCTCATCGACAGTAGACATTTCCTGAGGAGAATCAAGAGGAGTGACTATATGGAACTTCGTACCTTCACTCATCTCTGCCACATGTCTGACAACATCTTGGAGCGTATCCTTTTTGAGTTCTATATGTGGATGGTTGGGACAGTATGCGTGACCTATAGTCGTGTAGAGGAGTCTATAGTAGTCATATATTTCCGTGATGGTGCCGACGGTTGAACGTGGATTGTTCGACACGGTTTTTTGGTTTATGGCGATCGTTGGCGAAAGTCCACGGATTTCACGAACTTTTGTCGCATTGGAACTCTCAGAAACGATCATACGAGCATAAGTCGAGAGTGACTCAAGATAGCGCTTCTGTCACTCGGCATAGAGCGTATCGAATGCAAGGGAGGATTTCCCTGATCCAGAGACTCCCGTCATGATGACAAGTTGATTTTTTGGGATTTTGAGATCGACATTTTTCAGGTTGTGTGTCTCAGCCCCGATGATTTCGATATATTCTGACATAGTTGTAGTTAAAAATTGGATGCGAGAAACACTCCTATTACCTTATTTACTCAGGCTCCTTTCAGCACTTTTGCACATTCATTTGCTGTTGCTCCTGATGATATAACATCATCGAAGAGGATAGCCGTCTCTGGAATATGAGTGTGATTTCTCATTCTAAAGCGATTTACTTTATTTTCAAGTCGTTTTTCTCGAGAGAGTTTGGATTGGTGTGGTGACCAGAGAGTGCTAAGGAGTTTTTGTGGTGATATGTGCGTCTTCTTCGACAATGATTCGACAAGAAAAAATGTATGATCAAATCCACGGATGAAGTATCGGCTCCAGTGCATTGGTACAGGAACAATCACAGTATTCTCGATATCCCTAAGACCATGAACTTCGACAACCTTCGCCACAACTTCGACAAGACTTTCGCCATATTCTCGCTCAGAAAAATACTTGAGTCGCTCAAGAGCATGATCAATCTCAGAGTACTTCGTCGCTACAATAATTTGGTCGAGAGCAATATCCCCGAGCTCCTTCCTATAATGCTCGCTCAGATCATGAGGGAGAAAGCGTGGTGAAGAACTCTTCTCTTTCTCTATAAATATGTCTTTGAGAAGAGAGAGGACTTTCATTATTTCTTCTTACTCAGAGAAAGGATAAATTCGGATAAGATCTTTACTCACCATCCGGTCGCTCATTTTGGCATGTAGCCCCATGTCGTCTCTCTGTATGCAGGGCCAGCAATATCGAGGTGTGTGAGTTTTGCTTTCCCTTGAAAGTAGGTCAGAAATGCTCATCCGATGGAAGATCCTGCTTTTTCAGATCGAGCGACATTTTTTAGATCAGCGATATCCGCTTTGAGAGATTTTTTGAGTTTTTCATTCAGAGGAAGTCTCCAGAGCGGCTCATATAGTGATTTTGATTCCAGTAGGGCACCTATAACCTTCTCATCATCACCCATGATTCCCGCAATATCATGACCGAGGGCGTACACACAGGCACCCGTCAGGGTCGCCATAGTGATGATATGTTTGGGTGCGTAGAGGTCTTCGATGTAGCCCATGACATCTGCGAGGACCAATCGTCCCTCTGCATCAGTATGGTGGATTTCCACAGTGATGCCATTGTATGCACGGTAGATATCGAGCGGTTTGAATGCTTTTCCATTGATCACGTTTTCTGTGATACCAAGACCGATGATGATATTCACAGGAAGGGTATCGATTCCATCAAGGTACTCTGCCACACCCAGCATCCCAGCTGCTCATGACATATCACACTTCATATCGAGCATAGCAGTATCTGGCTTGATCTGAAGTCCGCCCGAGTCGAATGTGACACCCTTACCGATAAGCGCATAGGTATCAAGTTTCTTATCTATGATTCTCTCGAGGATAACCATATACGGGGGATAGTCACTTCCTGCTCCGACAGCCAGGAGAAGATTACAACCGAGCTTCTGGAGTTCTTTTGCATCGATCACTCGGAGTTTGAAATTCTTCCACTGAAAACTTGCTATATATTCGACAAAAGCCTCTGGACGAGTATCGGTCGGAGGGAGGTTGATGATATCTCGTGCTCTGATGATAGCATGAAGAAGTGGCTTCTGTGACTCAATTTGTTTTTTTTCATCACTCGGTACGTAGAGAGCATAGGATTTTTCGTCTTTTTTCGTCAAAAATCGATCATAGGAATATGTGGCGAGTGTATATACCTCATACGCCATAAAAAACTCAGTAGAGGGGAGAAATATGGTATTTTTAGGAGCCTTTCTGAGAGTCTCGGATCGATCGTCGGAGAGTGATTCTTTTTTGGGAAAGTATGCAGAGATTTTCTCGGATCCATGAAAATCTCCATAAAACGTCATGATTTTTTCGCTATCTTTTTTCTTATCGAGATTTTTCTCGAGATGCATGAGGATATCGCTCGGTATCCCGAGTTTTCTATAGTACTCGATTGACTCTGTATCGATAATTTCGATAAGAAGTGTATAGGATTTCAGGTTTTTGAGTGTAGTGATCAGAGAAATCATGGTAGAAGGGGTTATGGATTTTTACGAAAACGAAAATAACTGAGAAAAAGGAGAAGCGCAACACCAAAGAATGCAAAGGAAAGTATAAAAAAGAGATCACTTCCCCACGGCAAGAAGAAGAGTGCGTAGAGAGAATATATGACACTAAACGCAATACTTGAGTAATGAAGAAGGATAAAGTCATATGGATGGGACTCTTCGACAATATAAGTAGAGCCGAGTAAAAGAACAGGAAGAAAAAATATAAACAAAAAGAGTGATACTGGTGTTGTGGGATCGAGCAGTCCTATGAAAAGAACTGAGTAAAGAAAAAATACAAGAAAAAGTGCGAGTATGTAGCTGATGTAGTTGGTGAATCGAATATGGATAGAAAGGAGAAACAGAAGTCATGCAAAAAGAGCCACTACCCCCAGCGTAGAAACCTCGAGGAATACAGAAACAATAAGCCCTAGAACGGAAAAAAAACATATCACCAGGGCAAAGTATCGCGTGATCATCGTATATTTCTCCAGTAGGGAAAATCGAGGGAAAACATCAAAAAAGATACAAGAAAGAAGAAGGGAAAGTCCAAGGAGAGCAGGAAGTCCTGTTCCAGGGAAAACCAGGAGGAAAGAAAGAAAGAAGAGAAGAAAAAAAGAAAAAAGAAGAGATAAGAGAAATATATTTCCTTCTCGTGGAGTGAAAAACAAAAGAAATATTCCAGAAAGAGTTCCGAAGGCCAGAAGAAGTACGTGAAGTGACTCATACGCTCCTCATGAAAGGCCCGCTGAAATGATCAGAATAATACTCCCTATAAGAGTAAAAAGTGTATGGAATCGAAGTGCTTCGAAGAAAACATCATGTTTCCAGTAAAAAAGAAGTCCGTATCCCAGGAAAAGACCAAAAAGAGCAAATATAATAACTGCATGGATAAAGAGAATATTCTCTTTTCATCCGAATATAGAATACAGGAGAAGATAGAGCCCTACATACAAAAGACTAATAGGGAGGATAAATGAGTTTTTAAGAGAAAACTGTGAAAAAAACTCTTGGAGAGATACAGAAGAAGTTTCCTTCTTTTTCTCACTATCGAGAAAAAAGAGAGGAGAGAAGTAGAATAAAAAGAAGCAGCCAAGAAGGAGGAATACTCACTCAAAAATTCGGTAAGAAAAAATATGTGCTATTCCTACGAACACAGCATGTATACCTATAAGAAGCGCATACATATCTAGAAGTTAACGGTAAGGAATACGAACAAAAACAGGAAAATTCCTCCTCACAGAAATAAAGAAGGAAGAGAACGAAAAAATGAAAACAAAAATGCAATACAAGCAAATATAGAAAGAAAGAGGAAAAATCCAAGATCTGTCGAAAACGTTATCCACCCAAAGTGTTCACTCGAACGAAGTATCATATAAAAAACTGTATATAGTATAATTCAATAAAGAAATATATCACCAATTTTTTGAAAGAACCCCAAAAATATATTTACATAGTACTGGCTTCATTTTACGATTTTTGTATATGATATATTCTTGTTGTGGATACGATTATCGATGATTTGTATATCTTGTTCGAGAAGTTTTTTCTTGAGTCGAAGTCGTTTTACCTGTGAAAAATTAAAGGTGAAGAGCGCTTTGATGATATCAATAACAACCTTATTCAAGTTTTGTTTGTAGATATTAAGCTCTCGAAGATTTTTGTAGAATATGAAAGAATTTGTATCAACTTTTTTCTTTTGCTCGGATTTTGAGACATCTTTTTTTTGAAATGACTGAAAAAAGTTCGATATACTTTTTCCGATATCTCATGATTTTACTTCATTACTCTCGATACGTTCGCTCGATCCAATCTGTTTGAGGAGAGAGTTGGTCTCATCCATTAGCTTTTTCTTATCAGTATCAAGTCATCATTTTATGAGTTCTGATTCGAGTTTTCCTATAGTAGTCAGGGCTCATTCTACTATAGTTTTCATCCTTCAGAGATTGGAAAGTCATTTTGTCTGAGCAAGGTTTGACTCTATCGCTTCGAGTTCAATCTTTTTCTCCGGGGTGATGGTTTTATGATACTTGAGAAAAAGGTTTTGTATTTTTTCTACAGTAGAATCGATAATAGTATTATAGTGTGCTAATTCCTTGAGCACTGTTGGTGAGATTTCTGCTAGAGATATCTCACGTTCTGTTTGTATTTTTTTCTCTGACATGTCGAATCCCATACTCTGCTTGTACATCACATATCCATCTTTCACTTTTGCAGTGATAACTTTTTTTTGTGTTTCATTCATCCCTTCTGTAGTGTATATGTAGAGTATATTATACCCGAGGTCATCTACGAGTTTTGTGTAGGCCTTAAATACATCTACTGATTGGATTTTTCCTGATTTTACCTGTCCATTTATGATCGCATCGAAGTAGAAGAAGTTGTCACTCGATTCATCTCTTTTTGCGAGTGATCATTCTTCTTGTATTTCCATGATAGAATACCCCTGTCCATGAAGCATGGTACGTGCTTCATCGATGGATGATGCACTGAGAGAAAGGGTAAGTTTCTGATTTCATTTGGAACAGACGGCACGAAACTGCATATTCTAAAGAAGATTTGATGTAAGTGGTGCTATTCTGGAATATTCTGTTTTTCCTGTTTGATTCATTATTTGTGTAAAAAAAATGGAAAACTCGCTATCATCGAGTACTTCGATAGATATACTATAGAGATCTTTTTCTGATGGTGATATATTGAGGGATTGTATTATTTTTATAAGGGCTTCCTCTTGTGCTTTTCTCGCGGAAAAAAAAGATCATATATTCATACCTTGAAATTGTATAGTAAATTGCTTTTTTTACAAGAAAACCGCATAAAAGAATGTTCCTATTTTTATTAAAATATATTTAGTATTATTATACAGTGGAGCTGTTTCTTGTTTATTATTGAATACAAAAAGAAAACAGAAGGGTAAGTTTTTCACAAAAGTGTTTTATATATAACCGAAATAGCCTTATAGGAGTAAGGATATTCTAGACTTTTTTACATTCATATTTTTGTGAAAAAAGAATATATATTGATTTGTATTTTTTCCATATTTTCCTACACTCATTTTCTGTATATCGATAGACTTCTTTTCTATGGTTTTTTCACAAAAACATATATATATTATTTTTATACTTATTCTTTCTATAGGTATCTGATTTTTCTATGGAAGATGAATCGGAGTAGATAGTAAAAATACTATAGTGTCTTTTTCTGGAGAGGTGTTCCAGTCAAAAAAAATAGAAGAAGCAAAAAAATTGATTCAAGGAAAATACTACCACTTTTCTGAAAAAAAGAAAGATGAAATAGAAGATGGTATGATACGAGCACTCGTAGGATCTCTCTGAGATAAACATAGTGACTACTTTCCTCCGAAAGAGGCAAAAGAATTTGACGAGATGCTTAGAGGAGATTTCGAGGGTATCGGCGCTGTCATCGACGCAACTGCCAGGGGCATAGTGCTTCGGAAAATATTCCCATCATCTCCAGCAGAGAAGTCAGGACTCGTTCCATGAGATATAGTCACACATGTGTGAGATGAGAATATCGTATGACTCTCTACAGAAGATGCAGTTAAGAAGATTCGGTGACCAAAAAGCTCAAAAGTAGTACTTACGTATCTTCATGGTGAAAAATATGAAACAAAAAAAACAGAAGTAACACGCGACACTATACTGATCCCATCAACAGCAGAAATGATGCTATCAGGATCAACCTGATATATCGAAGTCGCTTTTTTCTGAGAACATACTGAAGAAGAGTTTCGTGATTCTCTCGATCGCCTCTCTGCCTCATGAGCCACATCTCTCATTCTCGACTTTCGAAATAATGGTGGAGGATATCTTGAAAGCTCTGTGTGACTGTTATCGTTTTTTCTCGACGCCGGTAAGACAGCAGTGATAACACGAGAAAATGATCCCGATAAAACAGAGCAATATACTACAAAAGAAAGAAAATCTCTCATGAAAAATGTGCCGATAGTCATGATTATTAATAATCTCTCTGCTTCAGCTACAGAAATAGTAGCATGAGCCCTTCAGGACTACGATCGAGCAGTAATCCTCTGAGAAAAATCTTATGGAAAAGGATCTGTACAAGAACCATTTGTTCTTTCGGATGGAAGCGTACTCAAGATTACTACCGGACGATGGTATACTCCACAAGATCGAAGCATAGATAAGCTCGCCATAACCCCAGATATTATCGTTCCTCTTCAGGAGAAAGATATTCTCGAGCGCTATGATCGTCAGCTTGAGTGAGCAAAAATAATAATAGAAAAAATGATAGCAGGCGAAACTGTACCAAGTATAAAAAAAGCACAAGAAGAACTTCCTCTTAAAAAATAATACTATAATCCCTATGTTTTTTCGCTCGAACCCAAATCTCGCGCTCGACTAAGAAAGAAGATCACCTCTTTTTATACGTAACTTTTTTATACTTATGTCATACATACAGAAGCAAGATCCTACAGCATACGATATACTCATAGGAGAAGAAAATCGACAAAAATATGAACTCGAACTGATCGCGAGTGAGAACTATGTTTCGAAAGCTGTTCTAGAGGCCAATGGATCGATCCTTACGAATAAATACTCAGAGTGATACCCAGGAAAGCGATACTATGCTGGACAAGAATTTATCGATCAGGCAGAAAATCTTGCTATCGAGAGAGCAAAAGCCCTTTTTGGTGCAGAATATGTGAATGTACAACCACTTTCTGGATCTCCAGCGAATCTCGCAGTATTTCTTGCAGTTCTCTCACCTGGAGATACGATTCTCGGGCTTTCTCTCGATCAGTGAGGACATCTCACGCATGGTCACCCACTGAACTTTTCATGAAAAACATACAATATTGTTCCCTATTTTGTCGATAAGGAGACAGAAAGGATCAACATGGATGAGGTAGAAAGGCTTGCTAAAGAACATAAGCCGAAACTCCTCTTGGCAGGATTTTCCGCATACTCTCGATCACTTGATTGGAAACGATTCCGAGATATAGCAGATGCTACAGGAGCCATACTGATGGCGGATATCGCTCACATCGCAGGACTCATAGCAGGAAAGGTTCTCGAAAACCCCGTACCTTACTGTGATATCGTCACCACTACGACACATAAGACTCTTCGTGGACCACGATGAGCGATGATCATGTCGAAAGAAAAATATGGTCCAGATATTGCTCGCGCGGTATTTCCAGGAGTCCAGGGCTGACCACATGACCATACCAACCTTGCGAAAGCGGTAGCCTTTGGTGAGGCTCTCGATCCAGGATTTGCCACATATGCTCGACAGGTAGTTGACAATTCGATCGCCATGTCAGACAAATTCATAAGTAACGGCATCAGAGTAATATCTGGAGGTACAGAGAACCATATAGTTCTTCTCGATGTATTCTGATCTCTTGGAATTACTGGAAAGGAAGCAGAGCATGCACTTGAAAAGGCAGGCATCTCTTGCAATAAAAATATGATACCGTTTGATCCACGAAAGCCTATGGATCCTTCGGGGATACGCCTTGGAACCCCAGCCATTACTACCAGAGGGATGAAAGAGGATGCTGTCTGAAAGGTTGCCGAAATCATGATCGAAGCCATGAAAAACTCCTCTAATGATACTGTACTCACGGAACTTCGAGCACAGGTAAAGACTCTTTGCGAAGCCTACCCTATCCCGTAAGCATTTCTCTATGTGACTTGACGATATGGACATCGATACTTCCGAATGAATAGGATCTTCATCTGAGGCGCCGAGCGAGAAAAGTGAACGCCAAAAAGAGTCTGCAAAAAAAGCGCAAAAAGAACTCCAAAAAACACAAAAGGATGAACAAAAGGCAAAATGAGATAACAGCGCGCTTTTTCATATACTGTCTCGATTTATCCAGAATCCTCTCTATGAAGAACTCATTCCTACTGTTATAGGACTCCTCGAACATACCTATCCATCACGATATATCCTTGCTACTATATCCCTCTTTTACCCAGAAGCGACAGAACATATCCTAAAACAATCAGGGAAGTCAGATCATATAGCAAAACTTATCCATCTTCCACGTTCGGAATTCCAAACACCATTCGATGATACTACGCTCGATCACTCGATACGAGATTGGATTAGTTTTTGGGTTGATTTTTCCAGACAATTTCTTCGAGAAAAAGAAGGCTCTACTATACTTTCTCAGAAGCTTGCCTGACTCCTTTCCTGAAAAAATACAAGAGCCCATGCAGATGAGGCGGTGGCTCGATTTTTTGCATTTTTCCTCTCTCTCAGAAATGTGACTATCAAACCAAATATCGCTCATACATATGCTGTTTTCATCACTGATGAATACCAAAAAACACTCGAAAAAGTCCTGGAAGAGGCCGATATATCTCTGAAGTGAGATCCTATGATTGATGTGAATAGTCTTTTTGGAATGGGGGAAGATTCAGATAAGATGAATTAGTCATCCGATACAAATAGTACGATGAGAATCCCATACAAGAACAAAGAAAGTGCGAGAGAGGTCTCTTTTGAGAAAGAAACGATAGGGAATACTGCAAAAAACGACCCCACTCCGAGTACGAATTTCGTCGGGATATACACAGCGTATCAGAAAGCATAAGCAAGAATACTCGATATTTTCGTGAGTGAAAGCACCATGATAGATCACATCAATATCCATCCGAGAACCCCCGCGATGAGAATATTCGCTATGAGCGAGAAGGGAGAGAGTGAACCAAAATGATAGAGCAGCGCTGGGATGCTCCCCAAAGAGGCTCAGATGGTGATAGAAAAATAGGGGAACAGCATCTTCGGTACTCGCATATTAGAGAGAATTCCCTCGATACGCTCACGAAATATGATGATGCCCGCCGTCGCACCGAAAGAAAGAGCAAATCCCGCGTCATATACCACCCCAAGGGGATCATAGAGACACATAAGACAGAGCGCGAGAGCGAGAGTGGCACGAGAAGAGCTATTTCCTCCATGACACGCTACAGTGTATGTGATTACCCCCATGATTGTCGCGCGTATCACGGAGACTTCCCAAGATACAAGAGTACCATAGAGGATGAGAAAAAGACTTACTACCAATGTGCGAGAAGTCTTTCCGCCTGGTATGTATTTGAGAAAAAACACGAGAAACAGTATCACAAATGCGATATTCGAGCCACTGACTACGAGGATATGGCTGATGCCACTCTGGATGAATTCTTTTTTTGTCTCCGTTTGAAGAAGGTCTGTCGATCCTATGGTCATTCCCAGAAGTATCCCCGCTACATCACGAGGAAAGTATGTGCTGTATATTTCTGAGAAAGATTCCCGAGCATCCGTCCAGAGCTCTGTATCTCGAGATTGTGCGAGCTTTTCCCAGGATGATAAAAATATATATCCATATCAACCCCCAAGAAACGCATATCGATCGTATCCAGAAAGAGGGAAATCAATATTTTTCCGTATTTTCCCCTCAAACCCTATTCGTTCACCGACATGTATGTCGAGGTTCGACGGAACTTCGACAAATGTCGAAGGAGAGATTTTCTTTCTATAGAGAGGAAATTGAGGAATTTTATATGTCGAAGTTGTGTCGAAGTTGTCGAACGTGTCGATCCTGAGGAGGTATACTCGAGAACGTTCTTTCGTGCTCATAAGCTCGATAACAGTACCTTCTATGTATCATTTTTTTACGAAATTTCCTGTCACTTGCGAGAGAGCATTGAGCTCCGCTTCATGTACTCAGTACGATCCTTCACCTACTCATATGCCGAGGAGAACCGCCAGAATGATAAGTCCATATATACCCCTCTTGCAAAGAACCAAAAGGAGAGTGAGTCATGCCGAGAAGAGCAGCAAGGAAGAAGGGCTTGTTGCTCAAAAACAAAGTCCTCCCCAGATAGTCCCAAGAAGCAGCGATACAGAAAAGAGAAGAAAAATACGACGCACCTGTGGCATAGTCTAAATTTTTTTTCCAGTAAGACGCAAAATTCCGAGAATACTGATTCCGATAAGTATGAGTCAGCCAATCTGATTGATCCCAAGAGAGAAGTAGTCGTAGAATATATCTTTGCGATTTCCCGAGAGAAATTCCAGGAGAAATACACAACCACCGAAAATCCCAGAACCAAAGTATCCGATATATCCATCAGGAAACTCTTTGTTTTTGCCTATCTTCCAGATACTCGCAAGGATTCACAAGACAGCAAGCATGTAGACTATGGCGAGGGGGAAGAGAGCGCTCCGCGCTGTGACTATACTATTCTTGTGATCGTATATGAGCGATATCGGAGAATCCCAGGCGACACCATATATTTGTCATCAGAGAAATGCTGAGAAGTACCCGAGAAGCGCGCTATAGAGAAATGCATATACGATAACATCGAAGTAGGCGAGACGATTTTTTTTGTTTTTCAAAGAAAGCATAAAAAATACTAACATAAATCCAAATATTGCTCCAAACAGAGAAAAATGATAGTCCTGGGGAATAAAAAAGAGTCGTAAAAAAGACAATATATTCCCATAGGCGAGCTCCATGAGCACATATTTTTCCTCC
This sequence comes from uncultured Candidatus Peribacteria bacterium, assembly GCA_964449265.1. Lineage (GTDB taxonomy): Bacteria > Patescibacteriota > Gracilibacteria > BD1-5 > UBA2023 > JAGOMW01. The sequence goes on from CAYVAG010000008.1 coordinate 31,840, forward strand.
ACCCATTCACCTGCTATATAGAAAATACGAGAAAAGAAGAAAAGCGATACTGTAAAAGGAACAATAGCACTAAAAATCGGCTTGGTAAATCCTTTTTTCCATGAAAACCGGTGGAGAAGTATGAAAAAGAGAAGCCACGAGATAGAGAGGACGGTACCGAAGGTATATATCGTGATGCCGAGAAACTCTATCGTGGGGTACATGAAAGGAATTTAAGAATAAAATCAGGAGCAGTATTGAATTTTGTCATTCCGTAGCAGAGCGGAGGAATCTCTTTTTATCGCGCTTATGAGAAGAGATTCCAGATCATCTCATATGGTGATTTTGAAAGGGATCCCTTCGGGATGACAAAAGTAGACAACAGTAATTATTCTACTTCGCATACTGGACGATTCTTTTTTCTCGAAAAATGATCACTTTGATCTCTCCTGGATAGTTACAGTTCGCTTCAATCTGCGCTGCAATTTCTCATGCTCTTTTTTCTGCCTCAAGATCAGACACGGTATCCGCATCGACAAAGACACGTACTTCACGCCCTGCTGAGAGAGCATACGCCTTTGCGACACCAGGATAACTCATGGCAATGTTTTCCATCTCTTGGATACGCTTCACGTAGTCTTCCACGTTCATACGCCTTGCTCCTGGACGTACAGCAGATATGGCATCGGCAATCTGGACGATCTTTGTTTCTATACAGATCTGTGGTACATCATCGTGGTGACCTTCGATGATATTGACGATATTTTCATCGAGACCATATTTGCGAGCGATACGACCACCGATCTCCGGATGAGTTCCTTCTATATCATGATCCATGGCTTTTCCGAGGTCGTGGAGGAGTCATCATTTGAGTGCAAGGATGGGATCAGCACCGATCATCTTGGCGATGGCTTCAGCGATGTAGGCAACCTCCTTCGAGTGCATGAGGATATTTTGTCCGTAACTCGTACGGAATCGGAATTTTCCTATGAGAGGGAGTATCTCATCGGGTATACCGATCACATTCATCTCTTCTACGGTTTTGCGTCCGAGATCAGTGATGAGTTTATCGGCTTCTTTTTGATTTTTCTCCACAACCTCTTCTATCCGCGCTGGTTGTATACGGCCATCTTCGAGGAGCTCTTCGAGTGATTTTTTCGCGATATAGCGACGAAAAAGGTCGAAACTCGAGAGAAATACGGTATCGGGAGCATCATCGATGATGAGCGATACTCCTGTTGCTTTTTCGAATGCGACGATATTTCGCCCCTCCTTTCCTATGAGCTTCCCCTTGAGGTCATCGCTTGGGAGCGTCACGAGTGTCTGGGTCGTCTCACCACAAACCTCTCATGCATACTGTTGTATTGATTTTATAAGGATCTCACGAGTGGCTTCGAGCTCACGAGTTTTGAGATCTTTTTTCTTTTTCTCGATAAGACCCATGATATCTTTCTCATAGCGCTCTTCCGTATACTTCATAAGAAGATCCTTGGCTTCATCTTGGGAGAGTCGTGATACAGATTCGAGTTTCTCCTCGATCTCACGTGATTTCTTATCCGCAGATTCGAGCCTATTTTCGAGAGTCTTTTCCTTTTCTATGAGTGACACGCGTTTCGTATCGATTTCTTCGAACTTTGCATCGAGACGTTTTTCTTTATCGGAGAGACGTTCTTCGCTTTCGGTGATGCTTTGTTTTCGGTCACGAAGGTCGTTTTTTGCCTCCTCGATCTCGCGTCTAGTGTTTTCTCGAGCTTCCTCTGCTCGAGATACTATAGATTTTGCTTTTTCTTCGGCTTCTTGTATGAGGGCAGTGCTGAGGGATTTATTTTTTTTCTCGGATATCAGCCAGACTACTAGCGCACCGATAAAAGACCCTCATATAAGGGCAAGGAGAGAAATCAGGTTCATAAAGTTGAATTTTTAGTGGTTATAGGTGCCATTTTGTGCATAATTTGCTTACGACAAGAGCATCTTATGTGTTTTTCTCGAAAAAGGAATTATTTTTTCGTTTTTCCTCTTACCTTCTTTTGTAGAAGCGAAAAAATAATTATTGCAATTTTATTTTCTGTACTTCCTCTATACTTCGAAGTGAAAATATCGTGAAGAGAGAGCACTTTTATTTGACTTTACCCCCTCATTTCCATATTATTAGCCGCGTATTTTAGAGGGCTGTCACCTTCTAGATGTTCTTTAACATCATTTTCTTCGCTTTGGTCTCCTCGAGATATCACTGTATGAGGAGAGGAAAGAGTGTTTATTTTTAGAAATTTAGTAGAGCATTGAATTTTTTCTAAACAATATATTAGGCAAATATACTCTCTTTCCTCTCGTTATTCAAATAACTTGAGGTTAAAGCTTTAACCTCTCTCACGAAAGTGAGAAAGGCGATTTCTTCCTGACCAGAAGAAATCACCACGGATAATCACTGACCATGATTGTCTATCTGTTCCTGTCACGCGGAGATATCCGCTTTTACTTTCTTACCCATATATTATTATGAGTAACTTCTTTACGAAGCTTGCTTCTAGTGTGGGGATCGTCACTCTCGTGGCTGCTTCTACAAGTGTATCACTTGTATCTGCTGCTTCAGAGTTTCTTGCCTACGCTGAAATGCTTGCTGACAACGGTGTAATCAACTCAAATACTGAGGCTGGTTACCGTCTTTCTAGCAATATCACCCGCGCGGAACTCGCAAAGGTAGTTGCTAACCTCGGTGGTATCGATTCTATGTCTTGTACTGGTGACGTCTACTCTGACGTTGGTGCAGCACAGGGAGATCTCTGTGGATTCATAGAGGCTCTTGCTGATGCAGGTGTCGTATCTACGGCTTCTGCTACATTCCGCCCAACTGCGAGTGTCACTCGTGCTGAGATGGTCAAAATGATCCTCGGTGCTCTCGGTGAGACTGGTTCTGAAACTGATGCTGGTTACATGGACCTTAGTGCCATGGGTGACCTTGCTGGTTACGTAAACCGTGCAAATGAGCTTGGATGTGCAGCTGACGCTAGCTACTTCCGCCCAAATGCTACAGCATCTCGCGGTGAAGCATTTAAGATCGCTGCATGTGCAGCAGGTCTCGAGCTTCCTGTAGATCCTGAAAATCCTCCCGTTACTGGAACAGGTGTAACTTCTACTGGAACTGTTATGGGTGCTCTTACTGCCTCTCTCGAGGGGACAGCTATGGCTCAATACGTTCCGAAGAACGCTTCTTCAGTAAAGGTTGGATCAGTGAAGCTTATGGCTGGATCTAGCGATGTTACAGTTCGATCTCTTACTGTTACTCGTTCAGGTCTTGGTAACTCTGCTGATATCCCTGCAAACAATGGTATCCGTGCTTCTCAGAATGGTATCGTAGTATCGTCTTCTTCAGACTTCTACAACTCTACTTCTCAGAATGGTACAGTATACTTCTACCCTGCTCTCGTCGTTAAGGCTGGTGCTTCTCAGGTAGTTGATATCCTCGTTAACCTTTCAGGTGCTGAGAATAGCCAACACCAGTTTGCTCTTACTGCAGTAAATGCTGACAATACTACTGTTACTGGTGCTCCAGTAACTCTCGGTCTTCTCAACACTACTTCATACGTAACTGCTACAGTAACTGTTGGAGGTTCTACTAACTCTACTGCTACTCCAGGAAAGACTCAGCAGACTATCGCTAAGGTAGACCTTACAGCTGGTTCTCGTGACGTTACTGTAAATGGATTCACTCTTACTCGCTCTGGATGAAACGATCTTGCGAAGAAGTTTGCTAACGTTAAGGTATACAAGAACGGTGTCGCTGTCGGTACTGCTACGGTTTCAGCCGATAAACTTTCTATCTCTGGTCTTGCTACTGCACTTGCAGCTGGTAACTTCCAAGCATTTGAAGTTAAGGCTGATATCCTCGTTGATGGAAGTGCTTCTACAAACACTCTCGGATTCAAGATTGAGTCATCTTCTGATGTCTCAGCTACTGAGGTTGCTACAGGATACTCTACCACAACTACTGGATTCGCCTCATTCTCTGAGGTTGTAACATTCTCTAACGTTGATGTTACTTATACTAAACAATCTAGTGTAAATCAAACTGTTGCTCCAGGAGCGTCTAATGTGACTCTCTTCGACGGAAAGGTGACTTCTACAGTTGCTCTTAACGTTCGACAACTTGTTATTACCCCAGCTGGTACAAGTTCAGGTGTCTATGCATTTGCTAACGATCAACTCTCTGTGAAAGTAAACGGTTCTGAAGTGGCTACAATCACTTCTGCTGACTTTACAGGTGCTGTGACAGCATTTACTAAGACAGTTTCTATCCCTGTGGATACCTCTAGTGCTGCTCGTATCACGATCGTCGGTTCTTCTATCAAGAACACTGTCGCTGGTTCTCAGAACTATACATTCCAGGTTAAACTTGCTGATGTGCGCGATGCTGCTAATAACTCTGTCTCTCTCCTTACTGACACAGTAACAGGTGATAAGACAACAGTTCAGGCTCCTACGCTTACACTTAAGGCTGCTACAGCTCAACCTTCTTCTAATAACACTATTTCTAATAGTTCTAATCAAGAGGTTGGACGATTTGCTCTTACAGCTGAGGGTGATGCAGTTCGTGTAACTAAGATTGTTATTAATAATGTTGGTAGTGCTGCACTTACTGGAGTTGTCGATGCTTCTAGTATCGAACTTCGTGATGCTGCTACTGATGCAAAACTTCAGGGTACTGTTACACTTTCTGGTAATATGATCACAGTAGACAGCATGACAAATGATGTTCTTAAGGATGTTACTCAGAATATCAAGGTTATCTTCACTTCTGTAAAGACCCTTGATCCATACTATACTCAGACAGTTATTCTTCAGGTTGCGTCTTCAGGACTTACTACTACAACCGTTAACGGTGGTGCTACAGTAACTCTTCCTGTTGCTACAATTTCAGGAAAGACTTATACGATCAATGTGGTTGTTCCAACTGTTACAGTTATGGCAAACTCAAATCTTAAGTCAGGTACACCAGGTCCAGTAATTGCTAAGGTAAAGGTTACAAACACTGATTCTAATACAGGTATTACACTCAGTGGTATTACACTCTTTATGAAAGCATCTGCTCCAGGATCAAACGGATCTATCGTAGATAGACAAGTTACTGGTACTATTTGTCTTAAGGCTGAAGGTGAAACAAACATTTGTGGTCTCATGAACACAACTGCTGGTTCTTCACTCTCTGCAGTAAGCTCAGCTTCAGTATCATTTGTACTCCCAGGTAACATTACAGCAAGTCTTATGGACCTTGCTAAGAATACAGGAAACTACACATTTGATGTTGTAGTTGATGGTATGGCTTGGAATACTGGTGATAAAGTAACGATTACAGCAATGGATCTTACTTACCAGGTTGGTGGTGTTGCAGTTCCAGTTCAGTCTACTAAGGACCAAGCTGGTGCGGTGGCTACTTCAACTGCTAAGGAATAATCTCTCAGATTATTTCTGATGTTCCCAATCTCCCTCGCTTTATGCGAGGGTTTTTGGTATGTAGTCCCCGAAAAATCCCTTCAGCAATGAGGGGATTTTTTATGAGTTTTTAGAAAAAGTTTTGATTTTTATAGGAAGTGGGATATACTATCTTTAACTTCTATGCTGAAGTTAGGAAAAACTCCTTTGAAAAATCCCCACGCAAATGGGGATTTTTCTTTGCTGGTCTTAGCGTTTCCGCTTCACAACTCGCTTTTGTCTCGTGTATATTTCTATACAGAGCAAGCGATGCTTCCAGTATGGAAGGTCTATGCTGAATCTTTTCATAAATGAAAAGGGTTAGGAGTAAAACTCCTTGCTCCTCCTGGAAGAACAAGGAGCTCATAGAGTATAGAGAAAACAATACTGAAATCAAAAACTTTTGCATTTTGCCTCCGCATCCTTATCATGTCGACATGCTAGTACTTGACCATATTTCTGTGTCTGTCGGAGAGAAGGAAATCGTGAAAGATCTCTCTTATACATTTCATCACGGAGAGACCTACGCACTTCTCGGGAAGAACGGAAGCGGGAAATCCTCTCTTGCTTTTTCCATCTTCGGACATCCTCGATATAAAATGACTGGCGATCTCACTCTGGAGAATGAGTCTCTCATAGGACTCGCTCCCGATATCCTCTCCATGAAGGGGATGTTCCTATCGTTCCAATCGGTTCCCGAGATCCCAGGAATCAGACTTCTCGAGTACCTCCGCACTATCTATACTCACTCTTTCACTCGAGCTCATCCTGGGGAGAAGTCACCGACACCATTTGTCTTTCGTCGTATGGTAGAGAAGCTGCTTCCAACCTATGGGCTCGATACGAAGTTCCTCGACCGTGATCTCTATGTCGGATTCTCAGGAGGGGAGAAGCGCCGTATCGAGATGCTCCAGATTGCCCTCTTAGATCCTCAGGTTATCGTCCTCGACGAGATCGACTCAGGTCTCGATATCGGCGCTATCGATATCCTGTCGAAAGAGATCGACAAGTGGCGAAGCATGTCGAAGCTGATTATTATTATTTCTCATAATTTTCACCTTCTAGATACCGTAAAGGTCGATAAGGTGCTAATAATGAAGTATTGACAAATAGATCGCCATGGCAGACAAGAACTTATAGAAGAGGTACGAAAATCGGGATTCTAAAAAACTATGACCCAAAAACAAGAAGATGACATCCAGGCTTTCTGAGATATATCACGCGAGACACTCGATGGGAGCGATAGTATAGTATACTCTCAGATGGCGCAAGTCGGTATCAATGAAACAGTCGTCAGACAGATCTCTCTGTCGAATCATGAGCCACTCTGGATGCTCGAACATCGACTCAAGTCTCTCGCACTTTTTGAGAAATTCGAGAAGCCGACGTGGTGACCATCCCTCGAAGCCCTCGATCTCCAGAGTATTTACTACTTTGCGAAAGCAGAAGGATGAGGTGATGGGAAATCCTGGGATGATGTACCAGAGAATATAAAGGCGACATTCGAACGACTCGGTATCCCCGAAGCAGAGAGAAAAGTATTAGCTGGTGTATGAGCTCAGTATGATAGCGAGGTGGTCTATCATAAGCTCCGGGAAGATCTGATCGCACAGGGAGTCATATTCGAAGATATGTCGGTCGCACTCATAGAACATGAAGAGATCGTGAAGAAGCACTTCATGCGAGCCGTACCAGCGTCGGATCACATGTTCGCAGCGCTCCATGGTGCTGTATGGAGCGGCGGCACATTTCTCTATATCCCACGAGGAGTGAAGATATCGGACCCCCTCCAAGCGTATTTCCGCATGAATGTGAGGGCAGGAGGGCAGTTCGAACACACGCTCATCATCATCGAAGATGAAGCAGAAGCACACTATATCGAGGGGTGCAGTGCTCCGAAGTATGGGACATCGAGCCTCCATGCCGGGTGTGTCGAAATCTATGTCGGTGCCCATGCGAAGATGCGATACTCATCGGTCGAGAACTGGTCGGTCGATACCTATAATCTCAATACCAAACGAGCTATCGTAGAAACAGGAGGATCTATCGAGTGGGTTGGGGGAAACCTTGGCTCGGGCGTGACGATGCTCTACCCATGCTCTATCCTCAAATGAGATGACTCGAAGGCGCTCCACTTCGGTATCGCATTCGCGAACGCAGGACAAAATACAGATACCGGAGCAAAGGTCATCCATATCGGAAAAAATACATCGAGCGAGGTCGTTTCGAAGAGTTTGAGCAAAAATGGTTGAATATCTGTCTATAGAGGACTCCTGGATATCAAAAAATCGGCGACGGGTGCAGTAGCGAAGATCGACTGTGATGGACTCCTTCTCGACTCTCTTTCACGCTCTGATACGATCCCTGATATCCGTGTCGCGACCGACGATGCTCTCGTAGCTCATGAGGCAAGTGTCGGGAAGATCAATGAAGATGTCCTCTTCTACCTCCAGTCTCATGGTATTCCTGAGGATGAAGCGAAGACACTCATCGTACGGGGGTTTGTTTCACCGCTCATGAAAGAGTTGCCACTTGAGTATGCTGCGGAGATGAATATATTGATCGGTATGGAAATGGAAGGACTTTAAAAAATCTGAAAATCGGCGAACTTCATCGTCATACGAAAAAATTTCTCGGTCATATACAAAATAGTAAACTCCCATCGAAATTTTTTCTATTCCTCGAATTTCTTGATTTTGAAATTTTTATTCTTCTAGTTGCCTCTGGACGTATTTTCTCTATACTCTCTCTATGCCATGAGAAAATCCCTGAGCCTATGACGAAGCCAGGAAACGCATCCGTGAATCGAGAGATCGTGAGACGATCGTCATAGAGGAGAAAAAAGAGGATTTCGAAAAGGGAAAGGAGAAAATTCGTTCTCGAAAAAAACTCGATGTCTTTGCCCTGAAGAGCAAACTCGAGACAGGGAATTCTCTCAATACCCTGAAATCCGAAATAAAAGAAGCCCTCGATCGCTGAGATATCTCGATCGAGACGTATAAAAATGTCCTTACGGAGCTCGATAAAAATAAGGAGAAGATCTCTGAACCTCTCGCAAAGCCAGAATTTATCTTCGATCCACGAGCATTTCCTCTCTCGGATCATCCACTCACGAAATACTTCGAATCCCAGAAACTCTGAGATAATCCTCTTATTGACCTGGCAGGATTTACCTATGGATTCGCGCAGGGGTCACTCTTTCTCCTCTACCTCGCAGGGCGTATCGTCCTCGATACCCTCCTCTTGCCTATAGATCTCTATAAGATGATGAAAAAATAATATGCAACGATTTTTTGTCACATTTCCGCTTTCGATTGACCTGGTTCTTAGGGATCTAGAGATCGTCCATCAGCTTACGCGAGTGCTGCGAGTGCAGACCTGAGAAGAGATTGTCCTTTTCGATGGAGATGGCTCTGAGACGCTCTACGAAGTGACAGATATTACGAAAAAGGCTCTCTCTCTGCGCGGAAAAGATCGAAAATTTCCCGAGACTGAGCCCCAGAGAAACATCACACTCTACCAAGCGATGCCCAATAAGATCGAGAAAATCGAATATATCCTTCAGAAATGAGTCGAGGTGGGGATAGCGAAATTTATATTTTTCCGCTCGGATCGTTCCCAGAAGCTCGTACTTTCCGAGGCGAAGAAGTCACGGTTTCTCGCTATCGCACGAGAAGCGCTGGAGCAATGTGGCGGGCTCGTGATGCCAGAGATAGAGTTCGAGGATCAGGTTACTAACTACCAGTCACCAAGTACTCACATCGTTCTCGATACCACAGGAGTCCTCCAAAAAATGCATGAAATGCCTCAAAATAACGAGATCAGCATCTGGGTGGGGCCAGAGGGCGGATGGAGTGATATCGAACGCGAAAAAATGAGAGATAATGGTTTTATATTTGCTCGTTTTGGCGAAAGAGTGCTTCGAACAGAGACTGCGGGTGTCGTCATGGCCTTTGCTCTTCTGTATGCTTAGGAGAAGGGTTTGTATAGGGAACACCCCTTTTCCAGACACGAAATCTATAGATAGGTACTATATATAGTGTGTGAGTGGCGCTAACAGGAGTGAAAAGATTTTTTCTTACGCATTTCTTACCTATAAAACTAGCTACAGAGCATCTGTATGCGCCGTGCATGTATACACATACTGCTCAGATACACAAAATGTATACAGAAATGGTTCTATAACTGTCCAAAAAATAATGAATAGGTATTCACTGATCCCAAAGCGCATGTATGGGGAATGAAATAATATTATCCCTGAGGCTCCAAGATACGCAATATCTCTCACCTCGCTCGAAAATCATAAACCTGCTATACTACCTATGTCTTCTCGAAAGAGAATGACCCTTAACAAGACCTGACTGACCGATAATAGGAAATCTTTCTCAAAGAATCTTCCTGCTACCAATACCAATACAAAGATTCACAAATTCATATCTATACAAAAAGAGCAAATTCTTGTACCGATACAAATCGAATCAAAAAACACTGGTGAGGGGCCTGTATCATATTTCTTTCCCGGAGGAAGTAGGATACAGGCCCAGCACTGGGCAAAACGAGGCTCGTAATTCCTCGCTAATCAATATACGAAAGGTCAGTTAGGCTAGCAATTTATTGCTACAGGTTGAGTACCTACCCCCCGACCTTCGTGTCCTCCCGAGAATCATTTTTTTATATTCTCACAGCGAGTGACCCTAGGCACCCTATTCTAAGCCCGCGCTGTACCCATAGTCGCGGGTTTTTTGATTGTTTCTGTCACTCGCCGAAGCAATCCAACTATACTACTTGAATATACTCCATTTTTGCCACCAGTGTGGAAGAAATGTGTAATCACTTTCCGTATTTTCTTTGAGAATCTCAATAGATATATCAGTTGCTTTATCAAGGAGAAAAATGAAAGTACAAGCTCACTTTCCAAGATAGAGAGAAATCGTACAATCACCATCCTTTGATGAAATATATCAGAAAATATCATAACCACCATCCTTTATTGGTCACAGTGAGAAATCAAATCCAATAAGTCCGTGAAAATCTTGATTCGCGGAAAGCCTTAGAGTGTACATTCAAGGCTTCTTTTTTCCTTCATAGGTCCAAGAGGATTGATTGTGATAATTTTTCTGAAACTGCTTCCAGAATCGAAATTTCTTCAGAATCTCTCATGCAAGAAATCCTGTAGAAATAGACAAGATGACAATTATAGTAAAAAGAAATAGAGTCATAATTTAACTATGATGATATCCACTCCCTTTCATGATCTCATGGGCACGGTAGATCTGTTCGAGGACGACGAGAAGAGCGAGTGAGTGTGGCATGACGAAGTCTGAGATCCGTATCTTCTCATGGGGAATATCTGCAAAAACTTCGAGATCAACCCCGTAGCTTCATCCGATGATAAAGGTGAGATTTTCGCTCGTATTTTTCGATTCTTCGAGCATTTCACTGAATTCACTTGTCTTCATACCTTTTCCTCGTTCATCGAGCAATATGATCCTTCATTTCATCTTTTTGAGCGTTTCTATGATCGCAAGAGTTTCCTTGATTTTTATATATTCAGGATTGGTGTGGGATATGGGTTTTATCGGCTTCAGAGTGACCACTTTTTGTGTTCGTTTTGCGTACTCGGATATCGCTTCACCAAAATGTTTGTACCCGTCAGATACGGCTAGGATAGTAATCATGAACTTAGTATAAAAAAATTTTTTGACAAGACAACCATTTTTTATACAATCTGCCCACGTGCCACCTTAGCTCAGTTGGTAGAGCTCCGGTTTTGTAAACCGGTGGTCATCAGTTCAAGTCTGATAGGTGGCTCCACACATGGGTCGGTTCCAGAGTGGTCAAATGGGGAGGACTGTAAATCCTTTGGCTTACGCCTTCGTAGGTTCGATCCCTACCCGGCCCACCATGTTGTTTGTCTGCCCAGGTGGTGGAATTGGTAGACACGACGGTCTTAGAAGCCGTTGCCTTACGGTGTAAGAGTTCAAGTCTCTTCCTGGGCACCACACAATAGTTAAGAATTAAAAGTTAAAAATTAAGAACATAAAAAAGAATTTTTAGTTTTGAGTTCTTAAAAAATTCGGGTTTCGTATTTCGCCCTTAAAAAATACTAGGAGCACTCGTACCTTAGAGCCAGATTCCTGCCTTCGCAGGAACGACGGAAACAAGAGCGACTGCACATACTCCTAACCCAATTCTTTTATGAAAAAAGATATCCACCCAGCATGGAAGATGGTGAAAGTCATCTGCTCTTGCGGAAACACATTCGAGACAGGAAGTACTATCAAGGGTGAAGACATCCGTGTCGAAACCTGTTCGAAGTGCCACCCATTCTACACAGGGAAGAAAACTCTCCTGAAAACCAGTACTATGGACAAGTTCTATGCCCGTGCGAAAAAGACTGAAGAACTCGGAAAATAAGAAAAAACCTCTCGATTATGAGAGGTTTTTTTATCGCTTGTTCGCATCCTGTGCATTGAACGCTTTCTCATAGAGCTGAGAGACGGCACTGAGGTAGGATGAGAGTTGGTTACGAAGAGTGAGATAGTCATCGTAGATGATCACGAGAAGGAGATGCGTAGTATAAGTTCGCTCCATCTCTCGATAAGCGATAAGTGCTTTCGGAAGAGTATCTCGTGCTCGGGTGATCTCTGCCTCGATACTCCGCGCTTTCTTCGTGATATCTCCGAGAGCCTCATCAGTCGAACGAGAAGATCGAGCGATATTTTCAGTCTTCAGAGATTTTTCTATGTCCTGCATTTTCGTGAAGTTGCTTCTCACATTTTCCCCGAGATAGGTCATATAGAATGTGAAATGACAATATTCCTTCGTAGCACTATTGCTGAGTTTATCGATGATTTTTACTGTTTCGTCGCTTCCCGTGTTGAGCTGACAGCGCATCTGGTTCTTGAGACGCTCATAGCGGTTTTTTTCTTTTCTGAGCTTTTCTTTTATATCACTCCCTTTGCTGGGATATTTTTTGTCGATTGTTTCCTCGAGTTTCACGATCTTCTCATAGCGAGAAGCGACGACAGCACAGGCAAAAAAAGTATCCATACTCGTGCGGTACTGGAGTCTCGCAACTTCCAGTGAAGAGAAGCCAGCATAGGTCTTACTCTCGAGAGCGAGAAGATCTTTTTTGAGCTTTGTCTTCATATCATCCGTCGAGGCGCTTGCTTCTATTTTCGATATATTTTCAGCTATAGAATCTATCTTGCTATATGGTAGACTTGCTACTCAGAGGTTCGTACTCTCCTTGTTCCACTCGAGTTCTCTAGCGTCACAGAAGTTTTCTCGATTCTCCTCATAGCACGCATAACTCGTCTTATCGAGACACGCTGGTTCCTCCGCAAAAGAAGAAATAGGGTTGAGAACAATGAGAATGAAGAGGGTGATTTTTCGCATGAGATTATACGGCACCGATACGATAGATAATTTCTTTTTCGACAAATTCCCGCTCACGTCCATACTTGAGTCGTGAGAGCTCTTTCAAGGCCTTTCCTGTCATAGGATCTCACTTCTCGAGCCACGGAAGCGGTACCGAGAGACTGAATCCTGGAGTAGGCTGACCTTCGACCGAGAGCTTCACCGCTGCCTTGAACTTATCCATATTGACGAAGTCTTGTTCGCTATATGTGGGAGCAAATTGTTTTGCCATGAACTCCGCATCTTCAGCACCGAGCTTATAACTCATGATGGTTCCTACGTTACCGAATATCGCTCACTTCAGATTGAGACTCGATTTAGTGAGGGCATCTGATTTCTCGAGCTGACCGATATACTGATGTGCGATGACCAGACCGAGACGATACTTACGAGCTTCTGAGAGGACAGACTCTATCGAGTCGGTGATATAGTTCTGGAATTCATCGATATAGAGAAAAAAGTCCTTTCGTTCGCTTGCTGCCATTTGTTGCCGCTTCATTGCTCCGATCTGGATCTTCGAGACGAGGATAAGACCAAGAAGATTGGAGTTGAGATCACCGAGGATACCCTTCGAGAGTGACACCAAAAGAATTTTTTCCTGATTCATGATCTCAGTGATATCGAAGGCAGATTTTGTCTGACCGACGATATTTCGCATGAGCGTATTGGTAATGAATTGTCCGAATTTCGCAGCAAAATAGGGGATGATCTCGCCCTTCTCACGATCACCCATCTTCGCATAGGTATAGTCCCACCAGGCTTTTACTACTGCATTCTTAAGGGTCGTCCTGCGCTCTCTCTGGAAGTTATCATCGGTGAAGAGACGTATGAGATCCGTGATCGCTCATCCCTGAGGATAGTCCATCAGGGTGAGACATCCATTGCGGAAGTAATCTTGGATACGCGGACCGAATATCTCATTTCCGAAGAGCTTGATCATGATATTTGTCGCATCAGCAACGACCATTTGCTTCTCGTCGTCGGTGTTTGCTTCGAGGAGATTCAGTCCCATCGGACGAGAGAGGTCCGAGGGATCGAAGTAGATGAGATCGTCGGCTCGACTTTTTGGTATGAAATCGAGGAGTCCCTGTGCGAAATCTCCATGGGGATCGAGTACGGCGATACCCCTATCTGCCTTCAGGTCCTGACGTGCCATCACAGAGAGGATAGATGACTTCCCTGTACCAGTCTGACCGATGACGTAGAAATGACGAAACCGATCTTCGTTTTTCATGAAGATTGGTTTTTTTTCTCCACGGAAAATATTGTCTCCGATATAGAGCCCTTCTTTTGGGATATTCGTCGGTGCTTTGATCAGCTTGAATCTCTGCCAGCGGATTTCTGGTTGCTTATTGTACTTGCTCGAAGGGAAGTGGAAGAGTGTCGCGAGTTCTTCAGAGTTCATGACGGGAGCATTTTGCCACCAGGCGAACTGTCTGAAAATATAGTGACGTATGAGGAGGGGGAGGGATTTTCTTTTGACGGGCTTGAACTTATTGTACGCAGGAGAGGCAAACTGGGAAAATGCAGAAATGATATTCTGAAGTTCAGCATACACTGATTCTTCATCATTCCCTGTCGTTATGATGCGTATGGTGGTACGATATCCTGTTTTTTTCACTTTTTCTTTCATGAGACCTTCATCGTCCATAGGATCTTCGTCTTTTTGTTCCTCTGCCTGAGGTTTCTCATCACTCGGATCACGAGTGAAAATCTCGACAAGTGCTCCAAGCCATTCGAGAGGATTGTAAGAAAAGTGAGATCCTCATTTTTTCTGATCATTTTTTCTGATTTTCTTTTTCACGCTCTCTTGCCAGTCATCATCTACTGGACGCATGAGTATCTGTATCACTGCAGATTCATCCTCTGTCATCTTCGCCATAGCGGAGAGGATAGCGTTGATCGAATCAGTTTCGAGTTTCTGGTAGGTGCGGATCGGGTATTCTTGTCATTTTTTTAGCTTCATGATCTCACCCCGAACGACCTTTCGTCCTTCGAATATATTCACTTCATCAGTCTCTTCGATGAAGGCATCAGGATAAAACCCAAGAATTTGCTTCTCTACCAGGAGTTTTGCGCGTTTCGGAGCGACGATATAGAAATATATCTCCTGCTTATGGGCGACGTACTCGAGAGAGAGGTACTCTTGACCGAAGAGCCAACCAAGAATCGTACTCGAGTAGAGTGATTTCAGACTCGCGAGGAGCTGTTCCATGATCGATATTTGTTCTCGGAAGTCCTTTATCGTTTCTTTTTTCTCATCTTGGTCTGAGTCCTTACGTGCTATGATAACTCGCAGAAATGTCATCTCGAGGGATCGTTTCTGAGCAATCCTGCGACGCATAGAGAAATAGACACTTCCTGAGATGATACAGGTAGCCAGGATGATGACGATCGCTTCGGTCCAATTCATAAGGAAAGTATATCTGAAATGGCCTAAAAATGCAAACTATCCTCTGAGAATAAAGAACCGAAATATCGCATGACCAGCCACGAGTATGGTGAGTCCGAGAGCGATATAGATGACGGTGTTTTTTGCTTTCTTCAGCTTCTCCTCATCCCCAGCAGATATGAGTACTAGCCATCCCGCGTAGATAATGAGGATGACACATATAAGCATAATAAAACCATTCACATACGTGAGGATATTTCCGAATATCTTGAGCGCTCATTCGAGTTTTTTCTCACCCATCATACAGTTTCCCCATGTCAGCCAATTCGTGTCTTTACACGCTACTGAGGGTTCCCCATAGATTGCGGTGACGAAGAGTTTCGGTATACGGATAAGGAGAAATCCTACTATCGCATAGATGACGACTTTTTTTCATTTTTTCACCTTCTCCTCATCTCATCATCCTGTGATGATCATATAGAAGGCATAGACCATCATAAGTATGAATCCGAATCCAGCTAAAAGGAGAAGGACATTTACGATCGGTTCAAAGACATTGGTCCAGAACTGCCAACCGAGTTTACCATTGATGCCTCGTCCATCACCTTGCTCGAAATAGAGCAGTTTCCAGAGCGATGTGGCTATCTGCATGAAAAATATACCCACAGAGGTCCATATGATATTTCTCCGCCATTTTTTCACTTCTTCCTCTTCTCCCCAAGAGAAGAGGAGCTTCATGACAGCGATGATGAGAAATATCACTGCTATCGCAATGAAGAAATTTTTCAGACCAAAGGCGACAGTGATAAAGGTATTTTTCACCGAATCTCCGGCAGTACTGGGTGTGAAAAAAAACTCACTCACTCCACCGATGAATGTATCGAGTGTGTCACGAGAGGCAGAAGTAGTGGTGACTGACTCTTTTCTGAGATTGAGATCCGCATCTGTCGGAGCTGCGAATACTCCTATAAGAGGAAGGAGGGTTGCAAGAAGAGAGAAAATGATTTTGATCATACGAGAAGTTATACTCCTACTTTAGCAGAAAGAGAGAAAAAAGCAATTTTCGAGAGAAGGATATATTGATAAATGTAAAAAGTATGATAAAATAACTTTATGCCATGAAATGATACTCTCGATCTCTGAGAACATCCTGAATCGGTAGAGCTGACACTCGAAGATAAGCTCCTTTCTCTTAGAGATGGAACTTCCACACAGATTGCGAAACTCTTGGGTGTCTCTGTGTGACTTGTTTCAGTATTCCTGAAAGAGCTTTCCTATGACTTGTACAGAGAAAATCTACGCTGATCTCAAAGAACCATCACCTTCACGAGAGAAGGTGTAGTAAAAATTATAGAGATCAAGAATGCCCATATCCCAAAAAGAAATCCAAATCCCAAAAAGCCAGAAACAAAAAAATTGTTCCAGCTTATATTTCCTATACAGAGTTTATGCAAACGGTAGGAAACTATAGATGACAGAAATATCGAACTGCCTGGAGCAAGATGCAGGCAGCATACCCACATTTTTTTACCACCACACCAGATCACCGAATATATGTTCTTCAAGAAAAATATTTTATAGAAGCTAAGACCGCTTTCTTAGAGTCTTTAGGTATGGTCGAACAAGCAACTGGTATTAAGGTACAAAAAAATCTTCGACGTAAACCAGCAAGACGCCTGCCTGATGGGAAAAAATATGCTGATACTATCGCTCGCCAAGTAGGTCTCTAATTCACTAGATTTTCTTTTTTTCTTCTTTCATTTTCTCTTTGTAGGCCTCTTTCTCTTCTCGGTATTTCTTCTCTTCTTCTCGGATTTTGTCGATATTTTCGAATATTTTCTTCTCCACGAAATCCTTTTTCTTCGTGTATTTCTCGCGAGAGACTTTTAGGAGGACATCTCTCGATTGTTGTGGAGGCACATCTATACGTTCCCTGAGTGGTGCATAGGTCGTCGCAGAGAATACGGGAGACGGCATACCGTCGATGAGAAGCTTGGTATAGATATCGTACTTTTTTAAGTTCGTGAGATCCTGAGGGGTGATGATATCCTCCCCTCCATAGACTTCTGCGAGCGTCACAGCATCATGATATCCTACCTGGAATGAGAGGATCGTTCCGACATTTCCGAATACCGCTCCCTGTACTGTCTCCGCCATCTGAGCGATATACTGGTTCGCCATGGTGAGCGAGAGCTTATACTTACGAGCTTCGGAGAGGATCGTCGCGAAGGAGTCTGTCGCGAAATTCTGAAACTCGTCGACATAGAGTCCGAAATCTCGGCGTTTCTCTTCGGGAGTGTCGGCTCGGGTCATCGCTTCGATCTGGAACTTGGTCACCATCATCGCTCCGAGAAGGGCTGATGCGTCTTCCCCGATACGTCATTTCGACAGGTTCACGAGAAATATCTTTCCATTGTCCATGATCCACCGGAGAGAAAAAGGGTTTTTCGGCTGACCGAGGATATTTCGGAGTATCGGAGATGAGAGGAATTGGCCGACTTTATTGAGTATAGGATTGATCGCCTCGCTCTGCATACTCGGAGTCATCTTCGCGAATTCTTCATTCCAGAACTGTACGAGGATCGGGTCGTTGATCTTAGCTACTATTTTTTTCCTATATGCTTCATGTGTTAACATGAGCGGAATAGAAATAAGCGTCGTCTCCGGGATGAGGAGAAGGGTAAGGATAGTATTGCGCAAAATATACTCGAGGCGTGGTCACCAGCTCTCCGCAAACATCTTCTTAAATATCGACACGAGCCCTCCCGCGACGATTGGACGAAGTTCGGGATGAGGATTATCGAGCATGTTGAATGCGATCGGATAGTCCTGATCCGCAGGATCGAAGAGGACGATATCATTGGTCCGTGATTTTGGGATATTGGCGAGGATCGTCTCGACGAGATCACCATGGGGGTCGATGACCGCGACTCCACGACCTGAGAGGATATCTTGGTAGATCATGTTCTCGAGAAGGGTCGACTTTCCCATTCCCGTCTTTCCGATAATGTAGGCATGTCGCGCTCGATCGACGGGCTGGAGTCAAAATGCGACTTCTCCTCCACGATAGTTCGCCATACCGATCGGGGTGTTCGGTGCTTCGACCGATGGGAGATCGTGTGGGGGTTCGAATTTCCGTGTTGTCACCCAGTGAATTCCAGGAGTTTTCACATAGAGCGTGGGGAGATGGATGATGCCAGCGAGCTCAGTGACCGAGAGGATCATCGCGGATTTCGGGAGTTTCTTGAGTTCTGGGAGCGCATGAAGCGTGTGCATCTTCTTCATCACGAAGGAGTTCCCACTCGGGTTCGCGAAGATATTCATACTCCCTGAGAGTTCCTTCAGGATGAGGTCATCACTTATAGGATCTCGAGCATTTTTGATCGCCCGGATCTTCACGCTGTAGCCGAAGCTCTCGAGTTTGGATTCGACTTTTTCCTTCCCATCTTTTCACTCATGTTTGTGGTCATCCTCTGATTCATCTTTTGGAACGAGGAAAGAGACGAGCTTCAGAGAAAATGATATGGGGAGGAATATCCATCCGATCCATGACCAGAAGTGGAGTATATGGAGACGCAGAGAGTCAGGAATCATGTGTGAAGTCCAGATGTGTCGTTTCCCTTCCGTCCGCCAGACAGAGTCAGCGATCGGCGCGAAGTCAAAGATAAATCCGCCACTATCACCCTTCGCTATCTTCCCCATAGCACTCGTGAGCGATGAGAGGGGATCGACGGACTCCTTCTCCGTACGATCTTTCATATTCACATAGAGCTTGATCGGATCGAGTGAGTGATGGGCGAGTGCGATCTCCCTGGTCCTGTAGTCGGCATTTTTCTCGAGGATCGGTGCACATTCGCGAAGCTCGATATCGCTGTAGTGAGCATAGATCTGTCCTGTCAGGAATGACGCATATAGAGCATCAGTCGATATGAAAAATCGTATCTGCCCAGCCGATGCTATGATCTCGAATCGAAAGACTGGAGATTGTTTCGATTTCCAAAATTGCCACCACGGTGTTCCATGTTCGATGGCATGATGAAGCGTCGAGAGCATCTCACGCGCGACGAAAACGCCTTTTTCGTTGGCTCTGTCGACAGCGACTTCGTAGGTGATGATATTTTTCGGATTGGACATGATTTTTCTTATGATACTTTTGTGACCAAAAGTATCCAAAAGTCTCGGGGTGGCAACGGAGTTTTCACTCTTTCATTCTCTATACTTTATTTTCAGATCATTGCCACCCCGAACCCCGTCGATTTTTCGAACAGAAAAGAGAAACGGATATAAAACAGTATTATCATATCAAAAATTCTCATAATTTCCAAAGATTTCTCTTTGCCATTTGTCCTTCTCTCCCTATACTCCCCATATATGTACTGCGATAATCCCATAATCCATACCGAAAATCCTCCTCTTCTCGACCGATGAGAAGAGCGATTTCGTGAGATCAGGATCAGAAAATGAGAGTGTCAGAAATATCTCCTCTTCCCGAAAGATGAAGGGAAATATACTCGAATATTCATCCTCGAAGAGTGAGCGGTGTTCCGCTGAGCTGGAGTCGCGACATGAGCGAATATGGTTCTCGAAATGTCCGTTTTTATCGAAGGGTCTGATACTGATGCTTCACTGCAAATCCTCGGACTCGCTACAGATAGTTCCACGATCGAGCTCGATGGAGTCGGAAAGGTCATGATGTGATGTGAGCGAGTGAAACTGCGTGTCGACCAGACCAATATCCTTCTCGGAAACGGTGCA
Organism: uncultured Candidatus Peribacteria bacterium; assembly: GCA_964449265.1. Classification (GTDB taxonomy): domain Bacteria; phylum Patescibacteriota; class Gracilibacteria; order BD1-5; family UBA2023; genus JAGOMW01. The sequence goes on from CAYVAG010000008.1 coordinate 51,854, forward strand.
AAAGTGAAGTGACGTCCTGTCCTCGAAGTCGCGACAGACTCGATCGAAGGTGGCCACTCCTGTCGCATCCACCGTATATCTGGAGAGTCTCTCTTCTACCTCCAGTCTCGGGGCATCGATGCCTCTACGGCCGAAGGGATGCTTCTCGAAGCGGAGATCGACCGACATGTGGGGATCATCGATGCAGTGGGTGAGGGAGTGAAAGAGGAGATACTGAAGATTAATGATAGGCGGAAAGCCTTTAAATTAACTTAAGAGGGACTAGTCGATTTCTTAAGTGATAAGATTATTAAAGTTATAGCTAGTATAACTAAAGATGCTTTAAAAATATAATAAAAATGATTCAGTATAGAAAATAAACTAATGTACTGAGTCTCAGCTAATAACATGAGTAACGATCGGAGAAGTCAGCTATAAACGAAAATTATGATAAAACAGGTAATATTAATTATGTTTAATATAATTTTTTTACTTCATCAGCAGTCATAAATCCTTTTCAGGATTTGAACCTTAAAGAATTTTAAGACAAAAAGAAAATACCCAGCAAATAATAACTCTATTAAAAACCCTAAAACTGTACTGATAGTGACGTGAGGGTTCGCTAAAATTGCAAAAGGTATAAAAAGTATAAATCGTAGGACCCAAAAAAAGATTCATAAAAAAGTAAGACGAAATATAAATTCTCCCCGACTAATTCTCTCTTCCTTTGAGGTCTCCAAATATTTATCTCGAAATGTATAAGTAGCTTTTTGATTCTCTTCCATAAAAATGAAATTAAATAGTAAAGAGAGTTCAGTATATCGCGGGGGGGGGGGATAAGTCAACAAAAACTTCTTACTTTCCCTCCTCGAAAACTCCTTTTGACATTCGCCCCTTTTTCCATATTATTCCCGCGATTTTTATATCATATATTTTTAATTACTTTTTATGGCTACCACCAAAGACCTGAAAATGATCCGAAATTTCGGTATCTGTGCCCATATCGATGCGGGAAAGACGACTACTTCTGAGCGCGTCCTTTTCTATACTGGTATCAACCATAAGATCGGTGAAGTCCACGATGGAGGAGCGACTATGGACTGGATGGAGCAGGAGAAGGAGCGTGGTATCACGATCACTTCAGCAGCGACGACTACGACATGGAGAGGTATCCAGCTCAATCTTATCGATACCCCAGGACACGTCGACTTCACGATCGAAGTAGAGCGTTCTATGCGAGTACTCGATGGTGCTGTAGCGGTATTCGACTCTTCACAGGGTGTAGAGCCACAGTCTGAGACCGTATGGAAGCAAGCAGATAAATATGGAGTGCCTCGCATCGCCTTCGCTAATAAGATGGATAAGACAGGAGGGGATTTCATGATGACCTATGAGTCTATCGTGAAGCGTCTCGCTGGAAACAAGGTCATCCCGATCCAGCTTCCTATCGGTCAGGAGAATGACTTCACTGGAATCATCAACCTCATCAATATGAAGGCATACCGATTCGAAGGAGCTATGGGTGAGAAGGTGGTCGAGTTCGAGATTCCTGAGTCCCATATCGCTCAGGCGAAAGAGTGGAACGCGAAACTTATCGAGAAGGCTGCAGAGCAGAGTGATGAGCTCATGAATAAATTTTTCGATGCTGGTACCCTCACAGAAGAGGAGATCAAAGAAGGTATACGAAAATGAGTCATCTCCGATGCGCTCTACCCACTCATGTGTGGATCAGCCCTCATGAACAAGGGAGTCCAACTCGTTCTCGATGCGGTCGTCGATTTCCTCCCATCACCTCTCGATATCAAGGGTGGGGTGATCACTGGTACTGATCCCGATGATGCTGAGAAGGAGATCACGCTCAAGCAAGATCCGAACGAGTCTCTCGGTGCGATCGCCTTTAAGATCATGACCGATCCATTCGTCGGACGTATCACATTTGTCCGTGTCTATGCTGGAACTCTGAAATCTGGATCGTATGTCCTGAACTCTGTCTCAGGAGAGCGTGAGCGTATCGGACGCCTCCTCCAGATGCACGCGAACAACCGTACAGAAATCGAAGAAATCCCTGCAGGAAATATCGGTGCGGTGATCGGACTCAAGGATACCAAGACTGGTGACACTCTCTGTGATGAGAACAAGCCGATCGTCCTCGAACGCATGGTATTCCCAGAGCCAGTGATCTCTATCTCTGTAGAACCAAAGACGAAGGCAGATCAGGAAAAAATGGGTATGGCTCTCAATAAGCTTGCCGAAGAAGATCCGTCATTCCGTGTATCGTCAAATGCTGAAACAGGACAGACGATCATGGCAGGTATGGGAGAGCTCCACCTCGAGATCCTCGTCGATCGTATGAAGCGTGAGTTCAAGGTCGAAGCCAATGTCGGCGCTCCACAGGTAGCATATCGCGAGACGATCAATGCGACTGTGACTGATGAGCGTGGAGTCCACAAAAAGCAATCAGGAGGTCGAGGACAGTTTGGTGACGTCGTCATCACATTTGAGCCGATCACTCCAGAGATGCGTGCTGCAGATCCAGAAGGATTGAAATGAGAGACAGTATTCGTGAATAAGGTTGTCGGAGGTGTGATCCCACGAGAGTTCATCCCAGCAGTAGAAAAAGGTCTCATCCAAGCATATACTCGTGGTATCATCGCTGGATATCCGATCGTTGATGTGAAGGCTACTCTCACATTCGGATCGTACCACGATGTCGACTCGAATGAGCTTGCCTTCCGTATGGCGGCGATCAAGGCGTTCCGCCAGGCAGCGAAGAAGGCTCGCCCAGTCCTCCTCGAACCGATCATGCTCGTCGAAGTGAACACTCCAGAAGAGTATATGGGAGATGTCCTCGGAAATCTCAATAGTAAACGTGGACAGATCATCGAAATGACAGAGCGAGGTATGGCAAAAATCATCCGCGCGCATGTCCCTCTCGCAGAAATGTTCGGATACTCGACAGATCTCCGCTCATCATCTCAGGGTCGTGCGACCTATGTGATGGAATTTGCTCACTACGCGCATGTGCCGAACAATATCACAGAGAAAATCCGTACAGAACGTGGAGTGAAATTCGAAGAAGATGAGGAAGATGCATAGATATAACAAAGAAAATCCCTTCAGCAATGAGGGGATTTTTTCTTCATATTGCCTTTCCCTCCATTTTTCCTATAATCCACGACATGCAACCAAAAACGGTAAAAATCTGTACCGGTCGGTCCTGTAGTGAGAGATTCTCGAACTTCGTCATGACGCGGCTCGAGTGAGATAGGGCATTCTACTCCTATCCAGAAGAGCTCACTCTCGAGACCTGTCTTTGTCAGGGACGATGCAAGGAAGGTCCGACGGTCGTCTACGATGGAGATGTCCAAGTCTGGCAAAATCCTGTGAAAGCAAGCGAAACCCTCAGAAGAAAAGTAAATGAGTGGAAAAATAAAAAATAATATGTCTTTCTCTCTCTTCACCGCCTATCCCCGTGGCTACTGTGCGTGAGTCCATCGTGCTGTCGGTATGCTCATGGAAGTCGTAGCGACACATCCCGCACCGATATATGTGAATCATGAGATCATCCACAATACTTTTGTCGTGAAGATGTTCGAGCGCAAGGGAGTCATATTTGAGCCTGATCTCGAGAAAATCCCTCCTAATTCTCTCGTCGTCATATCTGCCCACGGGACAGGTCCGAGTTATTTTGCTAAGCTTCGATCGAGGAATATGCGATGGATCGATGCGACCTGTCCGCTCGTCGAGAAGGTCCACCGCGAAGCCCGAGACTTCATCGCGAAGGGCTATCATATACTCTATATCGGGAAGAAGTGACACCAAGAAGCCGTCTGAGTCATGGATGAGGGGGAGCAGTACTTCACTCTGATCGAGAAAGAGGAAGACATAGAAAAAATACCAAATAGAGCATGAGATCTTGCTCTTCTGACTCAGACGACCCTCTCAGTCGATGATACGGCGAGCCTGATAGCAAAAATCCAAGAGAGATTCCCTGACATCGTCCTCCCGAAGGCAGGAGATATCTGCTACGCGACCACCAATAGACAGAAAGCCGTGAAAGTCCTCGCAGAGCGTGTCGATATCGTCCTCGTCGTGGGATCGAAAAATAGCTCCAACTCATCGAAGCTTCGCCATGTCGCAGAGGAGATGGGAAAGAGGTCCTATCTCATTGACTCCCGAGAAGATATAGATAGAGTATGGTTCGAGTGAGCCTCTTCTGTCGGAGTCACCGCTTGAGCCTCTGGTCCAGAAGACCTCGTCGAAGACGTCGTGAAGTACCTCGAAGAGCTCGGATGAGTTTTCTCTGAAGAGCTCCGAGTGGTCGAAGAGCGAGTCGAGTTCCCCTATACTCTAAAAATCCAATCATAATGCCAAAAGTCTGATATGTTGCTATCGTCGGTCGTCCCAATGCGGGGAAATCCACATTTCTCAATAGTCTCATCTGAGAAAAGGTGAGTGCTGTCTCATCTCGCCCACAGACGAC
>CAYVAG010000009.1:0-8750 GCA_964449265.1 uncultured Candidatus Peribacteria bacterium
TACCTACGATGAGCGCAGAAACGAGAGAAGCATTCATAGATAATATGTATAAGAGAAATAAATGATAACCATGTCTCTAAGAGAAGAGACGTCAGAATAAAAAAAAGGTGACAAAAAGAGTATACGAAGATTCTGAGAAATAGCTATCATCGTAAATTCCTTACTAAACAATATTCACAAAATTTTCCCTTTTGTCATTCCGAGCGGAGCGGAGGAATCTCTTTTCCTTGCATGTATATGTATAAAGTTTACCAAATTCTCATAAGGTGAGCTTGAAAGTGATCCCTTCGGGATGACAAAACAGGTAATATGAGACTACGCTATAAAAACAATCTCGCCAGTCGTATCTCATCATAGTCATATATCTCATCATATTCCTCTTCGAGGTATTCTTTCACGGGCGAGAGGCTCGTGGTATCGAGTTTTCGAAAGATAGCGAGGACTGTAGTGAGTCTATCCTCATCGAGTGGTCGGAGATTTTCGAGATTAAGCGTTTTTCATTCTTCGATAAGCTTCTCGATATGAGCAATAATCGTCGAAAATTTTAAATCGCGAACATTCGCGATAGACTCGATATCCATTCCCTGTTGGATAAAAGTATAGGTTTCTTCATGGGTAGCAAGCTTCGGAGATTTCTTCGATTTCAGTGAGAGATCGAGTTTCTCGGTGACGCCACCAAGACGGATGATAGCAGCATCAGTTTTTTCTTTTCGATCCTTGAGCGAGAGATCAGCAAGTCTCTCAGATGCCCGATCCGATGCCTGAGAAAGGAGCTCATCGTACTCACGAACTCGAGAGTCGATCTCGAGGGCTCGACGATTGAGTCACTTTAGGATGAGTCCGTCGAGTGAGCGTACACGTGAGAGAGCGACATACCCCTGCCCCGCCACGAATGCATCGGAAAGATCCATGACCGCAGAGTCGAGAGTCATTCCCTGAGACTTATGCACGGTGATAGCCCATGCAAGACGCAGGGGAACTTGGGTTATCTCAGCCTTGATCTTCCCTCATTCTTCTACCCCCCAGCTCACATAGTCCGCTATGATACTCGTCCCGTCAGCAAGCTCGACAATCGGCAGTCACTCGTGTCGCCCAGTGATATGCCCGATCGAACCATTAGCATATCAGGCTTCGAAGTTATTTTTCACGAACATGACACGAGCTCAGACCTTCAGGACGAGCGTCTCGGGAGCAAGACATCATTTTTTCAGAGCTTCGACGAGAGGAAGTGATCCTTTCGAGTGCATCTCGAAGACGAATATATCTCCCCCGATCGCATCGAGTCGTTCTTTATTGTACCCGTCGACCGAGACATTCCGAGTGAAGAGCTCGGTATGATCTTCGGTGGTGACTCTGATATTGCGTGATTCGAGAAGATCGAGAGAGTGGTGCGATACTCTTCCAGAGCGGATTTCATTGAGAATTGTGAGAAGCGGATCTTCTCCATTTTTTCAGTCATTTTGGCGAAACTGCGTCGTGAGGACACACGGGATGAGGCGAGCCTCACGCCAGATCGGATGCTCGAAGGCGAACTCGACAGACGAAGAGTCTCGTGAAACCGGAGGAAGCTGGAAGAAATCTCCTACAAGCACAAGTTGTATGCCTCAGAATGGAAGTGGCGAGACCCGAGCTGAGCGCAGGAGTCTATCGAGATTCGAGAGAAATGCCCCTGAAAGCATAGAAATCTCATCGATCACGAGCACCGAGGTCTTCGCATAGCGCTTCACGAGGTATTCCCGAGAGACGATGTCGTCGATATCGTCATCGGAGAGGGTATCTCGTATACCGAGTCCACTCCAGGAGTGTATGGTCATCCCTCCGATATGCGTCGCGGCTATCCCGGTCGAAGCGGTGATCGCGATACCGATACCATGCTCATGACAGTGGCGGACAAATCGGTTCACGAGAAATGTCTTTCCGCTTCCTGCAGCTCAGGTGAGAAAGACATTTTGCCCCATCGCAAGTATGTCGAATGCTTCGTCTTGGATCATGACGAAGAGTGTAGCGAAAAGGGGGGGAAAGACAATAAAAAATCCTCCAAAGGAGGAAGAATTTTTTATGCTACAGGCAATGATTGTTGATTTTGGAGATATTTTTGTAACTCTCAAAGCACTCTTTTTCAATGAGGAGTATGGTAGAGCATATAATATGCCACCGCCTTACTATCTCGGGAGCTATTCGTTATATTAATCGTTGTACCATCCGGTAACCTTTTTCATCAAGTAGAAACCAGAGGATCAAAAAGTGAACTCAAAATACCATTAACTTGCTTAGCGGAAGTAAGTATGAGACTTGATGAGCTTGATAGTGCTCAGTTTCATATCTGATTGAATGTTACCGAAAACAATCTCAACATTGCAGGATAATTATCTACAGCAAAAAATTGTTCAGCAAATCATAGACTCTTTTGTGATAGACTCAGTACAGATTCTGGAATAATATCTTTATCATCATCAAGCAATTTTCTTACGCTATTTGTCATCGAAGTCACAACCCCCAATCCACTTGTGAAGTCCCAATTTTGTTCGACTATACCTCATATATCCGCCAGAGGAGTTTTTTTCGGGTCAAGTCAAAGTGGTCAGGTAAATGTTTCATCTGAAAGAAGTTTTTCGTACAAATCCATAATAATTAGATTAATGAATGTTGTGTATATTATAGAATTTATATTATTTGTCAATATTTTTTAAAAAATAGCATATACTCTCTAATATGCCAGATTGATCCTCATGCCTACGAGAGCTTGATAGTCTCCTGCCTCTTGATCTGCGCCTACGAGAGCACCATACTGGATACGATATGTATAGATATTTCTATCACCATTGGTATTGATCGCTCCTGTCTGGGATGCGATATTCACCCATCATGATGCGAGACTCGAGAGAGTATTTGTATAGCCGCTTGCGTATTTCTCATAGCCATATCCACCCGTGCCCGTCCAGTGCGATATAGTCGTACCAGAGTAGGTCATGAGACTTCCTGAGAGAAAGAGATCAAACGGCACTCACACTGTCTGCACTGTGATAGTCAGTTCGCTCGGAGCGGAGTACTGCCCTATGAGTGGAGAAATATTCCCGATCGCGACAGTCGGCTGACTGATGACCCAGTCGATCGCATCTATGTAGAATATACGCTCGATCATGCTTGTATTTCCGCTGATATCAGGAACATTCATACGGTATCGGTATTTCCCATACGGCACGCCCTGGAATGTATGTATACCTGTCGAAGTCGTGATACTCGCGCTTCCTGAGAGATACGTCGGTGCAATATTGGCTCCCCAGAGAGCACCACTCCAGCGCTCCAGTGTGACAGACACTCACGCAGTGTTGATCCCAGCGCCAGTATCGGTATAGGCAGTCGTGACAGAGAAATTCCCGATCGGTAGGAGCGCACCAGATCCGAGAGTCGTAGAGATTATCTGTGGTGGTGTTGTATCGGGGATAGCGAGCCCAATCCAGGAAAAAAATGGAACTGATTTTATGCCGAGAGTGGTGAATGTTCCACCAACCAACAGGTTCCCATCGGTATCTTTCGCAAGAGTGTAGGCTATATTATTCGCATTGGGGTCAAATGTCGTATCAAGTACTCAGGTAGAAGTGAGTCTCGCGATACGATTTCTCCCTATAGCAGTGACAGTGGTGAATTGTCAGGCGAGGATGAGATTATTATTGGATTCTACAGTGAGAGCAAAGACGGTATTGTTCACATTGGGATTGTAGGCGAGATCGAGGGCTCAGAGAGCAGAGACTTTGGCGATACGGTTTCTCGCAACTCATCCCATGGTGGTGAATTGTCAGGCGAGAGCGACGGTATTGTCAGAGAAAAGTTTTATATCCCAGACAGTATTGTTCGAGTTGGGGTTCCAGGTGGCATCGAGAGTTCCTCATGTATTGATTCGTGCGAGTCTATTTCGTGCGGTGGCGACGACGTTCGTGAAGGCTCACCCGATGAGTGCCTTTCCGTCAGGCTGGAGCGTGATCGCATAGACAGCATTATTGGCATTGGGATTGTAGGTGAGATCGAGAGTACCATCCGTGTTCAGGCGAGCGATACGATTTCTCGCGACTCATCAGACGACGGTGAATATTCCTCCGATGAGGATTTTTCCATCGGACTGGATTGCTATAGCTCGGACTTGGTTTCAGGCGACGAAGGTGATGTTGGCATTGAAGGCTGCATCTAGAGTTCCATCTGAGTTGAGGCGAGCGAGGAGATTTCTCCCTGTTCCTGTGACTCCGGTGAAGGCTCATCCGATGAGGACTTTTCCATCTGCTTGGACAGCAGAAGCATAGACGATATTATTCACAACGGGATCAGCGAAGGTCGTGTCGAGAGCTCAGGAGGCATCGACTCGAGCAACACGGTTACGAGCGACTCAGGCGACGGTGGTGAATTGTCAGGCGAGGATCACGCGATTGGCTGAGTAGGGTGACACGGACCATACTGTAGAGTTGGTTCGGAGGTTGTACCTTGAGTCGAGTAGTCCTGTCGGGAAAGCATAGGTGATATAGCTATTGGCGACATTGTAGACAGTAGTAAACGCTCATCCTATAGCGATCGTAGAGTCGAGCTTTTTGGTAAGTGTATAGACCGTGTTACTTGCATTCGGGTTGAATGTACCATCAAGCACTCATGTGGAAGTGAGTCTCGCTATACGATTTCTCCCTATAGCAGTGACAGTGGTGAATTGTCAGGCGAGGATGAGATTATTATTGGATTCTACAGTGAGAGCAAAGACGGTATTGTTCACATTGGGATTGTAGGCGAGATCGAGGGCTCAGAGAGCAGAGACTTTGGCGATACGGTTTCTCGCAACTCATCCCATGGTGGTGAATTGTCAGGCGAGAGCGACGGTATTGTCAGAGAAAAGTTTTATATCCCAGACAGTATTGTTCGAGTTGGGGTTCCAGGTGGCATCGAGAGTTCCTCATGTATTGATTCGTGCGAGTCTATTTCGTGCGGTGGCGACGACGTTCGTGAAGGCTCACCCGATGAGTGCCTTTCCGTCAGGCTGGAGCGTGATCGCATAGACAGCATTATTGGCATTGGGATTGTAGGTGAGATCGAGAGTACCATCCGTGTTCAGGCGAGCGATACGATTTCTCGCGACTCATCAGACGACGGTGAATATTCCTCCGATGAGGATTTTTCCATCGGACTGGATTGCTATAGCTCGGACTTGGTTTCAGGCGACGAAGGTGATGTTGGCATTGAAGGCTGCATCTAGAGTTCCATCTGAGTTGAGGCGAGCGAGGAGATTTCTCCCTGTTCCTGTGACTCCGGTGAAGGCTCATCCGATGAGGACTTTTCCATCTGCTTGGACAGCAGAAGCATAGACGATATTATTCACAACGGGATCAGCGAAGGTCGTGTCGAGAGCTCAGGAGGCATCGACTCGAGCAACACGGTTACGAGCGACTCAGGCGACGGTGGTGAATTGTCAGGCGAGGATGAGTTTACCTGCTGCATCGAGAGATGTGGACCATACCGTGTTGTTCGGGAAGTCCACTCCAGGCACGTATCCGAGAGAAAACGTCGACGCTCCACACGTGAAGAACTCGACCTTTCCTCATGAGACATAGGCTCGTGTCGCAGGAACAGAAGCACTCCCATCGGGAAGACATGAGCCATGAGAGTCAGTCATGAGTCCAGAAGTGTTCCAGTCAGGATCTCATGCATGAAGCACAGAGAGCGTGATCTCGGTACCATTTGGGATATCGGGAGTATCGACTGAGAGTCTGACTGGCTCAGAGAATATGAGGTGCGTATCTTCGATACCGAACTCGAAAGTGAGAACCTCTGCCTTTTCGGGAGAAGCGAGAGATTTTCCGAGGAGAAATTTTGCTCGTGCAGAGAGAGTCTTCTCTGCTCTCGCTGGAGCGATAGAAAGGGTGCTCGGATCGACAGTGGTACGCAGAGCATTTTGGACGAGAGTGCGTTCGAGAAGTTCGCTCGTGATGCGAGTCTTTCCGACTTGCCCATATATTTCTGATTTTTCTCTTATCATGTAGCTCGGACCGATGAGATCGGACTCCGTCTGGAATACTGTGACATCATCTCTCGTGAGATTCTCACTATCATATAGTGCTCGCTCGCGCAGGAGGATATCCATATCGAAGTGTATCTCCTGATCTACCGATACATCTTCTCTCAGGGCAGCAGGAATACTCTGCTCTGGAGAAGAGTAGCTCGAAAGACTAGAACCTATCTGCACTAGGATCAGGAGAGATGCGATGTATTTTTGTATTTTTGGGATTCGGAGCATAGTATGCCTATATACTCTATAATAGCATATCACTTCTAGGAAACCAAAGAGCCTACGAGAAAAGAGAAGAATATATATTGACTAAGTATATTTATATATTTTTATTTATTTTAAAAATACTTTTCTCTATAAATCAATGAAAATCTCTTGATTTAAAAATTAGCACGTATATATATAAGTGCTAATTCTGATATTCCTGAATCTCGGTTCTATAATAACCAGTATGAGATACAGCATCGGAAAAAGCACATTTTACTCTCTAACTTTTTCACTTATGTTCAAATGACGTGTCATTTCCCGCTCGAATGTAAATGGCAAAGTCCATACATTCCAAAAAGATTTCGACGACTACGAGAGCTACCAAGTCTTTATGAACGAACATCCTGACTACGCACCACGTGCCTATCTCGGTGACTGGTGGAGCCCATGGAGCCTCTGGGATGCTATGCTTCCCGACTATCAGACTCCCACACTTCCTGCTGACACTCGTCTTCTTCCTGAGGGCGTCGACCTCGAAAAATATGAGAAACGCCGACTCGAGAAGAAACAGAGCGAAGCAGAGAAAATCAGAAAACGCCATACACTCGAGAAGACTGTAGCGTATCTGAAGGACTACCTCGAGGAAAATCCTGATGATACTGAGGCAAAATCTGATCTCGAGAAAATCGAGAAAGAACTCGGAGAACTCTAGTAAAATATTCCCCCAAATTTTGGGGGAATATTTGATTTTTATAAATATTATTATATAATATGTAAATGCTAGTACAGATAACTCAATCCATTATACGTGAATTCCGTTGACCGAAAATACCCGCGAAGCAAGACATTAATAATAATGTTGTAAATATTCTCGATAGATACGAGGGGGGTGCCTGAGGTAAGGATTACTTTTCAGGACTAAAGAATATTCCTGACGAAGAGGTGCTAGAAAATGCATATTATGAATATGAAGAAGAGAGAGCCAGAAAAACGAAAGAAGAAGAAAAAGAGAGAGAACACAAAAAGAATGAGTGAAAGTTTTTCGAGGGATTCCAAAAGTATTATGCTGATATACATAAGCTAGAAGAGTTTATAGAGAAAAATTCACATCTTCTCTATGCTATCGATGTAAAGTGGTTTCACACATACCTAGTATGACTATCTTCAGTAAAGAAGTTTGCAAAAAAAGGACTTCCACCTACTCGTAAAATTGGAGAAATATTTATTGCTGAGCTAGAAAAGCGCGGAGAATACAACAACGTAGCAAAGCAAATTTGGTCAAGATTTATTCAGAAAAACTTTTGAGGAAAATAGAATAAGTACTATACTCTCTCTATGATTTTTCAGACTCTCATCCCCTCTCCTCTCGGTGACCTCATCGCCGTCGCAGATGAGAAATCACTCCATCTCCTCGAGTTCGCTGATCATAGTGAACTTTCGAAGAGACTCGCGATACTCGAAAACCGACTCGGGAAGAAGATACAAACATGAGAAAATACTCTTATAGAAAAATTGCGCGAAGAACTCTCAGAATACTTCGAGTGAGAGAGAAAAAATTTCACTATACCACTCGCTCCACATGGAACTGAGTTCCAGATGAAGGCATGGAAAGCACTCGAACAGATCCCCTACGGAGAGACTCGAAGCTATCTCGAAGAAGCTACGATGATAGGCAGTCCGAAAGCAGTACGAGCGATCGGCGGAGCCAATCATGCCAATAACTTTCCCATACTCATCCCCTGTCATCGCGTCATCGGAAAGAGTGGAAAACTCGTCGGATACGGTGGTGGACTGGAGCGAAAAATATGGCTTCTCGATCATGAAAAGAAACATATATAAAAAATCCCCGAACATTCGGGGATTTTTTATTCATCGTATTATTTGAGTTTTGCTTCGACGTATGCGAGTTTCATCTGAAGTGCAGCGAGGTCTTTTTTTGCTTGAGCTTTTGCCTTCATGAGTGCATTCATCTTTGCCTTAAGGTCAGCATTATCTGTGATACCTGCTTTTTTACGAGCGTCGATTTTTGCCTTAATATCGTATATCGCTGCATCATATTTTGCTATACTTTCTTTGAGAGTTGCTATATCGGCGAGGAGTTTATTTTTCACCTCAAGAAGCTTCGCTTTCGCAGTAGCTGAGAGCTTCACTTTGATCACTGGTTTTGGTTTGACTGGAGTAGTGATGCGAGTCTCACCTGAAACAGTATTCGTAGCTCCCACTGATGATGTCAGAGAACTGAATCCGAGAATTGAGGCAATGAGGAGGGTAAGCAAAATAAGATAGCGCATAAGAAAAAAATAATGAATAGAGAATCCAATTATAGAGAAAAATCTGAGATTACAAAAAGATCTTGTTACTGATGTCCGCCAGTAACAGAAAGCGATGGCAACATGACACGCACTGTCGGCATCCCGATAGCATGTGGACCTATCTGGTAATCAGCAAAGTAGATCATCATTTCGCTCGGCTTTCCTGAGGGATCGGCAAGAAGTGTGAAGGT
>CAYVAG010000009.1:8760-50817 GCA_964449265.1 uncultured Candidatus Peribacteria bacterium
CGGATCGAGTCACTCACGTGCCCACTTCATATCGAGCTCATATCCCTGTTCTCGGTAATAGGATTCGAGAGATGTTTCTGTTTTTTTCGCAACTTGTTTTAGTTTCGTCGGAGTGATGACGCGCCAGAGTGGGATGAGTCGACCCTTCTGAGTATCATAGTTCCATGTATAGAGAGTAGATATACCATGCGCACCTCCGAGGTAGCTATAGACAGACATCTTCACACTCACGATGGCACCGGTAGAGACGACTTCATAGGAGATATAGAGTGTATACTGATCTGGCGCGATCACTTCTCCACTCATACTCGCGATCGCTCTCTCTGCATCATAGGAGAATCCTCGAGTGATCTTCTCTGCTTTTTTCGCTATCATCGTATCGACTTTCGCTACTCCTGTCGATGGCACTGCGTCAGCCTCGATCGTATAGTGCTCCCAGCTACGGATACACTGCTTCATAGGTGCCGACCACTTGTAGCCCGCCGATCCGATACAACCATGAGTATCACGATCACCTCAGACGAGAGTCGGAGTCGCTGCGCTTGCAGTCGATGTGATGGTGAAGAGTGCGAGGGCGAGGAGAAAGTATTTTCGCATAAGAAAAATGAAAAGAGATAGATATATCCGAGTATATCTATGAGACGATTATTGCAAGAGAAAGTGAGCGAACTTCTTGTCTTCTCTATGAGAAAAGCTATACTCGATCCCATCATAACTCTCATCTTCTATGGAAAACCTCGTCGTCACCGATGCATTCGGAAATGTGCTCACCTCCTGAGACTCTGTCCAGCTCACGAAAGAACTGAGTGTGAAAGGAACAAAAGTCACTCTGAAAAAATGAACCAAAGTGAAAAATATCCGTCTCACCGATGATCCTGAAGAGATCACCGCGAATATCCCAGAGATAAAATGACTCATCCTACGGACAGAGTTCGTGAAAAAAGTAGACTAGGAAGTCCTACTTCCCCATGAGTGTGATCGTCACGATAGCATTTCCTGACCAGGGATCTCCTGACATCATGTTCTCATGGAATATGAGCTCATAGCCTCCGAGTTGTGCGAGAGTGACAGTGCTATCCGTCCCAAATGGACCATCCATAGTTCCATCTGGCATGACGATCTGACTGAGTCTGAGATTCCCTCCTGTAGAAGTCGCGGGAAATGTCACGACGACACGCATGGACTGAGCTTCAGAGTTCATAAATGATATCTTCGTCGTCGCTCCTGTAGCATGCTTCACAGGGATGATCCGAGTCTCGAGTCCCTGAAATATCGGATAATACACTCCCCCACTTCCTGATATATCCTCTGTGAGTGGTGGCTGGTGATCGGTCGATCCTGTATCGACTGCGCCAGTATGAATGACTGCGCCAGTATCTGACTTGTCTGAAGTCGTGACCATATCCGAGAGAGTACAGCCAGAAAGTGTGAGCACACCGAGCGCGATGAGATATCGAGTGAACATAGAAAAAAGTTAATAAGCCCTCATGCTATAGATATCTCGGCAGATAGCAAAGAAACTTCTAGGACAAGGAATTATAGTGGAATATGGTATATGAGATGTCCTCTTTCTGTTTTTCCTTCCTGTAGGACTCCTCCAAACTTCTCTGCGAGTTTCATGCTTGCGGTATTTGTAGGATGGACAGAGTGCTTCAGAAAAGTAGAACTCGTATTCTCTCTTGCCCACTTGATAAGTGCCGTGTAGACTTCACTCGCATATCCTTTCCCGTGTTCGGAGACTCGTATCCAGATACCGATATTGAGCTCTCCTGACTCGAGGATACGTAGTCATCATGCGCCGATGAGTCTATTGGTCTCACGTTCGAGGATGAAGTTCTCGAACTCTTCTCATGATCGTATCTTCTCTATCGAGCCTTCGAGAAATGCCACTTCCTCATCGTATGTAGGAAGATGTGGCGAAACATAGAGATCGGCATTTGCATGACAAAACTCCTCATGAAACTCATGTATATCGACTCAGATATCGAGCGAAAATGGAACAAGAATACATCGAGGAGTTTCGATGTGGGAGGTCGAGAGGGAGAGATGAGAGTTACAGAGGAAGGCCATAAAGTTATGATAACTCCTTAATAATCAGTCAAAGTAGTACATCTAAATCTGCCTGAAATGATATTCTTTGCTCATTTGGAAGGATCTCTTTTTTCGAGATATGTCCATGTGCCATCTCATCTGCAATATTCTTTAAAGAGCTTTCTAAATGTTGAAGGCTTTTTTTAACACTATTATTTCATATATTCGCAGCTACTTCAGCAAATGATTTTTTTCAAAAAATTGGGGGAATATGATCTTTAATAATTCTCAATAAGAATCCTACAGTATAGTAACACTGGTTATTGTAGGCAATATTTAATTCTTCACATAAACGAATTAGTTTCGATGAATCAAAGCTTTGTCAGAAAATAGTTTTTAAACTTTCTATCCTTCAATCATTGATGTAGCCTCATCAAGTCATGATTGGTTTTCAGTCAGGAATTTTTTCGTTCTTTTGATCAAAAGAATTCATTAACTCACCTATAAATGAATCATAGTATTGATAAATCTTGTCATAATCAACTCATATATCACCGAAAAGATTTCTATGTAAATTTTTTCTAAAGGCAATAATTTTATTATTAAATGCTGTAAATATATCATTCAATTCTTCTCTTGAGAGGCTCAATTGATTTTTCCTAATACAAGTCAACATAAAATCCTTAATTTCTTCAATTGGATTTTCACTACCTACCGACATATATTCTTGATCTGTAGCTAAATTAAACACATCTCGTCTATTTTTTAGAGCAAGTTCTTGAAAAGATTTTTTCATAAAAGAAGTAAATTATCTAAATCCTCTCCTTCCCTCCTATATAATTCCTCAGCACCTTCGGCACGGTGACCGTCGCATCGGCGTTCTGATAGTTCTCCATGATCGCGACGAGTGCGCGTCCGCAGGCGAAGGCTGTAGCGTCGTTGGTATGGATGAGCTCGACATCTCCCGAAGTACGGCGGACACGAGTCTGGAGACGGCGCGCCTGATAGTCACTCATATAGTCGGCGGTATGTGTCTCGCGGTATTTCCCCTGTCCTGGCAACCACGCCTCGATGTCAGATCCTTTCGCATTTGGCTTCCCGATGTCGAAGGTACATTTCTGCAGTTTCTGGTACGGGATTTCTAGGCTCTGCATGAGGTGTTCCTGGAGGAGAGAGAAGAGGAGGTGCTCATCGTGAGATGTCTCAGCGCATGAGAATGACTCCATCTCGAGCTTATCGAACTGGTGCATACGGATGATCCCTTCCATATCTTTCCCATAGGTACCCGCCTCACCACGGAACGATGTCGCATAGCCGAGATAGCGGACCGGCATAGCCGACTCGTCGAATATCTCCCCCGCGTGCATAGACCCGAGGACATGCTCCGCAGAGCCCTGAAGCCAGAGGTCTTGTCACTCGATCTTGTAGCGCTCTTCTCGTGGTTCGAGGCGATCCATAGCGTCATAAGGAGCGGTCTTGATCATGTACGGAGGAAGCACCGGGACGAATGGCTTATCTGAGACTTTGAGATTGTTTTCAGCTATTATCTTCGCGAGGACTTCTCGGTCACCGAGGGTATCCATGACCCACTGGATCAGGGCGAACTGGAGCTTCACGAGGTCTCCCATGAGGTAGGCAAATCGTGAACCCGCCACATTCGCAGCGCGCTCCTTGTCGATCCAACCACGGATAGCGGCGATCTCCGCGTGATTCTTCACAGGGAAATCAAATTCGCGGATCTTCCCCCACTGCTTCACCACGACATTTTCCTCTTCGGTCAGTCCGATAGGCGTATCTGCAGTCGCGATATTTGGGATACGCTTATAGAGCGAGAGGAACTCAAGCTCTATCTTCTCATAGTCAGGCTCGAGCATCTGGATTTTCTCTTTTATGCTTTTTGCTTCTTCGAGGATATGCGGTTCAGGTTTCCCTTTGCCCATACTTGCAGAGAGCTCATTGCGACGAGCACGCAGAGCGTCGAGCTCTTGCTGGAGCGATGTACGAGCGAGATCGAGACGGATCACTTCGTCGAGATCGACTCACTTCACGACTTTATCGTGGAGGGTTTTTCTGACAAGTTCAGGATTGGTTCGGAGGATTTTGATATCGATCATAAGAGGTATGTGTTAGCAGATACAAGCGATTATAGAAAAATGATGGATTTTTGCAAAAAAATCCGACATATGCTACTATCGTATCATGTCATATCTTTCTGAAATCTCATACCATACCGTCGGACTCATCCTCTCGACGATACTCGTGTATGCATCGATGTTTCGCTATATCTACTCTATCCTGAAGTGACGCACGAAGCCCAATCTCGTCTGATGGCTCCTCTACCAGATAGCGACGATATGTATCCTCATATCCAGTTACGAACTCGGAAGTGTCCCGACGATAATGCTCTCACTCGCATTTGCGATCACACAGCTCATCGTCATCATATTATCATTTCGCTATGGTTTCACTCGGATAGATAAGAGCGAGGCGCTCTATTTCGGTATATCTATGCTCTCACTCATATTCTGGGCGATAGCATCTCACTCTGGAGAACTCCTGAGAACACTTCACTTCACTGAGCGGTGACTCGCGATATCTGTACTGACAGCGAATACACTCATCGAGATCATGGGGGCGCTCGCGATATTTACCAAGCTCTATAAGCATCCTGAAACAGAAGATAGTCTCTCATGGCTCCTCGGTTGGCTCGCTGGACTGGCCTCTATCGTCGCTGTGACATCGTATACGTATGAGGATCTGCTCTACCCGAGCTATATCCTCGTGACCAATATCGCCATCTGGCTTCTCTGTTTCCGCAAGAGACCGAAGTGGAGATTTATCCACGTATTCCGCTGGGTGGAGAAGATCGTGGGATCGAACTGGCGAGGAAAAGAATAGAAAAAATCGAATACAAATCCCTCTATCGGGGATTTTTTTGTATTTTTCTCGCTTTTCTATATAGTAGACGCATGTCTCTCTATACGAAATATCGACCAAAAGACTGGGACTCTGTCATCGGTCAGGAATACATTACGAAGATACTGCGAAATAGCATCAAGAGTGGGCGCGTGAGTCATGCCTACCTCTTTCATGGTTCTCGTGGAACAGGAAAGACGACGAGTGCGCGCATCCTCGCGAAAGCGATCAACTGTACCGATGTGCGCGAATGAAATCCGTGTCATGCGTGTGCGAACTGTCTCGCTTTCGATAATGAAACCATGCTCGATATCATAGAGATCGACGCAGCATCGAATACTGGAGTGGATAATATCCGTGAACTCATCGAGCGAGCACGATTCGAACCCAATCAAGGAAAATATAAAGTCTACATCATAGATGAAGTCCATATGCTCTCGACGGGCGCGTTCAATGCGCTTCTCAAAACCCTCGAAGAGCCACCAGCGCATGTGAAATTCATCCTCGCAACCACAGAAATCGAGAAAGTGCCTGAGACGATCCGTTCACGTACGCTTCGTTTCGACTTTCGTAAGATCGGACTCGAAGATATCATCGGTCGACTCGAATACGTCTGTAAAGCCGAAGGGATCAAGGCAGACGGAGAAGCTCTACGAATCATCGCGAAATCCGCACGCGGATGACTTCGCGACGCCCTCACACTCCTCGAACAAAATGTGATCGATAGTGAAGTATCGACTGAGCATGTCCGCTATACGCTCTCGCTCGTCGAAGAGAGTCTGATCGAGGGCTGTATAGAAGCACTGGCTCGCGCTGATGTGAAGACGACAGTCACTATCATAAGTACTCTTCAGGAACGCCATATACAGGTACGATCATTTTTCGATCAGATGATGTACCGGCTTCGTGATCTGATGGTGGAACATCTCGATGACGATAAATTCACTCTCTATAGTAGTCTCATGCTCTCATTCGAGGAGGCCTATGGAAAGATACGCGTGATCGGAGATGGGATGATGCTCATAGAGCTTACGCTTCTACGCATCGCAAAGAGAAGTGCGGGAGAAGATTTCATATGATGAACTGCCCAGAGGACAGAGTCGGTAATGCGATCGCACACATCACAAAAAACAGAAAAAAAAGAAGAGGGTGTATCAGAAAAAATACAATCAGTTCCAGAACTATCCCCAAAAAAAGAGGAAGCTCCAAGAGAAACATCAGAGTTTCCACCAAGAGTAGTATGAGTAGAAGTATCGAGTAAAAATGATGTATCATCATTCTCCTATCCTCGTCTTATCAATCACCTCAAGTGACAGAACCCGGCTCTCGGAGCTGATCTGAAGACATCTCGGTTCACAGAAGAGAGTGGAGTACTCACGCTGATCTTCTCGAAAAAATGGAACCATGATCGCGTCAATACGGCAAAAGTACGAAACATCATCGCAGAGTCCTGCCAAGAACTCTTCAGTGGAGATTGGGAAGTACGGTGTGAGTTTCGCGAATGAGCTCTAGCGGGCAATATCACAGAATGAGTATTCTAGTATCTAATCTCTTCTTATGACCTCTCTCAAAACACTTCTCCCTCTCATATTCGGTGAAATCTTCTGGAAAAAACTTATCGCCTATACACTGCTCATCCTTCTCGGATATGCGCTTCGAGATTTTCTCGTGCTCTTTTTTGTCACATTTCTCTTTGCTTATATATTTCTCGAGCTCTGAACGTATCTAGCTCACCAGATCCACCACTGGGGCGAAGTAGGAAAGCAGGATACTCCGCACAAGATCGCACGGAAATACGCTACTGCCAATATCGTCATCACGTGTCTCTATATCGTATTTATCGCTATACTCGTCTTTATATTCGTGAATATCCTTCCACAGATCGGTGGTGAGGTACAAAAGTTTCTGAAAGAGTCTCCGCGCATCGCGAGTCAGGGTCAGGACTTCATCATGAAACTCGAAGAAAGTACGAGTCTTCACCTTGGTCTCGGTGAACTTCTGTCTGATTTTGTCAGTTCGGATAACCTCGAATCTATCGGAAAAAATGCGATCTCCTATATCACAAATGCTGGTATCATCTTCACGAAATTTCTCATCGCACTCATCCTCTCGTATCTCTTCATCATCGATCGTAAGAAGATAGAGAAATTCCTCTGACAAATACGCAATGGAAATTTCCGATTTCTCTACGATGAGTGGGCGATCCTCGCTCACAAAGTAGGCACAGGATTCGGGATCATACTGAAGGCTCAGTCGATCATCGCACTCGTGAATGCCATACTCACGACAGTATGACTGCTCATTATGAGTTTTTTCCATAGAGAAGGGGCGTTCCCGTTTATCTTCACGCTCTCACTTATCGTCTTTATCTGCGGATTTATCCCCGTATTTGGGACATTTCTCTCAGGAGTTCCTATCCTCATACTTGCCTATGGATACGGAGGATTCTCTATGGTTATGGCGTGTGTGGCCATGATCGCGGTCGTGCACTTCGTAGAAGCCTACTACCTGAATCCGAAAATCGTCTCATCCTATATGCACTTCCCAATCTTTATCACCTTCGTGATCCTTCTAGTCTCTGAGCATCTGTTTGGACTCATCGGACTTCTTATCGGGATACCGTTTTTCTCAGTAGTACTCGGGCTGATCGAAGACTTCGATAGATATGTAAGTGAGATAAAGAAAAAAATTACTACCCTTTCGTAAATGTGGCAAAAATCTTTAGAGCAATATCTCAGTAGTGAAACTCCCCTACCGAAGACCATCGTCATCTATGGTCCGACTGCTTGTGGAAAGACAGGACTGTCGCTCGAAGTAGCTCGGGCAGTAGAGAAATGCGGGTACGCGCCGCATATCATCTCTGCGGATTCACGGCAGATTTATCGTGGGCTCGATATCGGTACCGGGAAAATCACTGAGACAGAGATGAGAGGGATTCCCCACCATATGATCGATATTATCGACCCTAGCGAGAAGTACTCGATGGTGGATTTCAGGCGGGATGTAGATGTATTGCCTTTTTGGCAAAAAAAGAAAATCATGCCTATAGTGTGTGGTGGCACTTGACTCTATATAAATGCCATCATCTACGATATGGACTATCCTGAAAATCCTCCTGACTGGAAATACCGAGAAGAGCTCGAAGAGATACGCCAAAAAGAGTGAAATGAGGCCCTCTGGAAGATGCTCGAGGCGGTCGATCCTGAATATGCCCACGAACTCGAGGTCGGCAACTATCGCTACGTCATGCGTGGACTCGAGGTGATCCGAGATACAGGAAAGTCGAAACGTGACTCACACGATACCAAAAAACCGAGATTCTCTCCCCTCTTTCTCACACCCTATACGGATAGTGAAGAAAATCGGAAAAAACTCTATGACAATATCGATGCTCGCGTCACCTGAATGTTTAAGTCTTGACTCCTAGAAGAAGTGAGATATAATATGGATAGATTTAGTTCTCACTGCCCAGGTCTCACGACGATCGGATACCGAGAAGTCGTAGAGCACTTCGAGTGACTCCACACACTCGATGAGACCATCACCCTCGTAGCACAGCACTCACGAAACTACGCGAAGCGGCAGATAACTTGGAATAAAAAGTATGGAAATCAAAGCAACTGAACTAGATAATAAATCTGCAATAATCCCTCTTAAATGAAGGAGTGATGGTGTTGCTATAAAAACTATAGGTAATGTAGGATACATTACCCGCATCACGAGAAATATAGAAGAGGTTTTATGAGCAATACACTGAGCAAATACATGATGAGATCTCGATAGGATTTTTTCTTTATTTACAGATGAAGAGAGAATCGCTCTTCAGGAATATATAGAAAAACATCCTGAGAGGGGTTTTGGCAATGCGATACAGGATCTTCTAGCTAAACTAACATTATGAAATAGCTGAAGAAGATTTCTTAGGACAATTTGATGAGAAGAATTATACCGTAATAGCGTTATTTTACGTATCATTATATGGCTATGATTGAATGGTGATGTTTTAGCCAATTATTTACAATCCGCCGAAGATACTGAGTTACATGAACTTGTTCGATTGAGTAAAGCATTTCCAGAAACAGATTTTAAAAGAGTATACGATATATATTTTTCTAAATTGCCATTAGATGGTATATTTAGACTCTGGAGTCAGGTATGCAATGGAACATATACTTCTAATAATTCCTCCTCAGATACATAATCTCTCCATTCTCACCCTGTGAGAATATGTCTGAAGGTGGACGATCACATATACCACCATCATATCACTCTACTTCTGGAAAATACTCTCTCGCTTCAGCGAGAGAGTTTGATTCTGGGGATCACGAGAGATTCGCAGAAGTGAGAAAAAGTGGGTATTCCATTCTATCGCGAATATTTGCATCTATACAGTTCTCCCCAACTCGAAGCGAGATCATCGAGTATTTCTCACTATCCATCCACAGAGGAAGTGGAAAATCTCACTTTCTCTTCCCGAGGAAACTCCAGGGATGAGGATAGCTTCTCAGGAACTTTATCTGTTCATCTGATATCTCGATATAGGCCTTCATATCGTCGAAATCCTTCACGAGAAGAGCGAGTTGTTTGGAGAAATCACGACCTTTGAGTCGGTATATCTCTCGGTAATCAGTCTCTATGAATGCTCACGCAAGACCATAGCATGTATCGGTGGGAAGGAGGAGTAGCATATTAATTTGCCCATCTTCTAAAACTCGGACAATCTTGTTCGACATCGATATGAGCGAATCATTTGTGGAGGATCGCTTCTTTTATGATTTCTTTGAGTTCCTGGAATTTTTTGGAGTGTGCCTTTTTCGAAAATGAACATCCAGCATGGCTCGCGAGAGCGACAGGATCGAGTGGTTTTATGAGATTCCCTTCTGGAGCGGTTTTCGTCACCGCACCGATCGGAGTCGTAGGAGAAGACTGTCCTGTGGTGAGAGCATAGTTCTCGTTATTGAACACGATATAGGTGATATCGAGATCACGACGACAGGCGTGGATGAAGTGACCCATACCGATACCATAGCCATCACCATCACCACCCATGACGACGACAGTCAGTTCTGGATCAGCGAGTTTCACTCCTGTGGCGAATGGGATCGCGCGACCATGAAGTGTCTCTGCTGCATACCCATCGACATACTGAGATGCCTTTCCTGAACAACCTACTCATGAGACGACGACGCGCTTATGTGAGGGAATTCCGAGTTCTTTGAACGCATTTTTCAGCGCCATGATGATGAGGAAATCCCCACAACCGGGGCACCACTGGATGTCTGTGAGACCTGAGCGCATAGGATTATTTTTTTAGAGAATCAAAATCTTCGATAAAAAACGGAAAGAGGTCATACTTGCGGATATGAGCAATTTCTAAACTTGGGATGAATTTCAGCCCGAATTCTTTCGTGACATAATCTTCGAGTTGTCAGGAGAAATTGGATTCGACGAAGACGAGTTTTTCGAGTCCGACGATCACATCTCGCATACGAGCATCGAGAGGCTTCAGGCAGGTAACCACGATGACTCCCCATTCAGGATTTTCTCGTACCCATGCCTCTGCCGTGTATGCTGTGAAGGAGAAAGTCAGGATCATCTTCTTTGCTGTTTCATTCACTACGCGATATCCCACGATCCCTTCTTTTTCATAGAAATTCTCGAGCTTGCGAGCGCGTTTCTCGGTCATAGCAACCTTCAGAGATGACTCTTCAGTCGTTGCTCCGTATTCATCATGCTCATAAGAAGTCGCGATAAAGTCACCGTGCTCTGTACCGACACGGACATAGGGCGAGACTCCATCGTCGGTAAATGCGTAACGCTTATAGTCAGGTGCTGGACTCTCGAGAAGTTTTCCACGATGAACAGGAGTAGAGATGAGCGGTGCGGTCGTGACCTTCCCTTCGGAGTACTGTTTGTCTGTGAGGATGATGACGGTTGTCTGGTATTTCTGAGCGACATTCAGCGCGTACCCCGCCAAAGCATACCCCTCTTCCATCGTCGATGGGATGAGGACGACATGATCTCCTCCGCCAAATGTCGGAACGAGTGCATAGCTCAGCTCTGACTGTTCGTGATATGTCGGAGTTCCTGTGCTCGGTCCTGCACGCTGAGAAAGTATTGCTACGATCGGGAACTCTGCCTGAGCTGCGAAGGAGAGAGCCTCGGTCATGAGAGCAAATCCTCCACCACTCGTCGCTACCATCGCGCGTTTCCCTGTGAATGAAGCTCCAAGAGCCGTATTCATGACGGCGATCTCATCCTCTGCCTGGAGATAAGTGACACGTTTCGAATTCACGATTTCTGTCAGGACACTCGATGCGGGAGTCATAGGGTACGCTGAGAAATACTCGAGCTCACTCTCGATCGCACCATAAGCAAGAGCCTTGTTCCCGTAGATCATGGGCTTCATAGTGGAGCTCTGAGGAGCGAATATTTTTAGGTTCGTATGGGTATCATATCGAGTCGCATAGTCTCGGAGAATCGCTATATTTCCAGCGACAACTTCTTCTCATTTTTTCTTAAATGACTTCGCCACAGCAAGTTCGAATGGAGTCGCACCCAGCCCCATGATCCCAGCGAGGATACCGAGAAGATAGGTATTTTCGTATTTGTCGGTGATTTCTGGGTCATATACAGTGAAACGAGTACGCAGATCTGGAGTATTTTTCTCGACCATATCGATCCATTTCTTCGAAGCGATGATCACTCCTCACGGCAAAAGTGCTTCGAGATTTGGAGTGATATTTTTATCATTCAGGGAGATGAGTACATGGACTCTCGAGCTCAGGTACGGAGCATCCTCACAGATATTCACATCGTAGTAGTTCAGCCCTCACTTGATGATCGACTGGTACTCGCTGTCGGTGATGACATGGTGACCAAGCGACGCGAAAGAGGTCGCGACGATGTCCATGATCGAGTGCATACCCAGACCAGCAGGTCAGGCGATACGGATGACGAGATTCTTATTTTGCATGTGAGGATTATAGAAAAAACGCTCAGAAATGCAAAACTACATAAAGAAAAAGCCAACTATCAGATTCAAAATAGTGAACCAGAACCAGTATCCTCGAGGAGTAGCATCTTTCAGGTAATTGGCTCCCAAGTGAGAGATCACGAGTGTCGCGATCGTACTCCAGATGAGATGAGTAGGACTCATATTCATCCCCATAAATGTGGAAGATATGCTCGATGTGTCGATAGTGGTGATATCAGGGTTCATGAGATGATGATGGTTATATATCGAGATTGGTACTACGAGAGAGGAAGAAAAGACTCAGAGAAGATAAACATAAGAAAATACATCCAGAAGCAAGGAGTGCTGTGTGAATAGAGTATGTATCACTTATCCATCAGACAACTGGACCCAGGATCAGAAATACAAAACGCGTCATAAGTGCCTGAACGGAGAGAACAGTAGCGCGAATCGTCGATGGAATAAGGACATTCACATAGTCAGAGAATACTACGGAACCGAATCATCGAGCCAGGTAGAAGAGAAAAAGGATAGCAATACCATATATAACGCCCACGACTGAAAGTAGAAAGAATCCAATAATCGGTAGGCTTGTCATCAGAAACAGAGATCGTCTCTTCCCAAGAGCATCCTCTATACGATGTGCGAAAAACGAAGCAGGTACAAGTGAGAGGACCAATAAGGACCACACCACGCCAAAATACGAAAGAGGGAGCTCTACTGCTGTAAAATAATACTGTGACAACCATGTCATAATCAATGTAGACGAACTGAAAACGCCAGAAAAGAGAATCAACCACTTCACTTCTCGATGTTCATGAAGAGAGTATCGGACGATCTTGGTTATACCCTTCCAGATCCCCTCCTTATTATCATGCTTGTGTTGTTGTGGTTCTCGAAGGGAAAAAACAAGTGGAATCGCTGCGAGATAGAGATAGAACTGTATCTCAAGTGGTAAACGTAGACTGATAACGGCAAGAAATCCCCCGAGAAAGCTTGCTGTCGCTTCAGAGAGACTCGATACGGATTGGAGGTATCATTGAATCTTCTTGCTCTGGGCCTGTCGTCACTCATCGAGGAGTATGTCATAGAGCATTGCGGAGTCAGTGCCCGAGATAAAACTGGAACCAAGTCCCAATACGAGCTCTGCAATCAAGAATCCCCAGAATCAGTCCGCTATCGTATACCATCCGAGTCCGATGGCACCAATAATCATACCCATAAGTATTGACTTCTTGCGACCGAGAACATCAGAAAAGTACCCAGTCGGTATTTCAAAAAGTACTACTCAGGCTGCAAAACACGCTTGTATAAGAAATATATCTTGATGCGACAGTCCATGCTCACGATAAAATATCGTCACCACAGGCATGATGAGGAGGAACCACCTCACCGCACGGAGGATAAGGAGGATTATGATATTACGGGAGAAGATCATAAATTCTTAAAGTATCGAGCTTCTGAGTCCATCGAGGTCTCCCGCTCCGAGAAGCAAGATGATCGAACTGTCTGGATTTTCCCGATCGTAGGTTCGTATCATTTCGAGAGTATTTTCTAGTCCATTACCGTATATAATTTTCTCTGCTCGATTATTTTTCACTCTTCATTCTTCACTTTTAATTGCGTCCAAAAGACGCTCCGTCGTCATCCATTCGACATCCTCTTTCTTATCTCGAGAGAAGTAGATATTCGGGATCACGAGCGTGTCAGCCTCGGCAAACGAAGTCGCGAATTCTCCGAGAAGTTCTCGTGTACGAGAATACTGGTGTGGCTGGAAAGCGACGAAGAGTTTTCGGTCAGCATATTTCTCACGAATCGCCCGAAGTGTCGGACGGATCTCATTCGGATGGTGTCCATAGTCAGACATGAGGATATTTCCATTTTTGGTCGTACCGACGATCTCGGACCTTCGCCATGATCATCTGTAGGATTCGAGCTTCGGGACTATGATATCGTCCTGCATACCGAGAAGTCTTCCGACTGTATAAGCAAGTCGGGCATCCTGCAGGAGGTGATCTCCTGGAACTTGGAGGTGCATCTCGGGAATAGGCATTGTTTTTTCGATATTATAACACTTCTTTGCATTGCAGCACATCTCTTCCACTCGTGGGAAGTAGGTGATCTCATTCCCTACGATGATTTTTTTCTCTTCTGGGATCGAGAGTTTCCGAGAGTTCTCATCGTCTGCCGAGATAATCACAAATCCCGAAGTCTGGTCGACGATCGACTGGAATGCAGATATATAGTCTTCGAGAGATTTATAATAATCGAGATGATCGAGATCGATATTCGTGATGACCGTGATATACGGACGATACTGGAGAAATGATCGCTTGTATTCACATGCTTCGATGACGAAGTTCTCGGTATGCCCTTCGCTGTAGAAATTGGTATTGCCAAGCTGTGGGACTTGTGTCCCGATGATCGCGCTCGTCCCAGGCGCTGTCGGCATGTATGCAAATGCTCCGTCGTCAGGGATCGTGATCGTCGGATTATCTTTATATTCATTCGCGAGCATGATCGTCGTCATAGCAGTCGTGGTCGACTTACCATGAGATCCGGTGATCGCGATTCCTTGTTTCGCATTGAATACCTCACCAAGCGCGACAGGATAGGAGAGGTGTTTTATGTCCAGATCTCGTGCTTTCGCAAGCTCAGGATTCCCATATATCTGCTCCTCTGGTGCGAGATCGGGCTTCGTGATGATCGCCTCAGAGTAGATGACGAGATCCGTATTATCTCTGAGATTTTTCTCATCATGTCAGATAAAAATCTCGAACCCTTCGGTTCGAAGAGTCGCGAGAAATGGTGAATCCGCTCCGTCAGATCCTGAGACGGTATAGCCGAGATATTTATAGTACCTCGCGAGTGCCGAGACTCCGATCCCTCAGATACCGATGACGTGAAGATGTTTTTGGGCTGGTGACATGGGGAGATTATAGGGAAAAGTGAAGGAAAACAAAGGTGAAATTTGCGAGAAAAAAATATATGTGATAATCTGTTTCTATGCAAATATATTGAAAATACTGAGATTCACTCCATCTATGGAAAGATAGAATAGAGAAGACAAGGACTCTTATTTTTATAGTATTTTCTCTCATATTTACTATCGACTTTACTTTGATTTTCTACTTTGATGAAAAAGTATGGAAAATAGTTTTTTGATCGTTGCTTGCGGCATTCTTCATGAGAAAAGAAATCTTAGCTATAATTCAATGAATGAAAGAGATGAAAAATAAAGAGATAGCTATAATGAAGGGTTATTCATGAGAAGAAAAAGTAGCTACTATACTTAATTCCATGGCAATGAGTAATCCAAAAATAACAGTTATTCATGATATATTTATTGGTCATGAAAATATAGACCATATTTTTATATATGATAATAAATTTCTTCTTCTAATAGAGACGAAAGCAAAAATAAGATTTCCTCATTTTCTTTTTACGATTAATGCTCAAATAAGAAGACAATGGAATTTTATTTATAAGAAAACTGGCATCTATGTAAAACCATTATGTGTTTTTACAGAAGTTTTTGTAGAACCACATAAAAAACAAAAAGAGATAGATTACATAAATATAAACTATCTTGAATCTTACATAAAGTTAAAAATTGAAAGAGAGAAGTATCTACCACAACGAAACATGGCAGATGAAATACTTAAGATAAAGAATGCTCATATAGATAGAGAAGTATCTTATTTTTCTCTTCTTGCATGATAAAGATACGCATAGACGAGAAAGAAGAAAGATCCATAGAGCAGGACGAACTGCCAGAGTCCCATCGCACCCACTTCGAAGAGGCGACTTTCCGTGAGGCGAGTCGCATCGGCGATATCCCATGTGCGACCATTCGAGATGAGAAGTGTCGATATTTCTCGCATGAGGTCGAGTGGATCGTGCCAGATATCCCACGTATTAAATCGGAGGAATCGTCCGATATATACTCAGATCGTCGCGAGCAGGATCGAGAGAGTGGTGAGTATCCATGCGATTCGCCTATGATAGTGGATGTTCCACTCTCGGTGGACGAGTTCGAGAGAGGCATATCCAGATATGAGTCCCGCGAGTGACATAGCAGATATATAGACGATATCGAAGTAGATCATCTCAGGATGTTCGTGAAGATGCACGAAATCGGTGAAGATATAGAAACTATTTGGCAGGAAAAATATCCAGAAAAAGAGCATGAGCCACTTCGCACTTCCCTTCCATGTGGTATAAGCGAGTGCGAAAATATACGGGAGAAATGCGAGGATGAGATTCCATATGAGACCTCAGAGATCTATAGAATCCGTGAGAAATACTCGTACGACTGACAGGAGTCATGCGAAGAGACAGAGGATGAGATAGGCTGGAAGATGCATAGTATTATATGATATTTTTATAGATATTTTCTACCCATTCATTCACAGTGCTCCCTCCTTTTGCTCGCTCGAAGTGGAGCCTATATTTCCGCTCGATGAGATCATGATTCATATAGTTGGCTCCGAGGCACATCCAGAATCGGTAGGCTCGCTTCGGATCGAGGGTATACCAGAAGTTCGAGTAGAGATCCTGTCGTCACTCGAGAAAGTCGAGAATATCTGCAAGATAGTAGTCTTCGTCGATATGCATTTTTTCAGTGTAGGGAATTTCTATAAATCAGGTACGCGCTGTGGAATATTCGAAGAGTATCTCGCCGTCTGTTTTGTCATTCCGCAGTGAAACGGAGGAATCGCTTTTTCATTCGCTTAAGTGATTTTGTGAGTCTTTTTCTCATACTTGATTTTGAAAGGGATCCCTTCGGGATGACAAAGAAAAAGAAATTCTATATACCCCATTATTCTCGATAAGTGCATCTCGGAGACTCGCCACAGGTGAGGCAGAAAAATACGGGAGAAATCGAGAATTGAGTGCTTCGAGGATTTTCCCTTTCGCTTCGGAGATATCGTTCTCGGAGAAGTCTCGAGGAAAGAGTGGTCATGAAGCATAAAGACGTTCTTGACTCTGTCATTGCGAGGTACGAAGCAATCCAGCATAAGTAAATTCCTTTTTGCTTTCCTGGATCGCCACACTTCACTTCGTTTCGCTCGCGATGACGGTACCCGTACTACTCACTCCTCACTGCTCACTCTTCACAAGTTCTCCTATCGGACACTCTTTCCTTCCCTGCTCGATCGTTCATTTCTCCACTCGGTACTGCCTACCTGGAGTGAGTGCTTTCTGTACGAACTCATATCCGCGCTCACGTGCGAGGTCGGACTCGAGGGAAGCGATCTCGGGAAGTGGGAAGATCTGGTACGAAAATAATTCCTCCGAGAGACTCTCTGGATAGGCGATTCCCTGCCCGATAAACCCCCTGGTAAAACCAGGGATTTCGAAAAGTTTCGGAAAATTCGCGAACTCTTCGTACTCATATTTCTCATAAGAAAATATCATATCTTCTTTTTGTCCTGCGATGAACTCTGAGCGAAAAGATGCACGCTTCGAAGGCGCAAGCTCGAGAACAGGAAGTGCTGCCTCGAGAACATTTCGTGATGCGATATAGAGGACGGTCTCATAGTCACGCTTGGTCATGAGGCGATAGAGAGATTTCGCGACTTCGAGGCTTTCACCATCTGGCTCAGAGTCGATCTCAGCAAAGAGAAATTCTCTCTCGGATGCGACCGAGAGCATCATGACATCATCTTCATTCGTGATATCTGGATGTGACCACATATGTCCAGATATCTCTATACCACGAAGCGTATAGGTTTCATGATTTTTCAGTATTACGATCTCGGCATTCGGAAGATACTCTCAGAGAAGTGGCTGGAGGTAGGCTAGGGTAAATGGGATGAGGAGGAGAGGACTCGCATGCGCATATATCTCCATGAGCGTATATGGATCGAGGTGATCGGTATGTGAGTGAGAAATATAGATCGCATCGATCGTTTCTATTTTCTCAGCATCGAGTTGCACCTTCACTGTCCGCTCCATCATATCTCAGACGGCATAGTCAGAGAGCCAGGAGTCGACGAGGATACGGATATTTTCTCATTCTCTATTCGCGATATCGACGAGGAACTCGGTATGTCAGAGAGGCGTGATGATCATGCCTCATTTTTATAGAGAAATGAGGGAAAAGCAAGAATAAAAAAATCTCATCAAAGCGATGAGATTTTTATGAAAATCATTCTCTTTTATGGAAATAGTCTTAGCATTCTTTGAAAGAAATTTGGAGAAGCATCTTTAGGAGTTTCTATAGAAGGATGATCTGCGAGACTTACTATTTTTCCGAAATGATGAGTAGTCAGAAAATCCTGTACTAAAGTATTTGGTGCACATGCTAGTAGCATTCATGCATCAATCTCATAGAATTTCTCTTCCTGAGTTCTTTCCGCTGAAAGAAATTGAACAGAAGATTTTTGCTTAAGCTTTTCTATAATCATATTGATCTGGGATTCACTCGATCAAATAAGCTCAATGGAACTATGGAATATTTGTACTTGTTCCGGGGTGAGTGTCGCGATAAGAGTGACTCAGTGAGCTAGTTCTCCTTTGAGGCTTGGAAGTTGTCTCATGATATCCTCAAACCTGCTGATTATAGCCGAATATACATTACGATTTCTAAGCCATTCAGTTATCTCGTCATGTGTAAGAGCTATATGAATATTATGGTCAGGGGCACTATCTTTTCAGAGTCCGATGAGGAGATCTTCTCAAGCAATATTTGCTCAATGTTCTTGAACTCTGTCATGTTTTATAGTAGTAGCAAACATACTTTCATGATTATGGGTAAATAATATATCGAGTATAATCAATTGTCATTTTTGTCAAATAAATATTTCCTCTCGTAATATATTTTTACAATTCTCGACTTTCCCATATACTCACCCCATGAAAATCATCTCTCACACACCGAAAAAGCAAAATAGCTCGTCATACGATCGAGAAAATATCCATATCACCCTCACTTGTCAGTCAGGACTCGAGTCCCTCGTACGTCGTGAGAGTGAGAGGCTCGGACTCACCGAGACGACAGGACAGGACCGGCTCGTAAGTGGAAAGGGTTCACTCGAAGTCCTCTATCGTCTCCTTATCGGAAGCCGATTCGCGAATAGAGTCTATATCGAGATCACGAATGCAAAGATCATCGACTTCGACGCACTCCACGATACCCTCGCGGATATGAGCTGGGGAGATTACCTGACAGGACGAGAAAATATCATCATCGAGGCGAGCTCGACTCGATCTGTCCTCACGAGCACTCCGACCATCCAGTCTGTCGCTCAGAAAGCGATCTTCTCGACTCTCCATACTCCGAACAATGCCAATGCGATCGAGGTCCATGTTCTCATCCTCATCGTCGACGATATCGCCCACATCCTCCTCGATGTCACAGGAGATCCTCTCCATAAGCGTGGCTATAGGAAAGAGGCAGGCGAAGCACCACTGAAGGAGAATCTCGCCGCCGCACTGGTCGCGTTCTCAGCGTGGAGATACAAAGAGCCTCTTTCTGATCCATTTTGCTGATCAGGAACGATCGCGATCGAAGCGGCGATGATGGCGAGAAATATTGCTCCAGGAGGAGATCGGAGATTTCGTATCGAGTCACTTCCCTTCCACGATGCCGAGGAACTCACGAGTGTCCGCAATATCGCTCGCATGAAAGCATATCCAAGTGGAGCTTACCAGATATCCGCTTCTGATATTGACCCTGAGATGATCGAGATTGCGAAAGCAAATGCAGAGCGTGCAGGCGTAGGAAGTGACATCACTTTCAGCGTTTCGAATTTTCTCGAAGGGACGAGCGGAGGACCTACTATTGTCAGCAATCCACCATATGGAAAACGTCTCGAAAGTGATGATCTCGATGAGATCTACAAGAAACTTATAACTAAAGTAAGCGAATGTGGAGGAGGATTCATCACGAGCTACCCTGTCGACGTCAGATTCGGGCTCGCGAATCGGAAACTTCTGAATGGAAGCGAAGAGTGTCGATTTTGGTATAAAAAGAAAGATTAATTTGACTTATAGATCTATAGATTATAATAATCTTTATGGAAACTCTCTCTTCTGATGTTCATGCCATTCGTAGACAACCTCACGCTGATGAAGTAAGTGTCTATGTAGGAAATAAAAATGGTGGCACTCACGTACTCATGTCTAAAGCTCAAGCAGCACTTCATTCATTATTTCAGTCAGGACGTACTCATACAGAATCAAAGGGGGCATATGATGTCACTTTTCGAGTGGCAAAAAGACCAGATGGCACTTATTTTAGAAAATGGATTGATACAGTCAAAGATTGTTAAAAATCCCCCACCTGACCGTGGGAGATTTTTTTAGAGCTTTTTAGAGAAAATTACACTCCGAGAAATCCTTTGATCTTCGCGAGTAGTCCTCCACCCTGAGCTTGTGCGACTTTCTTGAGTCCGCTCATATCAGAGTTCGCGACGGCTTCTTTCGCATTTTCTACCGCTTCCATCATTCCTGTTTTTCCGTCACCATCACCGATTTTTCCATCTTTATTGACATCCTTTCCTGTGAGTTCTTCTATCGCTTCCATAGCATTTTTGAAGTCGATATTCGGAAGCGTAGATGCATCGATCCCGAGCTTCGTCGCTGCGACCTTGAGTCCGCCCGACATGATTTCTGATTCGAATTTGTCTCCGAGTCCAGATTTCAGCTTGTCGATCATATCAGATGATACGCCACTCGCCATGAGTTTTTTGATGATTTCGTCCATAAAAAAAATTAGTAGTAAACACCGTTATCATAATAAAAACCCTCATTTCTGCAATTTTCGGAAAAAGAAATGCTCGACGGTTTTGCTTTTTCTGCAGAAATATGTTACTATTTCCACATGAACACCTTCGAACGAACTCTTCTTACAGACATCATTATACGAAGCTATACAGATATTTTCTCATTTTGAGACGATGCCATCGAAGCTATCCGAACCAAACTCGAGACTCTCTCTGAAAAAAACCTCGAGAAAGAGTGTCAGTGTCTCGATGAATACTACGATGCTCTATCGTATGCTTACCAAGACGGATATCGTGAAATCCAGCAGATGGAAGAATCGCTTGAGAAAACAAGAGAAACAACCTCTATTTCTGATTTAGCACTTATCGACTAAGCCATGAGCAAGGAACTCCAAGAGATCGGGATCAGTCTCGACCAAAAAAATACTCTCGTCTTCGATGCAGAAAAATTCGCAACCTCTCTTCGCAGTAAGCAAGAGGGTACAAAGGCTTACGAACATGCTATTCGTGTGACCGTTATGGAAATCAACGCAAAAGGATATAAAAATATTACGGAAGTCTACAATAGTGGAGTCATAGAGGATATTATCATTAGGAAGCTCGAGATAGCCAAAAAGAATCTCATAACTACCTCTCCACTCCTTCGACCTCTTCCAGTAGAGAAGAAAGAGGGGGATCTAGCGACACGGGGAGATGTCGTAAAGACAGCAGCTCCTGGTGGCACAGAGAATGGATGACTTCTCAGCAATACGATACGTTCCATAAGACAAAATAGGAAACAACTCAGTGAAATATAAAATCTCCCCATTTGGGGAGATTTTTGGTTGACTATTTTGGTAAGCCTACGAAAGATACGTGTTGAAAGATATTCTCATATATTCTAGAATATACAGATGAAATTTATGAGAATCTTATAAATTTAGAAGAAATTCTACTATCAAGAAAAATTGTATATTAAAAACTTTTCCAAAAATTCTAATATATGCTATAATCCGAAAGCCAAACAATACTTTTAATCTCTAAAAAACACACTTGTAGATACCAAAGGGCAACTATGTTGCTCTGCTCCTCTGCGTCTTTATAAGTGTAGAGAAAGTATTGTTTTGGCGAACATCTAAGTGCATAGTTGCCCTTTTTTGTTTGCCACCTTTACTTTCTTTATTCTTTTTACCTATGGCTATTAAGCTTCTTGATAATGAGCAAGTTGTCTGCTCTCTTAAAAAAACTGGTCTTATATGGGTAACTCCTGTTCTACTTGGATTTGCTACTTTTATTGCTTTTGGTGCACAATCATGAGCTACGAAGTCTGGATTTGCAACTATTGTTTTTCTTGCATTCTTTGTGTCATTCATCGTAGAAATAATAAGAAGGCATCGTTATGCTGGATATGTTACTAACAAACGAATTATTCTTCACTTTGGATTATTTCTCCATGAAAGAGAAATCCGATTCGAACAACTTGAATGAGTAAATGTAGAGAGGTATAAGTCTATATTTTGGCATCAAATTCAAGTAAATGGTACAGGAGGAACAAATACACTCTTTGACTATGCAGGAAACTATGATGAATTTAAAAATGCCATTTATGAGGCAAAGGAAAAATCAAAAATCCAGATCTCCACTACCGCTGCATAACTTAATAAAGACATCCTATTTACTTTTATTAAATACATATTATTATGTATAGGTTATGTCTTACTCAGAAATCATTACCTTTTATTCAGAATCTAGCGAGTTTGATAGATCAATCTATCTTGATTTATTGGATGATATTATTAATTCTTATAAAACACTATTAAAAAGTTATTCCCAAATAGAAAAGTGAGCGGCTCAATTCAGAAAAATCTACTGATTCAAGAAAGAGCCTAATAACCTAGAGCAAGATATAAAGTGATTAATATCCTATATGAAGAAAAATAGGTTTAATGAGAGAATGCTTCACCAAATAGTCCATATAGATAAAGAGGAGCTTCTAATGATTCGGGGACAAAGATATAAATTCACAAAAATTTTACTTGATTCATGACTTATTAAAATAGCTGAACAAAAACAAGAAAACAATGTAGAAACGTTTCTTGATAATTTTAATGATTTTGAAAAGTGACTTAAGTGGTTTACAAAAAAAGATCAAAACTGAGAAATAAGCATCTCATTTGAAAAAGTAATTATGGAAAGTGGCGAAATTAAGATATGAAGAAAAAGGTTTTATATTCAAGACCCGAAAAATATTCTCCTTTTTATATATTGTTTCCTGTTAAAATGACTAGTAGAGCATTATGGTATTGCAGGATTTAATTGAATACTACGTTCCTATATGAAAGGTGGGTTAGAAGATGAAGATTATGAAATGATTTTTATTCATTTTGTGGTAAAAGATATTATTGCACTTAAGCATATTTTAGAAACAGGAGATAACAAAAAAAATATAACTTCATTCGACTTTAGAAAAGGGGAACTTTTTATAAATAACAACAGTCTACCATTTTGTTTTGGTAAAAATGCTACTGCATCAATAAAGATTCTACAGTTTTTATGCTATTACTTTGAAGAAATCTGAATTACCAAAAATGAGAAAAAAGTAACTGAATGAGAGCTTAGATTATATCTCAAACAAAATAGGGGAAGATTTATTGGAATAAGTGATGCAGATATCAATTTAGAACGCATACGAACAGGTTTCTTAAGAACATTTGAGAATAATATTCTTAAAACATATAAGAATAACAATATTCTCGGGAAGGATAAATCGCATCTGATTCTTATCGGGAAAGATTCTTAGTTATTTTTCAGGGCTGTCTATATCTATAAACTTGAATAAATTCTACACCAACAACGTTGTTGGTGTTTTTTTGTTACTGCCCATTTGATAAGGCTTCTTTTCTTGAATGGACTTCCCTATTCGACTGCCCCATTTTCCTTCTTATCTGCAAGGCTTCTGTCATCTCGATGTATTTCAGATGAGAACAGTACCAAGATGAGATCGAGATAGAGGGGTTCGGGGATATTCCCCGAGCATCCCCGAAGGGGTGCAAGTGAAGGATTTGAGAAGTGGAAGGAGGGTGAGAATACGGACTTATGTCCGTTCTCACTCCTCCGAAAAAACATCATTGATCCACACTATCAGTAATAGTGTGGTAACTCTTGCCTTCTATAGAGGTATCTTAGCTGATAAAGTACAGCGAAAGTAAGCAATGCATTGCATAAGAAAAAACTTGAATCTTTATATCTTCATTTTTTACTATTATGCGTTCTTTAAGTCTGACTAAAATTCTTAGTTTTCATATCGATTATCTCGAAATCTATGGTACATTCCGTAATATCAAATCAATTCAGAAATGACTCGATTTCGATAATTCTAACATCTCGTCTTTCGGTGATTTTATCTGTATGTACAGTGATGCCCGAAACTATAAATCAAAAGTTACTTTCATTAAAGATAATGTTCCTTGCTTTGCTTATTATGAGTGAGTCCAAGTAAGTGAGCTTATTACTACCAAAAATTATTTTATAGTCTATGGGAAAGCTTTTCGAGTATTTTCTGTTGAGGAGATACTTGCCTTCATTGAAGAGCATCTTGATATGGGTCTAATAAAGCGTCTCGATCTTGCTCTTGATGTCTCGGAAGATATTGAATTTGTTCTTCATGAATTTAGTGAGCTCTCTCAAAAATGAGCGAGAATCTATGGAGAAGGCTGAAAGATTCAAACATACTATATCTGAGAAAAGCAAAATCGATACAATAGATCACTTCTTATTCGTATTTATGATAAGATTGCAGACATACAAACAAAATGATTACAAAGACTTTATCCTGAGTATCTTCAAGAAGACTGAGTCACTCGTATGGAACTTGAATTTCGTGTTGATTTATGTCGAAGTCTTATCTTTGGAAACCTTAAGGATAAAGACTACCTGTTTCGTCTTTTTGTAACTTATATTGAAAGACATACTACCATTTTTAAAGGATTAAAAACTAAGAAGGTTGATAAACTCATTCAACCAAAGAAAAAACTCGATACCAAAAATAAATCCTATGTCACTTCTATTCCCAAAAGGTATATCTCAGCATTTCTTGGATATTCTCGCAATATTATGAAGCTCTGATGATGTCCAATAGATATTCTTCTCCGTAATGACATTGTACGACTCTCAACCGTTCAAAATCTTAATACTACCATGAAAAATGGAAGAATAAGTATTCTCTCATATAAATTTTGATTGGAATGAGAAGAAATTCCTAAACAATATCTCCGTCCAGAATACCAAAGTCATCCCCTATATGATTCATATATATCTCCAAAAGATATATTAGAAGATTTAGATATCCCATTTTAGTATTTACTCTGTATATGCTAACTGTTGCGGAGTGTAGGAAACACTTACCTCCTACCATGTCAGATGACGAGGTACTAGAACTCAGGGATTTACTCTATGAATTTTGGAGAAATATGTTCACATATCTTGAAAATAATTCATAAAGATATACTATTCAATAAAGTTTATTTATATAACACTACCATTTCACATGACTCGATGACTCATATACTGTAGAAAATCTACGGACAGGGACGATAAACAAGCGAACTCTCTCGAACATCAGCTGAATAATTGTAGGAATACTCTTGCTACTCTTGGATTCACTCTCGTTCGTGAAATTGTGGAAAGTGTAAGTGCAAAAGAAGAATATAAGCGAGCAGGATTCAATGAAATGGTAGAATTATGCAAAAAGAAACAAGTTGACTTCATTATTATTGATGAGCCTAAACGTTTATCGAGAAATAACATAGACACCTCGCGTATTATCGACCTCATGGATAAGAACATGATTCGAGGTATCTATGCAACTTCTCGTCAGTATCTCTCCACAAACAGCCGTGATAAATTCCTCCTACAGCTCGACCTTTCTCTCTCAAAGATGGATAATGAAGATAGGTCTAGTGACACGAAAGCCAAAATGATCACATGTGCGAAAAAAGGTCGATGTCTTGGGAAAGCCCCTTTTGGTTATAGAAACTTCACAATCAAGAAAGGACAGAAAACTATTATTGTAGAGAAAAGTGAAGCTGAAATAGTGAAAACAATTTTTAGACTCAGGAAAGAATGATTTTCTTATGGGGAAATTGGGAGAAAGATTCAGTTTCTTCATAATACCACTCAGAAGTTTTCCATAGACTATGTATTCAAAATAACTCATAATACTTTCTATATTGGAAAGGTGAAGTTTGCATGAGAAGAATACGAGGGCAAACATGAGGCAATCATAACAAAAACTCTCTTTAATGAAGTGCAAGCAAAAGATAGATGAGTTTATACTTGGACTCCAAATCCAGAAGAAAGATACCCCTTAAAATGATATTTACGTGATCCAAGTAATATTACACTCAATGCCTATGAGACAAATTGATATACATATTACAAGTCTCAATCTCGAAGTAATGAGAAGGTAAATATAAGTGAGTGAGTGCTTTATAAGCAACTGGAAGAGATAGTAAAAGAATACGATACTAAGTGGATCAGATTCTCAGGGTTTTCTAACGATATTATCTGAGACATAATGACAGAGTATTTAAAAGAAAAAGAAGGAGGACTAAAAGATATACAAGAAATGCTTATAATTCTTGAAGAAAAGAAATCTTCCCTGCTCGATATGAAGCTTGATAAAAAAGTAAATGAGGAAATGTATGAGAAGAAATATAGAGAATTTGAGAAGAATTGAAATGAACTTATTGAAAGAAAGGAAAAGATTAAAAAGGTACAGATTGAAAAAATATGAGAAATACAAAAGAAAATGGTTGAACTCTCAGGAAGCCTTTATGGAAGCTATAAATGAATGAATCCAAATTGAAAATCTCTTTTGGTGAAAAATATGATGGTTGAACTTTTTGTAAGTAACAAAAAAGAGCTTACAGTAGAGGAAAATAAGCTCTTTAAAGTGGTGAAAATGTTTGATTTTTATGATGGTAACGCCACGGAGAATTGAACTCCGGTCTACGGGATGAAAACCCGTTGTCTTAACCACTGGACGATGGCGTCATGACAGTAGGATAGTTGTTAGTAATTAGTTATTAGAAGAAACATTCCGTTTTACTAATTACCAATCACTATCCTACTCATTACTATTTTCTCAAATCCGAAGTGATACCCATAGAACGAGCAGAACCAGCTACGATAGACATAGCCATATCCACATCATTTGCATTGAGATCTGGCATTTTGCCTTCAGCAATAGTCTTGAGCTGAGCCATCGTGAGATGTCCGACTTTTGTCTTATGAGCTTCTTTTGATCCAGATGCGAGCTTGAGTGCATCTTTGATCCACCAAGTCATAGGAGGTTGCTTCGTATAGAAGTCGAAACTTCGATCTTCGTAGATATTGATGACGGTAGGAAGTACCTTCCCCATCTGATCTTTGGTCTTATCGTTGAACTGTTTACAGAAATCAGCAATCTGGATACCGGTGGGCCCGAGAGCCGTACCGACTGGAGGTGCTGGATTCGCCTGTCCTGCCTTGAGCTGGAGTTTGACGACTTTAGTAGGTTTTTTAGCCATAAAAATAATGATTACATAACTCAACCTGTCACGCGAGGTATGTTTCGAGAGTAGATCCTGTTCGGGAAAAGCGAAGAATCGTACCTCGGAAGATAAACGTTGAAGCTCGCGTATTATAAAGAAAGTAGGGAAAATGCAAGAGAAAATCTCGACTATTTTTCATAAGATATTCTATTCTCTTTTTTCATAAGTTTGAGTCTTCCGATTTCCTTCATCGTCCCGCCATTCGCGGTACGGATAAATCGGAGAATCTCGTCGATATTTCCTTCAGAAAGTCAGATCGTTCCTCCATTCGTTTTTTCATAGAGATATCGGATGATTTCTTTCTGGAAAAATGGAGATTT
This sequence comes from uncultured Candidatus Peribacteria bacterium, assembly GCA_964449265.1. GTDB lineage: Bacteria > Patescibacteriota > Gracilibacteria > BD1-5 > UBA2023 > JAGOMW01. The sequence continues at coordinate 36,308 of CAYVAG010000009.1, forward strand.
CTTCTCGAAATCTGCTACAGAGAAACTCTGCTCACCCGAGAGAAAATTCTGGATCTCATCGTCGATCCAGGTTTTCAGTTCTTCAGTATATTCGATGAAATTCTCGATGGATTTTCGATATTCCCCATTAATCTTCTCAAATTCTGGGAGGATATTTGCTCGGAGATGATTGCGAAGATATTCCGTATCAGTATTGGACGAGTCTTCGCGAAAAGAGATATTTTTCTCTTTCGCATATTCGAGGATTTCTGACTTCGATGTATGAAGCAGCGGACGTAGGAGGAGTCATGAAATCTCAGAAAGAGCATGTATCCCTCCCAGTTTGGCTCCACGGATAAGGTTAAATACTGCAGTCTCGATACGATCATCCTGATGATGAGCCGTGAGGATGTATTTCGCTCTATATTTCTCGGCGGTACGAGCAAGGAACTCATATCGATACTTCCGAGCGACTGCTTCGACACTCATTTTCTCCTCTTTCGCGAGAGTCGCTATATCCATTTTCTCCACTTCGAAGGTGATATTTCATCTATTGCAATAATTCGCGATAGATTCTTTATCTCAGTCTGATTCTATTCATCTGAGTGAGTGATCGAAGTGTGCGACGACGATCTTGCCTTTCGGATGATGCGCGAGAACGAGATCGAGAAGCACCATGCTATCGACTCACCCACTGACTGCAAGGACGAGGATATCATCTGTTTTTACGTATTTCGAGAATGAGGAGAGAAAATGTGTTTCTGTCATTGCGAGGCACGATAGAGTCTATACTCCGGTAAGTTAAATATTTTTATTTTTTTTATTTATTTCTCTCACGAATCTGAGAAACTCATCATCAGGAGCGACCATATTCACCATTTCTTTCGAACATTTCTGACACTTATGTCGGATCATATCTCCTTTGTTCTTACGATAGTCGACTCAGATAGGCTCCATGAGACCATGACACTCGCTCGCACGATCTCCGGGTTTCATATCATCGACATGGAGCGAGTAGAGACAGTGAGGACAGTGATTGCGGGCACTTCCCGTCGGATGAAGTGATACTTCCCTTCCGCAATATCCGCACGAGAATGATTCGTTGATCATGATGAAGCCCATATAGTTTTCGAATTTTTTATAATTTTGCTCGATTTGCTTCTTTTTAGTCATAAAAAGAAAGAGACTGTGATTATATGAACTTTTCAAGAAAAGAAAAGTGATCCTTTTTTGCAAAAATCATATTTTTCTGCTACTATAGACTTATGCCAAAAACTCTAAACCCCGAGGAAAAAATCACGAAAGAGGAAACTGAAGTGCTCGCCATCCAGGATGAGTCGCAGTTTCATAGCATGGTCGAAGCAGAGCTCGAAAAGCACTCGAAAGTAGCGAATAATAGTCGCTACGAAGAACTCGAAAAAATCCTGCATGAAACTCTCAAACGCCAGGATAGTGAATGAGCTCTTTCTCTCATCACGAAGGGATCTCTCGCGCTCGGAAGCTCGGATATCCACTACGATACGAGCGAGACAGATATCGCTGTACGTCTGCGTATCGACGGAGAACTCGTCACGATAGCGACTCTAGAGAAATGAGAATACAAACTCCTCCTCGAACGTCTCAAGTACAAGTCCAATCTCAAGCTCAATATCACCGAAATCCCCCAAGATGGGAAGTATCGCGTGAGCGATGATGGAGCCAATATCGATGTCCGTGTCTCGACGCTTCCTGTGCGCTATGGAGAAAATGCTGTATGCCGAATCCTCGACTCAACGAAATCGATCCCGACAGTGGAAGAGCTCGGATTCATGTGGACATCCAAGCGCCAGATCGAGAAATCCCTCTCGAAGACCAATGGTACTATCCTCGTCACAGGACCGACAGGATCAGGAAAGACGACGACGCTCTACTCGATGCTCACAGGACTCAACACTCCTGATCGCAAAATCATCACCCTCGAAGATCCGATCGAATACGAGCTCCCTGGAGTCGTCCAGAGTGAAGTCGATGAGAAAAAGAACTATACCTATGCGACATGACTCAAGGCTCTCCTCCGTCAAGATCCTGATATCATCATGATTGGTGAGGTACGCGACCTCGAGAGTGCGACGATCGCGATGCAGGCAGCCATGACAGGACACCTCGTCCTCTCGACTCTGCATACGAAGTCGGCTGGAGAGACGATCGAACGACTCATGAATATGGGAGTCCCGAACTATATCCTCGCCTCTGGACTCGATGTTATCATCGCGCAGCGCCTCGTGCGCCGACTCTGCCCACACTGTATCGAGTCGTATGAAGCAGATGAAGCACAGACCAATATCATAAAATACATGCTCAAGGATATCGGTATCGCCTGAGTCGCGAAACGAAAAGAAAGCTATACCCTTCACAGGTCCAAATGATGTAGCGAGTGTGCCATGACAGGATACAAGTGACGCATAGGTATCTATGAGGTAATGGGATTCTCTGAGAATATCCGTACTCTCGTCCGCAATAACGCGAGCCCTCACGACATCATCGAAGCGGCTCGAGCAGGCGACCTCATGCTCATGCGTGAGGATGGTATACTGAAGGCGATGCAGGGAAAAACGAGTCTGGAAGAGTTATTTAAAGTGATAGAATAATGTTGCATACACCGCGTACATATCAAAAACACGATCTTCTCGAGCACTATAAAACAACTCTTCAATCAGAGAGGGTCAAGAGTATTACAGGAAGTCTCGTAAGAGAACTATGATCTGGTGCTCAGGGAAAAGTATACGAAATTGGGCGAGAAAACTCGGTATTAAAGCTTTTTTATGATACTCCCGAGAACTTAGCGATGGCAAGACAAGAGGCATGTAAACAGGAAGATTTTTGAGAATGTTTATGGCATGCATATAAGAGTGACCTACTCACAAACCTAAGAATACCTGCCGTTTTTGAAAAACTATTTGATGATCAAGGCAGGATGATTTGAGTCATTCTAGAAAGGGTTTATGGAATGAGCTTATACGAAGAAAAGACACGAAAAGAGCTCATAAATAAAGGTATTGAGACCGAGGCAGGGTTAAAAGGTATGACAGAATCTGAAATCATAAAGAAGTATGACGTTGAGGTAAAATGACTTGATTACTTCCCAGAAGATTTTTCTCCATGATTATGCGATCCAATAATCACTGAAACCTTAGAAGAAGTTGTCGATTTCTTTGGAAAACTCTGACTCTCACATTGAGATATACATAGTGGAAATATTATGATAGGAAAAGATGGAAACTTATATCTCATAGATTTCTGAAAATCAACAAGAAATGGAAAAAGAATTGATGCGTTCAAGCAAGCCCGAGATTCATGAAGGGAATATCGGCAGCTTGTCTCTTTAGGAAAAGAGGTTTTTCCAAGGTGAGAAGAAGAAAAGAAAAATTGAATAGATTTACCAACTGTGAGTGAATTATTTCGTTTAACAAGCGAGGAATTAGTTGAGGGGGAAGAAATTATGATTCAACATAACTGATTACCTCGCTGAGTCCTCATGAATGCAGCAATAACACATTACAATATTCTCAAGGGGCTTCATCCACAAAAAGATGGATACTATTATCCAAATGTGGTTTGATACAATATTGATGGGTGATATTTTCTTCTCACTGAGGAAAATCGTAGAGACACGCATATTAATCCTTATTCAGGTTATGTTTTAGGTGTGGTTATGAAGTCTAGGGTAATATGAAAATTATTCGATCAAAAAACCAATAAAATAAGTACACTGTATTCTATAAACAGAAGTGTAACTGATTTAATAAAGGAACATACCCGCACAAGGGTATTCTCAATACTTGAAGGTTAAGAAAATTTCTTATTTCGTGGCTTCTGTTGAAAGTGGAGTCACTCCGAGATATTTATCCATAAAGTTTTTGAGGGTAGCGATATCCTTAAAGAGTGTCATATCGAGCTTACGCCCATCGAGAAGTACTGTAGGAGTTCCTGTCACACCTGCTGCATCCCCTTCTGCCATCTCAGCACGCACCTGTGGAAGGTATTTATCTGTAGTGAGACACTCTGTGAGTTTGCTCGCGTCGAGTGGTGTACCGACAGCTGCATTTATACGGTCGCTATCAGATACCGTCGCTCATGCTTTTGCCTCTTCCAGAGCGTAGAGATTTTTCTTGTACTCCGTATAGTGACCTTGTTCTGCGGCACAGAGACCAGCGATCGAGTCACGTAGAGCATTTTTATGGATGCTCGTGAGTGGATATTGCTTGTACGTGATGGTGAGTTTTCCATTTTTCGCATATTCTTCGAAGATTGGTCCGATCGTCTTCGAGAATGAGATACACGCAGGACACTGGAAGTCAGCAAAAAGAGTCATTGTTTTTGCTCCACTTCCATAGCTTGGAGATGGTATGAGAACTTTTGCCTCTACTGGTCCAGATGGGGTGTTCGTAGGAGTAGTGGTGCTTGAGGTACAGCTCGTGAGGATGAGCGTACAGATGATAGCGAAGAGGATCTTTTTCATAAAAATAGTAAGAAATACATGGAAGATTATATGGGTTTTTTGCTATGAAGCAAATTTTGCTTTTTCTTCCCTTTTCGAGTAGAATAGAGGTGTGAAAAATACGCTCTGACGCACTCTTGCTTTTTCTCTCGGATTTTTTCCGATTTTTCTCTATGCAGAAGAGGGATTTATCTGAGAAAATCCTGGACTCTCTTTCTACTCCACGATCGATTCTGGGAACTATACTATACAGACTAAGACGCTCAAGCTGAGGCTCGCAGAAACCCCGACCCTGGAACAGTTCGGGAAGGACTGTATATCCGAAGAGTGAGTCCTTCAGGGAATACCAACCGACACAAACATGCTCGATGATATCGAAAATCTCGACTATAGAAGCCTCACTGACGTTCTCAGAGAGAAGAATACTCTCTCGACTGAGACCTTCCAGAATCTGACACTCTGCCTCGCGAATCGATATAGAGAACTGAAAGCTCGAAACGAGAGAGAAAATAATACTCGTATCAATCTCTCTTCTCTCGGGCTCTATATGGATGGAGATACAGGAAACTCTGACTATGATATCCTTTCGGATATCGAGAAAATCAATAGTCTGATCTTCTCAGAAGCTCTGAAGTATGGTGGCGCGACGAATAAAAGTTCGAAAAATTTTGCTGAAATCCTCGCTGGAAAAATACCACCACCCCTCTTCACATCTAGCGTAAGTCTCTCAGGGACTCTCGGAAATAGTGGCGCACTCACCAATACGGGGAACTCAGGACAAAATAGCGGAACAAATACCGGTAGCAGTAATACACCAGGATCAGTAAGTCTTGGAAGTCTCATCGGACCATCATGTACCAATTCAGGAAGTCTTGTCAGCATCGCAGATCTGACTTCTGACCCCTACTTTGCTACTGAACTCCAGACTATACTCACATCAGGAACGACAGGAAGTCCGATCGGAAACGGATATACTCAGGGGAACTCGAACAATACTGCTCTCACAAATCTGTCATGAACATGAGTATCGTGACAAAATACAAGAAGAGATGCTTCGAGTGATTTTTTTCATAAGATGCCCTGTACGAGTATATTTTGTATCAAAGTGACGATGGTATGAGGCAGTGAAAATGCTCTCGGTGGGTGAAAAAATATCTCGATAGAAGGGATATTGGATAAACATCACAAGATCCTTGAGCCAATATCAGAAAGCGCTCTGCGTGATGAGAAAATGACGAATAACTCTTTCTCACTTCCATTTTTTAATCTGAAGCTCCCGAAGACAATAGCATGACTCCGAGTCTACCTGACCAACAGTCCACAGACAACAAGACGTGATAAGAGAGACGAAACTCCAGATAAGAAAAAAGAGGATCTCGACCGAGTACGCAGGTGTGCTCAGGTATCTGCAGGACTCTCGACGGATGCCAAACGCGCCAATACTCTCCTCTGAGGAGGCTATCTGCCAACGCAGACTCCTACGACGGAGAATATGGGAAATAGATCAACTGCACTTGGACCACAAGAATCTACAGAACTTGCTCGATACGCTGGATGTGCTGAATCGCTCGTGTCAGGGGGACGAGTCGTCTACTACGATTCCTTCTCGACTGATCTCACAGAACTCCAAGCATTCACAAACGATATGATGAAAAGTATCGACGAGATGATGGCTCTCGGAAAAATCCTCAATAACAAACCCGTCAAGTAATGAACCACCTTATTTTTCGCATCTCACTCGGAACTCTCGCTCTTGCCCTGTCTGCCTGACAGGTATGAGCCTGTGCGATCACGAATGGTCCGACACCACTTCTCACTGCATATCTGAAGGGGGTGGCAGAGAAGGTCAGTGAAGTGAAGAGTGCTATATCAGGAATGAGCTGTGGAAATACTGGAGCAGTTACTGAAGGGAGAAAATTTCTCGAAGTTCTCGATCGTATCGATGCACAGAATCCTGTCTTTCCTGACATCGTCTCTGACTTCCAGTATCGTATCATGCTTGTGGTATCGTGAGATGCTCGTAGTCCCGTCATGCGCATGGGCCAAGTAATACGAAATCTCGAAGAACAGACGATACTCCCTGCTATGAAGCAAGTATGATCTCAGTGTGCTCTCGATACGAGTATCGACGGTGGAACTCCTGAGTCTGTGCTCACGGATCTCCTCGTGAAAAATAAATCTCTTGAGTCGTTTTTTCGACAAGTGGCACTCGGGAATCCGACAGTTCCAGAAGGAACAGGACTACCAAAAGAATTGCTCGAAGAGATAGCACTGAATTATTCAAAAGACGCTACCGAAAGCTGTAAAAATGATGCAGGACTCGATCGGCTTTCAGAGAAAGTATCGAACCTTCTCGCATCAATCACTGGATCAGCGAAAAAAACAGATAAAAAAAATGATGACTGGAAGATAGCGCTCGATCTTTTTCGAGGGACCGCTACGAACTATAACGATATAGAGAAAGGGCTTCTCACCGAAGAACTCGCACGCCAAGGCATGACCAAATGAGCTTCTGATAGTATCCTGAAATCTCTCGACTGTATGCAGAGAAAGGCTGGTCAAGGAGCTGGTTTCGAAGACTGGGGAAAGGCTCGTCTTGAGTGTGCATGACCTCTCATCATCGGAGGGAGTGCGAAGGTGAAGGAGGTTTTTTCGCTTTTCCCTGAACCAAAAACAACAGATGAATACCTAAAACGTCGACTCGATCTGAGTCAAGCGAACGCTACTGCATCACGAGATATCACGAGTTTCTACCGGGAGATACGAGAAAAACTCCTCTCTGACAATGAAGAAAGGATCAATGAAAAAATGATGACTGACCTCATAGAGCTTCATATCAAACTTCGTGAAACCAGTGGGCTCATGTCGAAAAAAATTCCAGAAATACAGGCAAATTGTATGAAAGGGCAACCAGATATTGTCGGTGGGTGTCGGGATAAGTAGCTATAGTTCCTTGAATAGTGGAGTTTTTCAGTTCCTGAGAATCTCTACAATCTCATGCGCATAGAATCAGTCTAGATGATCATATGCTCATGCTACTGCACTCAGTGTACCGACTTTATTTTGGACTGCTTTCTCCGGAAGTCATTTTCATAAGACGATCTTTCGCGCATTTGGGTGTGCGAGAAAAAGAAGATTATTCCAGAGATCGGTATCTGCAGATATGCCCATCAGCGCAAGGTAGTGGAATATATTCCCCCTAAATAATCCATAATACTCTATGTTTCCAGTCAAAGGAAGCTGGGGCGCATATATTCGAGCAGATACTTCAAGGCCGATGGTACCATCGATGGTTTTTACTGTGAAGTCTCACTGTTCGAATTTCTCTCATAAAGTCTTCCCTTTCTCTTGGAAGAACCTGTATTGAAGGAAGACGCTCTCGATCTGCGCCGCTATTTTGCTCACCAGAAAAGCGACAGATTCATCTTGTCGAGCCCACTCTCTGTAGACACTCTGTCATCGAAGTACAGGATATGACTGCATAAACTAGAAAGATATATCTATATACATCGGACAGTGATCTGATCCCATCTGCAGAGGAAGATAACCTATAGACTTCACCTGAGGAAAGAGTGAGTCCTCACACCAGAGAGCGTCGATACGCCATCCAACATTTCTCTCTCTCGAACGAGTCACAGGATCCCACCATGAGTAGACCTCAGGAGTATCGGCATTTTGCTCTCGCCAAATATCGTGCCACCCATCCTTCACTCGACCATCGAGCCAGGCGCGTTCCACGGGATGGAATCCGATTTTTCCATCATTCTCTTTCGGACGGGCGAGGTCGATCTCATGATGAGCACAGTTGATATCTCCTCACCAGAGGACACTATGTCACTCAGCACGGAGTGCGTCCATGTATTTCGCGAACTCACTATAGAAGACAATCTTCCCTTTCCAAGCGTCTTCGGATTTCCCACCATTCGGGAAGTAGATACCGAATAAGTGAAGAGTTGTGAATGAAGAATGAAGAGTACTGGTACCGGATATTTTTCACTCTTCACTCTTCACTTTTAACTCTATGTGAGCTACTCTACCTTCATTTGCTGTCGGATCAGAGGGGAAACTATCGAGAAATCTGACGTCAAATGTCTCATACACTCGCTCGTGGATCCATACTCACGTTCCTGCATATCCTGGCTTTTCTGCAGGATTGTAGTGGGTGCGATAATGCATCGGATTTTTGAGTTCTTCGGGGATTTTATCATGTCCTGCCTTGATCTCCTGCATGAAGAGGATGTCAGGATCATGGGTTTCGATGAGTCGAGTGAGTTCTCATTTATTCGAAGTAGCACGGATGCCGTTCACATTCCAGGTAATGATTCGCATAGAGAAAAATTTATACGATAAGTGTATAGAATTCCAGGAAAAAATACAATATATTCTATAAAATCCTCCCCAGTTCCTCGAGGCTTCCTGTGATAATCTCCTCGCTATCGAGCATCTCTCTCGTGATATGTCGCTCATCGCGGGTAAAGAGGACGATACGACGCGTGATCGCATATTCGAGGATTTCTCGCAGTTCTGGAGTGCCTTCGAGTTCTCGATAGAGATTATAGATCGGGATATGCGGGACTCCGAGTTCTTGGCTAATCACTCGCCACGACTTCTTCGCAAAGATATGGAGGAGGACTCACTTCACGAGGACGAGCGGGGAGAATTTCTTCGCGACAAATCCCGACCGTTCGCACATACGACTGATACGGTTGTAGTCTCTCGGTTCGATGAGATGGAAACGGATAAGCCACATGAAAAGAATCGGGTTATGAACCTAATTATAACAAAAGTAAGTGGAACACAACTCTTATTTCTCCAGAAGAGCAAATCTCTCGTCATCGAACTCATCGAGACTCCGAAGGATCATATCAGCGATCGCGAATTTCGGATTACTATGATTCTCTTCTTCGGGCACTCCTATACACTTAAGTCGAGCTGACTTTGCAGACAGGATACCATTGAGCGAGTCTTCGAAGACAAAACACTCGCTAGGATCAATTCCGAGTTTTCTGCATGTAGAGATATATCACCCTGGATGAGGCTTTCCATGCTCTTCGTCTTGTCATGAATGGATGATATCTATATGAGATGAGATATCGAGTCGCTTCATCACCGCCTCTATGAGGACATAGTCACTTGCAGAGTTGATCGCGATTTTGAGTCCTTTTGTTCTCGCGTATTCTATAGTAGAGAGGTATCACCGCTTCCCTTCTCACTTTTCCGAGATGAGCTCTATCATACGATCCACGATACGAGCAGCTATCGACTCCACACTATACATGCCGAGATCCCAGAGAAATCTCCGATGCCAGTATCGTACGACTTCAAGTACTTTATATCCTACTGTCTCTCGCATCATAGGAAGTGTGAGATCGACCTCGATCGAGGCAAATATAGATTTTTCTGCTTCTTTCCAGAGTGGCTCGGAGTCGATGAGAAGTCCATCCATGTCGAAAATCACGGCTTTAAACATTTTTTTATGAGTTAGAGGTTTTAGGTCTTGTATCATCGAGAAGCTTAACGATTTTTTGTCTGTAATTTTCTCAGAGTTTTCTGACTACACGATCTATTCCTTCTTGTTCGGTAATTTGAAGATTATTTACAAGCTCAAGTGTTTCTCAGAGAAAATCATTTTCATGAGTGGGTGTTGTTGAAGTAGGTACAAGGTGTAATGCTACCATAAGAAAAATAGTTACAAAGTATGTCTACTCCACCGTCACACTCTTCGCGAGATTTTGTGGTTTATCGATATCTCGTCCGAGCTTCTTCGCGATACCCACTGCCATAAGCCAGAGTGGGATGAGCGGGAGAAATGGAGTGAGGAGTGGATGTGCTGTCGGTACTTCGATACGATCATCGTAGAGTCACTCTTCACTGTCATCACCCGTAGTCAGGACTCCGAGGACGACTCCATTTCGCGCTTTTATCTCCTTCACATTCGATGTCGTTTTTTCTCTGAGGACTCATTTGAGATTCAGGACGACCGATGGCATAGACGGGTTGATGAGTGCGAGTGGACCGTGCTTGAGTTCTCCGGTCGAGTATGCCTCAGAGTGGAGACTCGAGAGCTCTTTGAGCTTGAGAGAACACTCCTGTGCTGTACCGTAGAGGACATTTCTTCCGAGGAAAAAGAAGTTCTGATACTTCGAATATTTCTCGATGATCGGTTTCAGGATATGCTTGTCTCGAAGTTGTTCTTCGAATTTCCATGGCATCTCTGCAAGATGACGGATGATTTCACGAGCATCCTTCACCTGAAGGTCACGCTTGAGTCCGAGTGAGAGAGCCATGAGGATGAGGACGGCGAGCTGTCATACGATATTCTTCGTCGAGGCGACCCCGACTTCCATACCCGAGTGAGTATAGAGCCCCATGTCACACATACGCGCGATCGTCGATCCGACGACATTCACGATACCAAATGTTAGGCATCCCTTTTCTTTCACCATCTTCAGGCTCTCTCGCACATCTGCGGTCTCACCCGACTGTGACATGAAGATGTAGAGCGTCGACTTCGACGGGAGAAATGTATCGTAGAGAAACTCATTACTGGTGCGAACTTCGCACGGAATATGAGAAATCTCACGAAACCAGCTCGCACCGACCATACCGGCGAATGCACTCGATCCTGATGCGATGATCTCGATGCGATCGATCTCATAGTTATCGAGAGATTCGAGGGTTTCGTTGGTGATAGTTTGCGTTTCGAAATTCAGACGACCCTTCAGGGCATTTTTGAAGGTTTCTGGTATTTCGTGGATTTCTTTCTCCGTAAATGTCTCGAAGCTTCCCATGGTCGCGGTCTGGAACTCTGCCGTGATCTTCTCCCGATTTTTCTCGACTTCTTCCCCGAGGGAGAACACCGAGTACTTCCCTCCTGCGAGTCTCACAATCTCATGGTCTTCGAGAGTGACGAACTCAGTCGCGACACGAGAAACGGCATTGATATCACTCGAGAGGAATGTGCCTGCACTAGAAACTCCTACGATCATAGGACTTCCGAGCTTGGCTCCGAGGATCATATCAGGATGCTCGCGATCCGCGACGACGAGCGCGTAGGCACCCACGAGCTTGGTGAGGACAGACTGGAATGTGGTCTGGAGATCGCCATCGTACATATCTTCCATGAGTTTCGCGACAACCTCAGTATCCGTCTCCGAGTAGAAATCATATCATTTCGCTTTCAGGGCTTCTCGTAGTTCATGATAGTTCTCGATGATCCCATTATGTACGACGAAGAACCGCATATCACTCGAAAAATGCGGGTGCGTGTTTTTCTCTGTCACGCCTCCGTGTGTCGCCCAGCGAGTATGTGCGATACCCGAGATATAGGGCTTCGTCGCATTCGCATTTCGCTCGACCTTGGTCGCGAGGTTCGATACCTTTCCGACGGCTTTCTCGAGGAAAAATTCCCCATCCCGAGAAACTGCGAACACTCAAGCGCTATCGTATCCGCGATATTCGAGATTACGAAGTCACTCGATGAGAAGTGGAACCGGATTTTCAGAGCCATTGTAGGCAAATATTCAGCACATAGGAGATAGTAGGTTAGTGATTTTTATGGGTCGACTGGAGAATCGTATTTTTTTCTCAGGGAAAGTCAAAGGACGAAGAGAAAAAATGTTTAGTGAGAAAACTCATGAAAACAGCTCTGTCATAAGAAATTTCTCATAAGAAATCCGTGAAAGAATAGAAATATTTTATGTACACCGAAAAATACGGTGGATTTTTGACAGGATTTTTTTATTGTGCTACTATGAATAGGAAATCTATCTTCCTCATATCTTTTTATGGAAAAACTCACACGACCGTCAGTATTCTCTGTTCGAGAAAAACTTCTCCTCGGACTTCTCTCTTCTACACTTCTTTTCTCTTTCTCTTTCTCCTATGGGGCCGTGAATCAAAATAAGGTCGATGCGATCATGAAGATGATCAATGATGGAGCCATGAAGTTCTCAGATATTCCTACAGCATGACAGACTCAATCAGAAAGAGCATCATACTATGCCAAGGTCGATGCTGGACTCTGAGATGCGGTAGAGATGCTTGCAGTTGTGAGAAATAATATCCGATCCCTCATGGGACTCTCTCCTGCCTATACTGCTGATGAAGTAGTGGGAGGTATCATCTCATGAGTACTCGGAGGAACAACGGGAGGAAATACGGGAGGGGGGAATGGAAATGGGGGGAATACAGGAGGTGCTCAAATCACAAGCCTATGTCCCGCTGGACAAAATTACCCTGACTATGTTTACACTTCTGGTAGGACAGAGGTCACGCCGTTTGACCCAAATAGAAGCTACACCATCGAGCTCAATATCAAAAATATCTCTACCAAAGGACTCAGCACAAGCCAACTTCCTCAGATCACAACTGCAGAAGCCCCGAAAAATCTCTCCGCTACAAAATACATAACCATTTCCAAAAATCCATGTGATTTCTCATCAAATGCAAAAATATTTTACACTGATGTTGTCGATGGATGGAGATACTTCAGTATCAATGATACCAGAACAGATAATGGGGTGATCAATCTCACTCCAGGAAAATGGTATATAAATATGAGGCTCTCAGGACCATGTGTCACACCTGGACTCCCTACTGGATCTCCAAACCAGAATAACTGTGGTTCGTTTATCGAGATACCAAGTGGTGGACTACAGTACATAGGAACATCAGGATGAAGTTCTAATCCTCCTATATCGACCAGCCCCCCCGTCGTCGTCAATCCTATCGCAAACTATCCTATTCCAGCTCCATGTATGGCTGGAACAGTACTCAATAAAGAACTGATGTGAGCTCCTACTGGAGCGTGGCTTCGTCGAGAGTTTCCGAAAGGGACAGATATAGTACCAGGACATGTCTATAAGCTCCGTATCGACGAAGAAGATGGTCAGTGAAATGGTAGTGTGAACTGGTCAGATGCTCCTCCAGAGCGACTCATGCAAGCGGTAAAGATCTCTCCATATCCATGTGACTTCGTGACTCTCGAAGAAGAGAAGAAATATTGGAATGGACGCCTCACGGTAGCATCATCACTCACAACATGGTGGAATAGTATCACTGTCCCTGCCAGCACACAAGTGGGAAGATGTATGGCTATAGCGAACTCAAGTAGCCTCTCGTATAAGATCAGTACAGCATTTGCCAATCCTGGTATCACATCATCATGAGACTGTGCACTCGTCAAATGAGTGACCTACTATGTGAACATCCGTCCTTCATTTGTCCATATGCACGGAAACGGATGCAATGGTCCGTATGCCTGTAACTATGACCTCACTGATGGAGGAAGCCAAAAAATACCATCATGAGGTCGAGCACCACTCTGGGGAATTTATAATACGTATGACGAATACATGCTATTCAAAACTGGAGCAAATATCTCTCCTGAAAGTGTAGAATCTCTTCGCCAAAAAGTCGTGAGTGACTACAAGACAAAATGAGTGAACACTGATGGACTCACCAATGTGGCTCTCTGAGGAACAGCCGTGACTCCAGCAGGAGGAAACCCTGGGGGTGGACCAGTAGTAGTTCGTGAGGGTCCATGGGAACGAGTGGAGGATATATTCTGTCCAGATACTCTTGATGGTCCAGGAGGACTCAGAACTATCTATCCAAATGGATACAACTACTATAATCAAGGAAATACCTACTGGAATGTGAAAGATTACAATAAACCAGCAGATGAAACACTCCCGACCACCTGTACTACGGGAAAAAAATTTGTAAAACATGGCATGCAGGCGACCTGTTATGTCTACGAATGTAAGAATTAGAATATATGATATATGATCGTCCATACGAAAATTGTGGACGATTTTTGCTTTTTTAGCGTATTTATGGAATAATGAGAAAGTTATAGGTATATCATTATCTTTTTTCCTATGAAATCCCCTGCTCTCTCCCGCCGTGAGAAACTTCTCCTTGGTCTTCTCACCTCTACTCTCATCTTCTCTGCATCATTTTCCTATGGAGCAGTCAATCAGTCAAAGGTAGACTCGATCATGAAGATGATCAATGATGGAGCCATGAAGTTCTCAGATATTCCTACAGC
>CAYVAG010000010.1:0-29166 GCA_964449265.1 uncultured Candidatus Peribacteria bacterium
GGAAGAGTTCGCACGATACCATCTTCCTATGCTCTCTCATGCTGGACACGCGAACTATTACAGCCTCTCCGATACTGATGCATGAAAAAAACAAGCACCAGAGCATGGACTCGATATCGAGGCTTTTGCAGAGCTTGCGAAGGCATTCCCAGAAAGTCCTATCATTGTATGACACTCAGGAATCACGAGTGTCTACGAGGTGATCGAAAAGCTTGCGACATATCAGAATGTACACGTCGATACGTCATTTCAGTGAACAGAGTATATAAAAGCACTTATACAAGCATTTTGAGAAGATCGTGTTCTTTGGGCTTCAGATTGGCCATTCTGAGCTCGATCATGACAAAAAAAAGTCATGGAGAAGGTATGCGCAGGAAAGCCAGACCTCAGAAAAAAAGTATTTTTCACGAATGCAAATGGTCTGATGAAGCTTGGATTATAAATTTAGGCTATAATCAATCTCAGATGGTGGATTTCATCCGAAAGTAGCCTACAGAAAAAAGTGTGGGCGGAAGAAGTGGAGAAGTAGGATTGGAGTAATAGTTGATTATATTCCTCTTTTAAATAGAATATAAAGGTATTATTTTTAATTTAACACTTTATCCGGTAGCCATGCACCTATTAAGAAAATATTGGTATATCCCATCATTTATAGTATGAGTACTATCATGATGGGCTTCCTGGTGATTATTTATATGAGAACAGGAAGTCTACGAAAATACTTTCTGACCTCGATATGGGGCAAGTCATGTATCAGGACTTGGACTCATATATTTTACGCCAGGATTAGCTTTTGGCATAATTACAGTACTTTGGTTTTTGATATTTTTTAAACAAAAAATATCTTTCCTCCGGATTATCGCATGGATAATATCAACTATGTTAAGTTTTCTCATAAGTTACTGTATAACAAGCCTCCTTAGTAACTCATTTTCTAGTATAAAATATGATGTACACTGGTGGACTTTTTCAGTTATGTGATTTATTTGAGGGTTTATTACTACGTGAGCGTTTCACGTTTTTGTAAAAAAGTTATCTTGGAAGGAAACTATAGCTCTATTTATAACAACTACTTGAATACCTATTTTGGTGGGAGACTTGTATATGTTATTATTCTTCCCATGGCAAGGAGTCGTTACAACGATCCTTTCCTATGCAATTCATAGAGATGACTAAACAATATTTTCGTTGTTAGTAATTCAGGAACGTAGGATGATATTTAGATATGTAATTAGATTTAAAATACTATCCCTTCACTATCTTAACCACGAAAAAAACCTCCGTCTCCGCTGAAGGCAGTATGCGTAGTCTTTTTCTCGTAAGTTATAATTAGGAAGACGCGGATTTCTACTACCAAAAGAGGGTTTTCTTGGTACGACGGATTGTGTCAATAGTTGTAGGAGGCGGTATTAAAAAACGAAGGTCGTGACGAAGTTGCCTCAACGATCGAGAAGGAGCTGGTCCAGAGAGATCATGAAGTAGCCTTCTCAGATCAGGATTCTCTCGAAGTATTGCAAGTTGCTCATTAGGGCTGGCAGATGTTAAAATATTTTTTACACCTCAGCTAATTTTTGTGCTTTTATTAAGTACTTCTTGTTGCTTATTCTTATCAAGGGTAAGAAAAGGATGTTCTGATACATTATAACGAAAAACCATAATCAAAAAAACAGATTCTAATAGTACCTAATTTATAGTAATTAAACAGGTTGTCAATATTAAAAGTATCTTCTCGACTGCGAAACAGACATAATCAATCCCTATATCGATTCTGGGGTATTTTACATTTAGAACTACTACCCCTTCACGATCTTCACCATAAAAAATCCTTCCGTCTCCGCTCCAGGCAGTATGCGTACGGCTTTCTGAAGTTCTTGGCTATACTCCGTCTTTCCGAATTTCTCTATACCACTCTTCCACCATGGCTTGTCGGAAAGTCCGATGTCGATAATTTCGAGAGCGGCGCTCGGAGTCTCTTCGAGGAAGTCAGAGATGACTCACTCATTCTCCTCGGGAGCAAGGGTACACGTCGAGTAGACGAGGGTTCCTCATTTTTTGAGTGCTGCGAAAGCGAGGGTAAGGAGCTCGTACTGGAGCTCTGCTTTTTTCTGTATGTTCTCGAGTGACCAGAATCCATAGGTCTTCTCATTCGCGAGAGATATGCGGCCCTCAGCGCTACATGGAGCATCGAGAAGGATACGATCGAATGTCTCATCCGCAGTACGGTCGAAATAGTGTCGTGCATCGAGTTTCTGTCACCCCACGATCGTCGCTCACTGGAGTTTCGCGTTGTGCATGAGTTTATCATAGCGGATCTGATTTTGTTCGAGGGCGACGATTTTTCCCTCATTTCCCATCATCATAGCGATCTGTGTCGTCTTGGATCCGGGAGCCGCACACACATCGAGGATAGATTCTCCTGATTTTGGATCGAGGACGAGCACTGGGAGGAGTGATGAGAGTGACTGGAGGTAGATGAGTCCGTCGTAGAAAGCTCGTGTCCCCTTCATGGCGTAGTCGTGAGCCTTATCGAAGAAATAGACTCCAGGGATCTCCTCGAAAGCTTCTATGGCAATTCCCTTTTCTGCGAGCTCTTTCATAACAGCGCTTCCATCTCAGTTGAGAAGATTGATACGAAAAGATCATTTTCGTTCGAGAGAAAATGCAGATATGACATATTCATAATCATCACCAAGGATAGTATGGAGTCGGCTATCGAGGAGTTTTGGGAGCATATATTTTACAGTGAAAAACTAGTTACCATTCCCGACGACGACTTTCGCATGTCGAAGGACACGATCGCGAAGCATATACCCTTTCTCGAACTCCGTGACGATCTTCCCGGTCTCACCAGGTCACTCAGTCATCACCTCATGTCGGTCAGGATCGACCTCAGCACCGATAGAGGTGAATGCAACGACTCCCTGCGATTCGAGATATTTCTCCATGCTCGCGAGTACTGAGCGGACTCCATCGACGAAAGTATCACCTTCAGTTCATGCTTTGAGTTTCACGGCACGTTCGAGGTTATCTACCTGAGTGAGAAGTGGCATGAGCATCTTCGCAGAGAGGAAGTGGAGCATATCTGTCTTATCTCGCTCGGTACGCATGACAAAGTTCTGGTAATCTGCCTGAGCACGTGCGAGAGCATCTTTGAGTCGAGTGACTTCATCGGAAACTTCAGTTTTTGGGTCGAATGTTGCCTCTTCGGAGACGATCTCCTCGAGAGTTTCTCAGGCGGTTTTTGGGTCAGTATTGTTAGGATCTTGTGTGGTCATAGGTTTTAAAAATAGTTAAAAAATCCGCCGAAGCGGATGAGATTATACTTTCGGTGTAGCAGGTTTTGTTGTGGGAGGTTTTTTTGTGGGAGCTGGCTTCGCTGCGACTGGAGTATCGAGCTTCGACTTGATCGCTGTATGAGCGGTCGTGAGTTTTGATTTTGCTTCATCGATCCAGCTCATAAGTGTATCGTGAGCGACATCAGCGAAGCTCGATCCTTTCTCTTTTGCCTTATCGAGGATCGCTGCCTTCTCTTCATAGAGAGCTTCGACTTTTGCGACAGCAGATTCTCCTTCGGCAGCTCCTTTATTTTTCAGAGAAGCGATCAGAGACTCAGCCTCTGAAGTGAAACTATCGAGGAGAGAAGATGCCTTTGCTTTGAGTGAGTCGAAGTCTTCGACATCATCGAAGTGTGTCGTGACGAATCCTTTCACTTCCATGTAGGCAGTCTTATGGATATCGACGATCTCATCGATGATATTATCCATTTTCGATTTCGTAGGATCTCCTTTCGATGTACCTGCATCTTTTCGGAACTTCATAGCGACGGCGAGTCCAGCAGCATATCCAGCAAGGAGGGTGATAAGTCTCATAGTATATAATGGTTAAGATGTGCGCATTATATGAAAAAATGGGAAAAATTCAATCGTATTTTTCGAGAGCGAGCTCCTCAGTAAAAAATCACCCCTTTTCAGAAGTGATTTTTTTAAGAGAGTTTTTCTAGTTCTTACACTCATACACATAACACGTCGCCTGCATACCATGTTTTACGAATTTTGCTCCTGTCGTACAACTTGTAGGGAGACTGCTATCAGTAGGAGTGAGATAGTTTTTCACATTCCAGAATGTATTCCCTTGATTATAATAGTTGTAGGTATTTGGGTAACTCGCACGAAGATTGGCGAGTGTATCTGGACAGAAAATATCTTCTATCCGTTCCCATGGACCTTCTCGTACTACTACTGGACCTCCACCTGTTCCTACTGGAGGCGTCACTGCTGTTCCTCCGAGAGCAGTATTGGTGAGTCCGTCAGTATTCACTCATTTCGTCGCGTAGTCACTTACTACTTTCTGACGGAGAGATTCTACGTTCTCGCTGGAGACGTTTGCTTTGAGTTTGTATATGAGAAACTCTTCATAGGTATTATAGATACCCCAGAGTTGTACTCGAGCTGATGGCATTTTCTGACTGCCCCCATCGACAAGGTGATAGTTACAAGCATACGTACCATTACATCCATTTCCATGCATATGTGTGAATGAAGGACGGATATTCACATAATAGGTTACTCATTTTACAATTGTACAATTTTGTAATGAAGAGAAGCTCGGATTTGCAAATGCACTTCCTATCTTATATTGATGGTTTCCTGAGATTCCGATAGACATACATCTTCCGATAGTTGTCGAAGGCGGTACTGTCACACTATCCCACCATGCAGTCAATAAAGGCGCTACAGTGACACGATCACCAAAGTACTTCTTCTCTTGCTCAAGAGTGACGAAATCACATGGGTATGGAGAGATCTTCAGTGTTTGCGTGATACGCTCAGGTGGAGCATCTCACCAACCGATACTACCGTTTCACTGACCATCCTCTTCGTCGATACGGAGTTTATAGACATGCCCTGG
Source organism: uncultured Candidatus Peribacteria bacterium (assembly GCA_964449265.1). Classification (GTDB taxonomy): domain Bacteria; phylum Patescibacteriota; class Gracilibacteria; order BD1-5; family UBA2023; genus JAGOMW01. Next base: position 4,909 of record CAYVAG010000010.1, read on the forward strand.
GACGATATCTGTAGCTTTTGAAAATGCTCTTTCTATCCATGCTCCGTTGATTGTTCATAAAAGCTCTTTGTTGAGAACCGTACCAGCGCTACATGGTGCTGGGATAGGATAGTTTGCGATAGGATTCGTGACTGGTGCTGGAGTCGGAGGAGTTGGAGTAGCACCACCGATCGTTGGCATATGTGGAGTAGATCCTGTGGGAAATGTCTGAGGAATACCAGGAGTGAATGATCAAAATTTCGTAGAACTGATTATGACTTGTCACTGGATACTTTGATCAGCACTTCACCCTGCCGAAGTAAGCATATTTACGAAGTCCACATTTACGCCGTACATTTTTTGTGGCTCTAAATTACCCATTACAGGTCCATTATTCCATATGGTAATATAGTTTATTTGTCCTGGGATGATCTTCAGGAACATGATACCATCATTATTTTTTTCCGAAGTACTCAGGGTATCGTCAGGAGTGTAGAATTGGTGAGATATACCATTGAGCATATCGAATTTGCTACTATCTGGCTTTCCGACACAGGCAGATGTCGATACATAGACAGATACTGGTCACTCAGATACTCAGGCTTGAGCCTGTCCGATCATAGCAGATGGTCGGTATCTTAAACCTTTTGTGCTGTATCCTTTTGGCACATTCACTGCGAGGACGATTGGCTTATCTTGAGTTGTCTTGAGGAAGTTCCCTATAGAGAGAGCGTATCCTATTTTTAGGTTGCGTATATCCCATCCTCCCATAGGCTGGACTCCTGCTGGACAGAAGTTCTGAAATGGTACAAATGTCGAAACTACTGGTCCAGGACCTCCTGTCGGAGGAATAGTCGTCACAGGAGGTACTGTCACTGGTGCTGTTCCGATCATCGCACCGACATTATTTCGTACGACAGCAAGCATGTCTATAGCATCCGAGAGTCCTGTATAGACTCTCTGGTAATAGGTATCTCTATCTGCCTGAGAAGAGAAATTATTGGCTGCAGTATTTATCGTCTGCATGATCGAGTCTACTTTCGCTTGATTCACGGCTCCATACGAGAAAGAGAAAGAGAAAAGAAGTGTAGATCCGAGAAGACCAAGGAGGAGTTTTTCACGACGAGAGAAGACTACTGATGTTGTGAGCGCTTTCATAAAAAGAAAGGTAAAAGAGTACGTATCATACTCATAGTAGCACAATAGAAAAATCCTGTCAAAAATCGTAGCGTTATAAGACAATTTCTGTTGACAAATTCTCTCACCCATTTTTCATAATCAGGATATCGTCTTCAAGTCGTATACCGATACCCTCTTCGGAGATATAAATGCCTGGCTCACACGTGATCACCATACCTGCTTCGAAGACCTCATCTCGCTCTCAGGTATCATGGACATCGAGTCCGAGGAAGTGCGAAGTCGAGTGCGGATAGTACTTTCTCGAGAGCACTTCGAGTTCTTTTCGTGAAGTATTGGCAGGAATGAGTCAGAGTTTTTCGAGTTCGAGATTCATCCGCTCTCGCACCATTTTTTCGTATTCTATCTTCTTCACTCAGGGCCGTATGAGAGACTCTGCGTATTCCTTTACGACGATTACCGAGTCGTAGACTTCTTTTTGTCGTAAGGATATTTCTCAAACAGGAAATACGCGAGTGATATCGGCAGCATAGCCCTCGTACTCAGCTCCTGCATCGACGAGGATGAGATCTCATGCTTCGATCCTTCGATCATGTCGAGTATAGTGGAGTGTACATGCATTTGCACTACTTGCAACGATCGACGGATATGCCTCGGTCATATGATGCGCTCGAAATATCCGAGCGATCTCGGCTTCGACTTCATATTCGTACATTCATGGTTTCATAATTGTCCGAATATAGTCATGAGCGATCTTAGTCACTCGTATCGCTTCACAGATTTTCTCGATCTCTTCTGACAGCTTGATCATGCGAAGAGATTTAAGAAGTATTTCTGGAGAGAGGATCTTCTCCTTAGGAAAGCCACGAGATTCTCTTATATAGATCGTTTTTGCTTCTTGGGTATATTTTTTTATGTCTTTTTTTAGGACTTCGAGAGGACGGATATTATCTATTCATGATATATTTCTGATTTCTTTGTAATCCATTCGACCACTTCCCCAGAGTTTCTCATGATCTGAGATCGGATCTGAGTAGATCGTCCATATCGTATTTCCTCACTGCTTCACTCCGACGAGTGCAATATCTGGCGAACTCACACCCGTGAGCAGGAGCATATCAGAGTGCTGACGGAATGGATAGTGCACATCTCCGTTTCGGAGTATCTCGCCATTGCCACGCAGGAAAAAAAGAGAATCCTCTTCCATATTTTTTTCGAGTATTTTTCGCTTTTTGTCTGCTATCATACTCTTGATATTATCGGAAAATGAGTAAAATGGAAGGGTAATTTCATCTTATGAATTCTCTCGTCCTTCCCGCACTCCTTGAAAGAAAACTTGCTCAAAAAAAAGGATCTAATTGGCTCAGTTGAGTGGTCCATGAGATTATCACAAGGCACACTTCTCCAAAAGAAGAAATCCCAGAGAAATCCATACTCACTATAGAAGAGATATGTAAAAAGATCATAGACCAGGTAATCGCTGATCCAAATACCAACATTCGTGAAATGCTGGAATTGATTTGATGAGATACTCACTGACACAGACCAATGACGAAAGAGGAAAAGCACATATTAGCACAACTCGCTTATACTATCCAGCAAAACATAGGAGACTACGGTGTAGTAAAAAATGTTTGAAATCCTCTTGGAGTGAGAAAGATACGAGCAATCCATACAGACAATATTCCCTCAAAATAATTCTGTTCGTCCGTATATTTCGCGCATACAAAGCTGCGAAGATGAAGCCGATAGATGCACTCAGGAGTGAATAACTACTCAAAATCTCCTGTAGCTCCTATAAACGGTGTGAATATTTTCATATAAAAACCCTCTATCTTTTCAAGTCATCCATTTTTTAGATACAGATACCAGTCTGATATATTTTTTATGCTCTCCATATCTTTTGTATACTCTGAGGTATCTACTCCCTGAAGTCCATAAGACTCTTGAAAAATCTGTACTATCTCACTATTGGGACGAGAAAAGTATGATACTCGATCTCGTATACGCAGAGGAAGTGCTATAAAAGTTATCATTTTCTTGAATCCATCCCAGAAGCTCCACAGTTTTTTCTGGTCTTCTGATGTCATTTCAGAAATAGGTTGTGCAAGAATTCGTTCTACTATATGATGGTCTGTGGGAAACTTTGTAATTTTCCGAAAAAAATATCGAGCCATATGGGAGTCATCGAGGTCAGGATCTCTCAGATGTACTTGATCCAACAATCCTTTAAAATCAGGGGATACATACTCTCACCGTAACCCTCGAGATACCTCCTCTAGATAGTTGCCATCTGGGGAAAGAAACTTACTTCTTAGTTGAGGTATCGTCACTTTATTAATTTGTAATGGAATTCATATATTTTTTATACATTCCTGTACTCGTCCTAGTTCTTTTGATACAGTATACGGAAATAATACAGTTTCTCACTTGTGTGCTACTATAACATCTATATCGCTGAGCCCTGGTTTCACTTTCGCTGGCACAAGGAATGATCCATATACACAGTAAGCAAGATCATGCTTGCAAAAGAACTCTCGCAGAGCATCAGCTGAATCCACATAATCGGAATGTCTAGGAACGATAATTCACATGATGAATTTATAATTTATTTTTATATAAAGTCAAATTTAAGATTTTGGTATATTGGGGTCATCTTATGGTATTAAGAAATAGGAGTCACAATCTTACTTCCCCCTTACCCGAGAGTGCTATAATAATCTCGTAACCTCGAAGCAACCGAGACGCTCACTGACGGAAGGAACAAAAAATAATTCTGTTCACATACTTCCCGAGAGCACTCTCTCTCGAAATTCTTCGATTACATTGATTTTTATTTCTTAATCCATTTTATTATGAGAGCTACGCTCTCGAAGATTGGCATTCCATTCGCAAATTAAAAATTCTTTTTATTTACTCATTACATTTAATCTATGAAAAAATCAATACTTATCACTTCAGCGGTCGCTGGAACCATCGGTCTCCTCGCTGCAGTCAGCGCGTTCGCCGCTACAGGCACTAGTCCTACTATGAGCACGAGCAATGTCGTGAACAAAGTAGCACGAGCATTTGGCTGAGAACATGGGATGCGCGGTGGTATGGGCCCTATGAGTCAGATGACAGATGCGGAGAAAACTGCTTTCGAAGCGATGTCCGATGCTGATAAAAAAACCTATATGGAGAAGAAGCATACAGATATGGAAGCCAAACGTGACGCCCGAGAAGCCGTCATAGATAAGCTCCTCGCAGGTTCGACACTCACCTCAGATGAAGAGACGATTCGCAAAGAAATCATCGCTGATCGTGCAGCTCATAAGGTAGAAAAGGCTCAGATGAAGGCAAAGATGGAACAAATGAAAGCGATCTTCGATAAAAAGAAAGCTGGAACCGCTCTGACGGCCGACGAGCAAAAACTGCTCGAGCAGTAAGCCGAAGATGGGTGGACGTGAAGGAAAAGGTGGGCACATGAAGGGGGGAAACCGCCAGATGTGAAACACTCAGTCGACGACAACAGCTCAATAATCCATAAGAAACAAAAGAAAAGAAAATGAAATCCCCACACGAGAAGGTGGGGATTTTTCACTCTTACTCTTCTCTTACCGAGAAGTGATATACTCATGGGGTAACGAGAGTTACAAGAGAAAAGGCAAAAAATGTCGAAGAGAAGATCGGCATTTTTTGTTACCTATTTTTCTTACTATACTCTTACAAGTAGCAACTATAATACAAATGTGCTTCTCTATTTTTGTGGCAATGGACCAAAAATCACCTCCTTGGTGATAAAAATACCAGTATCGAGTTGCCACCCCGAAACTTTTGGACACTTTTGGTTATAAAAGTATCATAAAATCTATATACTATACTTATCATATGAATACACTTCTTATCGAAGATAACATCGCCCTCGCCCAAACCGTCACTCGCTACCTCGCGAATGAGGAGATCGGCTGTACCCTCAGAACTGATGGAAAGGATGGCTACATGGAAGCCGTGAACAATAACTACGATGTCATCATCCTAGATATCGAACTCCCTGGAATGGACGGTATAGAGATATGCCGAAGGCTCCGAAAGGAAGGCAAATCTACACCTATCATCATGCTCACCTCTCGCGGGACTCAGGACGATGTGGTCACAGGACTCGACTATGGAGCAGATGACTACCTCGCGAAGCCATGTGACTACCGCGAACTTGTGGCACGTATACGGGCACTTGGACGGAGAACTCAGAACCATAAATGAACAGAAAAGATAGAACTCGGACAACTGACACTCGAACAAGAAAGTCACACAGTGACATGGAAAGGAAAAAACATCGATCTCTCGAAACGAGAGTATGAGCTTCTCCATTTCTTCGTCGTGAACCATGAACGGATCGTCTCGAAGACCGAACTTCTCGAGAAAATCTGGGGCATATACGATGCCTGGGCAGAGCAAAAAGTCGTCGAAGTCTATATCGGGTACCTTCGAAGGAAGCTCGACAAGAGCATTATCGAGACGATAAAATGAGTCGGATATAAAATCAATACCGTATAACTATGCTAAAAAATTCTTCTCTTCTTGGAACCGAGCGTCGCCTTACTACTCTTTTTGTGGGGTGAGCTTTTTTGTTTCTCGTGCTGTTCGAAGGACTCTTCATCGGTGGAAGGATGTACACGGAGTGAGTATATCAGAAGCAAGACTTCGAGAAAGAAGTCTACTCTATAACCCATCGTACTCCTGGAGAAAAGGGGAGAAAACCGGGTATTGGCATGAATGCTCTCATCATCGATTCGAGTGGAAACATCATCGATGTACGCGGACCGATCGGACGTGAAGACGGTGACGAACTCATCGATCTGAGTATCATGGCTCGCGTGTCTCCAGATACGACTCTCGAACAAGATGGTATCATCATGAGAAAGGTAGCCAATGCAGGATGATGAACATTTACGATATTTTTCAGAAAGTGAGGCTATCCGATCGACGACATCATCCGTGACATTCTCCGCTTTCTCGCGCTCGATTTTCTCATACTTTTGCCGTTTTATTTCATGGGACGGTACTTCGTACGAGAGACCCTGAAGCCAGTCGATGATAACCTGGACTCTATGCACCACTTTATCAATGATGCAGGGCACGAGCTCAAAACTCCACTCGCCATCATCTCAGGAAATCTCCAGATACTCCGCGATTCGAAGAAAGAAGACAAGTCTCTCGTAACAGAAAGTATATCGACGATACAATCCATGACAGGATCGCTCGATGGACTCCTCGAACTCGTCAACCTAAAAGAAAAAAAGAAAATCGTACTCAAACTCAAAGAAAACATAGAAGACGAAGTACGAAAGTATAAGAACCTCATCGAGGAAAAAAATCTGACTGTCAAAACTGATATAGATGCTGGACTTCAGGGGATGATCGATCCCAAACACTTCTCACTCCTCTTCGGAAATATACTGAAAAATGCCATCACCTATAACAAAGAATGAGGCGAGATAGAGATTATCGGAAAGAAAGGAACGCTCTCCATACGAGATACCGGGATAGGGATGGAAAGCGAATCCCTCTCGAAGATATGGGAGAGATTTTATCGGGCAGAACGAAGTGGGAAACATGCAGGAACAGGCATAGGACTCTCGATCGTCGATCGTATCGTGAAGCTCTATAAGTGGAAGATTCGCGTAGAAAGTGAGGTAGGAAAGGGGACACTCTTCACCCTTGAGGTAAAATAATTTGATTTCAGTAAAAAAAGCATAGTATAAGGAGGTATTCTTTTACTTTCTTTATATGAAAAATATCATCATTATCTCTACTTTGACTCTCCTCCTCTCAGCATGTACATGGGGACAGGACACTCCATGAGCGGAGGCAAACAAACCAAATCCCTACCCTACAACAAGCATCTCATGAGAAATCGGAGCAAATACTACTCCTGCAGTATGAGAAAACTACTCTGCGAAAGGGACGGAACCCTTCTGGTCAGCTGAGATCACTGCAAGTGAGACTACAGTATCTCGCCCAGGTGAGACTGATGTTATCGTAAAAAAATATGAAACTCGCCAAGACGATAAGTGAGCGATTATCAGTATCAAAGATGCGAAAGGAGAGTTCTTCGTCACACTCACGAAAGGAGAATGTAGTGATGGCATGAGTGATACGAAATATAAATACAATGCCACAGTGCTTGTCGGGGCAGAAACACTGAAGGGTTGCGCTATGAAAAAATAGTGGTTTCTCTAGAAAAATCCCTCCAAGCTGGAGGGATTTTTTAAATAACAAAGGATTGCTCAAAAACGAGAAATTCGAGAAAAGAAAAAACTTTCGAAGTGAGTTTACTGAGTTGCAAATGATCAAGAAAATTTTTTCTTAGCAATGAAGTTCGAAGTTTTTCAGAATCCTTATATGAGTTCGAGTCGGACAATCGTCTCGATATGATGTGTATGCGGGAACATATCGACGGGAGCGACATCAGTGATACGATATCTCGAAAGTTTCTCCGTCTTCTCATCTCGTGTCTTCCCGACGAGGACTTCGAGATCACGTGCGAGAGTCGCAGGATTGCAGGAGACATAGATGATCTCCTTGGCACCAAACGACAGGATACTCGGGAGGGTATCGGGATGCATACCATCGCGAGGAGGATCGATCACGATCGTGTCTGCTTTTTTATTTGCTTCTTTCCATTCTTTTGCGAAGACTTCTGCTTTTTTGCAGACGAATTGTACATTTGTGATACCATTTTTAGTCGCATTTTTCTCTCCGTCCGCACTCGCACTTTCGATAAGCTCGACTGAGTAGACAGTGTCGAAATGCTTCGAGAGGAGGATACCGATCGTCCCCGTCCCTGCATAGAGATCGAGAAGGACTCCTCCCTTATGTCGGATGAAGTCGATGGCTCTCGTGTAGAGTTTCTCGGCTCCAAGGGTATTCACCTGGAAAAATGACTTCGGCTGGATCTCGAAGGTGAGCGACAGAAGCTCTTCGGTGATAGCAGGCTTCCCAGAGAGAAGGATAGGATTACCCGTGACGATATCGGCTCGTCACGTATTCTCGAGAAAGTAGACAGAAGCGATATGAGGGAATTTTTCGGTCAATTTTCGAACCATTTCTGTAAAAAAATCCTGATACTCCCCCTCGTAAATATGATTCACTGAAAAGATAAGCATGATCTCTCCTGTCTTGTGTGCCTTGCGTACGACGAAGTGACGATAGAATCCTACCTGTGTCTTCGGGTCATATGTGGGGAATCCTGATGCACGAGAAATAGCATCGACTTCATGGAATATCGAGTTGATCTCTTCATCTGCGAGAGCACAGTATGAACAGTCGATGATACGATCGAACTGTCCCTGAGCATGGAATCCAAAACGGAAATCATCATGAATACCTTCACGCTCACTAATATACTTCCCCCAAGAGAACTCGACTTTATTACGATAACCATACACTTCTGGTGAAGCGATGATAGGATGCCAGATAGTATCAGGGATGAATTCACCGAGGTGATGAAATGCCTCTTTCACCTGTCATTCCTTGATCCGAAGCTGATCTTCATATCCGATAGTGAGCCACTTCGCACCCCCATAGAGCTGGTGTCCTGGCAGGAGTGGGACTTCGAGAGGAGACTTCTTCACGACATCGAGTTCTTGGCCTTCATAGTGAGACTTTCGCTCTTTCAGCACGCGGACATTCACGATACTTCCGGGGATACATCCTCCCGTGATGATGACTTTGCGACCATCGGGCGCGACACCAAGTCACTTTCCTCAGAAGATGAGCTTGTCGATGGTGATGTTTTCGAGTATTTGGTTTTTTGGCATAAAAATAATCCGCGTAAAGATGGGCGGATTATAGAGACTTTCCCTGGAATCGCAAATACTATTTCCCATTCAGTTTCTCTGTCTCCCCGAGTACGAGAGGATCAGTCCCGAAGAGAATATCGTAGACAGCAATCCAGCGAGCTCCGATCTCACGTATATACGTACGAAGTCCGAGTTCTATACTGATATTCGCGGATCCGTATCCTATCGCATCTATATGGCGTGCTCGAGCGATAAAGAGAGCTCGCTCGACGTGGAATGGCTGAGAGATGATCGTGAAGCCACTTCCCTGACCGAATACTTCACTGGCTCGTACGACAGAGTCGAGCGTACGGAATCCCGCATAGTCGAGCGTGATATCTCTCTCAGGAATACCCGCCTTCACGAGAGATTTTCTCATAGCTTCAGGCTCATTGTACGCGGCAGTCGAGTTATCCCCCGAGACGATGATATGTGATATCTTCCCACGCTCATAGAGCATCTTCGCCGCTTCGATACGCGTCGTGTAAAAGAGATTGTTCACTCAGGCGACCGATGGTGTCGTCCCGAGGAGAAGTCCGACCTCTCGTGCGGGGATCGTATCGACATCACGATAGACACTCCCCGATGTCATCCATGAGATGAGAAACCAGGGAGAGACAGCGAGGACCGCGAGGAAGATGAAAAGGAGGAGGAGTTTACGCATTAAGCACTTGGGGTTGATTCTAAAGTACGAATAGCATGAGAAAGTGTTTTATTTATGAGTGCTATTCACTCTGGTGTCGTCCTATCTTCCTCGACTGAAAGATCCGAACGAGCCTCTACTCTCTTATCTACATAGTCAAAATAGTCATCTAAAACTGGATCTTCAGAAATAAATCATTTCCTGATAAGTAAAACGAGTCGAAGCGAAAGTGCCGAGATAAAGTTAATACGACACTTATAAAAATTGTAATTTGGATCCTCTGGTAAGAGTCTTTTTTCTGGTAAATCATCAAGATATTTGTCTCTGTATTTTCTCAATTTTTCCAGAGCATCACCCCTATATTTTCTCTGGTCTGTAGAAAGCGGATATATATAGTTCATAGAAATTAAAATGCAATTATGCTTACTTCACTCTCATTTCTCCTCTTCACCTCATACCCTCACTTCTCGATCGTCTTATCTGAGAAGATGATGCGGGTAGATATACCATAGAGATCGGCATCACCCGCTTTCTGTCCGAATCCCGTATCTCGGTCGTCGATGAGCACCTCAGCACCACTCTGCTCGAGTTCTTTTGCGAGGTTCTTCGCCTCTTCGAGATGATCACCGATGACGATGATGACATGAGAGTATGGTGCGATAGACTCTGGCCAGATAAGTCACTTCTCATCAGCGAATTTCTCTGCGATGACCCCCATAAGTCTCGAAATACCGATACCATAACATCACATGACCATGTTTTTCGCGACTCCATCTCTGTCTTGATATTTCAGTCCGAAAGCATCAGAAAAACGTGATCCGAGCTTGAAGATATTTCCAACTTCTGAGACAATTTTCTTCTGGTATGTCGTATGACCACACTCTGCACAGACAAATGCCATAGGATCGATAATTTCGAGGTTATGTGCTTGTCCGCATTTCTCACAGATATAGATCTCATCTTCACCGATACCGAGCTCTGTCTGGAACTCGTAGGAATACTTCGAGAAGTCTCCACCCGAAGCGAAAGTATAGTATGTCGAGTCTGCGAGTCCGAGCCGAGTAAATACACGATCATATGCCCCATGCATCACTTCGAAGTAGGTATCGAGATCTTCCTGCGTACGATGGAATGAGTAGGCATCTTTCATGAGAAATTCTCGACCACGAAGGAGTCCTGATTTCGCGCGTTTCTCGTTACGGAATTTCCACTGGATCTGGTACACACTTGGATTTTCGAGGTCTTTATACGACTGGATGAATTCTCCCACGAGTGGTGTGACGACTTCCTCATGAGTAGGATTGAGTGCGTATTCACGACCTTCCGCGGCAGGAAGCTTGAAGAGGACATCGACTGAGTTCCAGCGACCTGTCAGCTCCCATGATTCCTTGGCACCAAGTGCGGTCATGAGGACTTCCGCAGATCCTATAGCAGCCATCTCTTCACGGACGATAGTCTCGATCTTGCGAAGCGTACGCAGTCCGAGCGTCGTGAAAGAATAGGCTCATGCAAGGGTCATGCGGATCATGCCTGCTTGGAGCAGAAGTCCAGTGCCACGATTATCTGAGCCAGATGGGATAGATTTTTGTGTTTTGAAAGGAAGTTTCGAAAGATATTGCATAAGAAGAGTAGTTAACGTGAAGTATTATAGGGAAAAGATTATTTTTCGGAAGAGAAAAAATCTCTTGCAAATGATTGTGTAAGGTGTCATCATTGTTTCTTCTTTCATGGAATAATCCATCTTCTCATACCTGATGGGGCAATCTCAGATCGCATTCAATTATTCTGAAGTGAGATAAGAGTATCTACTTGGTTTTTTGTAAGAGCTTTTATATCTGGAATAATACAATTTGAGGTACACATATCATGGTACAGGTCTCTAACGAATTGATTCATATATCTCAAATAGAAAATAAAAATCCCCCTCATTTTCTGACTTTCGAGGGGGATTTTTAGTATATTCACTGAAATTACCTTTCGAAAGTCGAAAGGGGAACGGGGACAAGGTATGCGAAGCGAACTTGGTGAGTCATGAGATGATGATACAGAAATATGGAAATCTGTCAAAAATTATTTCTTCTTCTTGAGCGACTCATACCATTCTTTTTCTTCTGTCGACCAGTGAGAAAAAGGATGGTCAGAAAAGGAATTATTCGTGATTTTTTTGAGCTTAGTCGTTTCTTGGGCAATCCAGGTAGGTATTTCGAATTTCTCATCTTCTTCTTTTATTTCGATATCAGCGAGGACGATTCCCTCATTAGCTCACTGGTACTCGTCGAATTCCCATATCTTTCCATCGGTATGTCGATATGAGTAACGGATCTTCACGACTTCTGTATGTCCGATCATGATATAGAGAGCGACCCGATAGGGTACTTCCCACTCATATTCATCTCGGATATTCGGACCATCTTTTTTGCTTTTTACATCGACCTTGAAGGTAAATGCCGCACTCTTCTCGCCTGTCTTCATATCTTCGATGAGGCGTACACGGAGCTTATTGCCCTCGCCACGATGAATCGTTGCTTGGACATATTTTTTTGCTGGAAGTCCTGCTTTCAGCGTCTGCCAGTCGGGATGAGATGTGTCTACGACATACTGTCGTTCTATTTCTGTAGCCATGTATTGATTGTAGCACATATTCCGAGAAAATACAAAAAATCTCGCCTATAAGAGACGAGATTTGATTTTCACTGGTGCTCGAGATGGGACTTGAACCCACACACCCGAAGGGCATACGCATCTGAAACGTACGTGTCTACCATTCCACCACCCGAGCAAGCATTTCTGGATCTAAGAGTAAGGTACGTGTACCCCTCTCGAATGTCGTTCCGCTTCGCGGAGACTCGTTCTCGGGGGTATAGTTCCTATTCGCTTCGCGAAAAGTCACACATCTCCCATTCGACCACCCGAGCAGAAAAACCAAGGTGAGTATAGAAAAATCTCCTGGAATTGCAAGTTTCTATCCTATCATGGCTTTCACGAATCCCATAAAGAGTGGATGTGGATGAAATGGGCGAGAGATAAGTTCAGGATGAGCCTGTGTGGCTATCATATAGGGATGATCTCTGATCTCAACCACTTCTGCGAGAGTGCCATCCGGTGATGTCGCAGATACGATGAATCCTTTCTCTTCCATACGCGTACGATACGCAGGGTCGAACTCGAAACGGTGACGATGTCGCTCGGTAACTTCGAGAGATCCATATACTTTCTCTGCAAGACTTCCCTTACGGATGATACACGGATATGACCCGAGTCGCATATTTCCTCATTTTGTCGTCAGGTCTTTCTGATCATGCATGATATGGATGATATTGTGCTCACCTTCTGGGGTGAACTCTTCACTCGATGCATCGACGATACCGAGGACATGGCGAGCAAACTCGATCGCCATGGTCTGAGATCCGAGACAGATGCCGAGGTAGGGAATACTTCTCTCACGGGCATATCGAGCTGCCATGATCATCCCCTCGATTCCCCGATCTCCGAATCCTCCTGGCACACAGATACCATCGAGTCCTTCGAGAAGCTTCGTTCCATCTTTTTCGATATTTTCCGCTTCGATAAATCGGATTTTTACTCGTTTTTTCTGAGCAAATCCGGCACACTTCAGTCACTCGTTGAGAGAGTAATACGCATCTTCAAGTTCGATGTATTTTCCCACCATTCCGATACGTATGACTTCTGTAGAGCTATCTACATTCGCGAGGAATCATTCCCATAGACTCATATCAGGCTTCACGACTGGAAGTGAGAGATTTTCGGCGATTTTCTGTCAGAAATCTTCTCGGTCAAATGCCAGAGGCACTCGGTAGATTGAATCAAGTGTGGGGGCTGATATGACTGCTCGGCGGGAGAGTCCGCATCCGAGAGAGATTTTTTCCATCATATCTTCTGGAATATCCGTATCGGCTCGCACGATGAGAAAATCGGGACTGATACCATAGCTCATGAGCGTGCGGACTGAGTGTTGTATAGGCTTTGATTTGAGTTCTTTCGAAGCGAGGAGATAGGGCAAAAGGGCTACGTGGACAAATATAACATTATCATGCCCAAACTCATGCTGGAGCTGACGAGCGGATTCGAGGAGGTATTCATTTTCCATATCACCGACAGTTCCTCCGATCTCGATGATAGAGATATCCGCATTGGCTGAGTCATACCCTTTCCGGATTTTCTCCTTCACGAGGTCTGTGAGGTGTGGGACAATCTGGACAGTTCCACCGAGATAGTCTCCTCTGCGCTCCTTCATGATGATCTCCTCGTAGAGCTTTCCTGAGGTGAAGGAAGAAAACTTATTCATATCCGTATCCAGAAATCGCTCATAGTGCCCGATGTCGAGATCTGTCTCCGCTCCATCCTCAGTGACGAAGACTTCTCCGTGCTGGAATGGGCTCATAGTGCCGGGGTCGACATTCAAGTATCCGTCGAATTTCTGACAATACACACGTTTGCCCATACCCTTCAGGATGGCTCAGATGGATGCTGCAGAGATCCCCTTTCCGATACCAGAGAGGACGCCTCATGTGACGAAGATAAGTTTCACTATAGATATGGGTTATAAAAAGAAAAAAGAGGTCAAGAAAGACCTCTTTTTATCGTATGACGACTAATGTGTTTGGCACCGTTATCATGGAGCTATTATAGTGAAAACTGCCGAAAAGCAAGTCTAAAATTTAGGCCAGAGAAGGAGCGAGATTTCCTTGTACATATTTCTTATCAGCGCCAGAGAGCAGGTCTTTTCATCAGGCAAAATATTTTCTCATATTTTTTGTATAGTGTGGATTTGTTCTTTTCCAACCATTACCATTATAAAAAGTAGCATAGTTATCAAAGTTTCCACTTGAGAGGGTAGATATACTATTGAGTCATTTTATAAACCCCATATTCCCTCGTTCTATGAGTTTTTCGATGATGAATCACAGAAAGAGTTTACACGCATTGAGTGGGTGATAAGTCTGTCACTCTGTCATTTCTAGATTTCTACGCGCCTTCAGTCCTGGTCAAGACATAAGAACATGAAACAAAGAAAAACTAAAAGATCCCTGATGTGCCTCCCATCTATGAAACTCATTTTTTCCGATAGGTTTTCCTCCTGATTCTTGTTTCGCAGTCGCAAGCATGAGAGAAACCATATCTCTTTTTGAAAGTTTAGAAAGTATTTTTTTCATATAAGGAGAGTACTTGGGATGGATGAGCATTTGCTCTACTGCCGTAGCAGCATAGTTCATGAGAAGCTTCTCTGAAAGAACGCGCTCTTCTCGCTCCCATGGTACTGGTATCCACATACCTGCCTTTATTTTATTAGCAGGGATATTAAAACCATTGATTTTCGCTGACTGTCTTTCTCATTTTATCCTGCTCGACCTTCCCGCTTGTATATCTTCGAGATATCAGAAATCATCTGGGTTAAGCGCTATGATTTTATCCGTGATTTTCCCCAGATTATCTCACCTCTGTACTCGGTAAAAGAATAATCCATGATCATCCACGAGGTGTGTTCTTGTTTTTTTATTATAGATAGTATTCTGCTTTTCATAGGTATTTGTCATCTCACCACGAGGAAATCGAGTAAAGTATTCGGGGTTATTCTTTACAGACCAGGATCATTCTGATTCTTTCGAAAAAGGTAGAGTTATAGCCTTTGGATTTGCTATCTCTCTTTTTAGGGCGACCATTTGAGCATGCGTTTCCTGTAGAGGGCTCATGCTCTCATGCAAAAGACGGATATTCCCCGTGATACTCTTTTTTATTTCGGGACTCTGATTTTTTGTGATTTCAGGATTTTCCATGGTAGTATAAATACTCTAAGAGAGTACCACTTTAGTCTCTATAAATCAAATATTGCGAGAAGGATTTTCTTTTTCATGAAAAAACCTATAATTACTTCATGCAATCCCTCTTCGAAAAAGATATCACTCCTCTCGCTTCCCTCCTGCGTCCAGAGTCACTCGACGACCTCGTCGGACAGTCACATATGATCGGTGAAGGCAAACCGATACGCAAGTTCATAGAGGCAGGGCGACTCCCCTCGATCCTTCTCTGGTGACCTCCAGGATCAGGAAAGACATCGCTCGCCCGCGTCATCGCAAACTCCCTCGATGCGGAATTCCACCATCTCTCGGGAGTCCTCTCGAAGAAGGAAGATGTGGTGAAGATCATAGCGAAGGCACAGGCGAATTTCAAATCAGGACGACAGACTATCCTCTTTCTCGATGAGATCCACCGCTGGTCGAAATCTCAGCAAGATGTCCTCCTGCCCTGGGTGGAGAAAGGCATCATCACCCTTATCGGCGCGACGACGGAGAATCCGAGCTTCACCGTCATCAATGCCCTCCTTTCGCGCTGTCGAACCTATATCCTCGAACAGATAACTGAAGAGGAAATCATAGAGTTTCTCAAGAGGAATATCTCCAAAATAGCAGAACGGTACCCAAAGGTACAATGGGAAACACGAGAAAATCTCGCGCTCATAGCCAACCTCGGAAACGGCGACCTCAGAAATACCATGAACCTCCTCGAGACTGCTTGTATCCTCCAGTGATCTGGTGAGCTCACACGAGAAAATATCCTCGCGGCAGGAAGTAAGTCGCTCAACTATGACCAAGATGGTGAAGAGCACTACAATCTCATCTCTGCGATGCACAAGTCCCTGCGTGACTCTGACGGAGACGCGGCCATTTATTGGATCGGGCGTATGCTCGCAGGAGGTGAAGATCCGAGATATATAGCGAGGAGGATGATCAACTTTGCTTCTGAAGATGTCTACGACTCCCAAGCGATGATCCTCGCAAATGCAACCTATGATATCTGTGAGAAGATGGGGATGCCCGAATGCGAGCTCCCTATGCTCAATACTGCTTACTATCTCGCGAATCTCCCAAGAGATAACCGTGTCTATATGGCGATGCAGTCCATGCATGACGATGTGAAAAATTTCTGAAATCTCAGCGTCCCTATCCACCTGAGAAATGCTCCAACTGCCCTCATGAAAGAAGCAGGATATGGCAAGTGATATGAATACGCTCACGATCTCGAGGAGAAAAAAAGCTCCCAGGAACATTTTCCTGAAGAGCTACGGGGGAGGAAGTATAGGAAAAATTAATTTAACTCATCAATACTATCCAAATCCGTCATAAACTCTCATGAGTACGTTAGGTCACTGAAATAAAGACGAATTCTCGCATTCGAAGAATATTTCTTTGGAAATGGTGAGTCAAAAACCTCAGTTAAATGAGTTACTCAGACTATGTTGACTCTAAAACGATATGGATAACCATATAATTCTGGATCTAAATCTTCATCATCTATTGTTTTATTATCTATAGTTTTAATTTCTGAAGCGCAAAATCCAAAAGGAACATTTTTAAAACTTCATACTCTCTCTACCGTTTCAATAATTCCAATAGTTTCTATATTTTTTGACTTAATGTTCCTGAGTTTCCTATTTCGGAAAATACTTATAGTAGCTGCCACTCATACTATAAAAAATAGTATTCCAAATCATATGAAACAGTATCATACGAGTATTGGACCTGACTGATTTGATACTTGGGTTGTAAAAATTCAGATAAATGGGAATATTATACTAACTAACAAAAAAATCAGTGGAAATAAATATGATGTGTTTTCACTCATGTCTTTACTCTCATCCTTAAATTCTTTTCTTATTTTATTTTGTTTGTACGTAATTGCGTATTCTTTGAAGTTATTATTTTCATCATAGGTAACCGTATTTAGGTCTACCCAATATAAACCTGGATAGCGTATTTCATCCTTTAGGATTTTGACATTACTTCATGTTTTAAACTTTACTTCAGACTGAAGATCCGATTCATAATTTTTTTCAGTTTTTATATCTCTGCATATATATTTATACCATCTTTTACTTCGTTTATTCTTAGCTATTGAAATAATATCAACAATAATACTATTAGTATAGCATTTTTCTTGTATGAGCGTATCGAGTATCTTTTGATTTTCGAGTCCCTTAGAAAAGTATTTCCAGCAAAATCCAAGTATCGCTACGGATCAAATCAAGGGAGCGCTGATGATAAAAAGTGATGCTAAATCAATTCTGGAATCTATAGCAAAAAGTCCACGAAGAGAACTGGGTAACATGGTGATCCCAAGAAACCCAAAAATATATACTGCTGGAGATATGAGTTTTGGTGTATACATATGAATATTAAGTAATGTATAGATGCTACCATAACAAAGAAATAAAAGCAATTCAAATAAAGATTTACTAGGTAATTAGGAGAAATAGTTTGCATTTCTCCACGCTTTCTCTATAATGCCCTTAAGTAATAAGACCTGCCCCACGGCGAGTCTTTTTTTTACCCCTATCCATAATATATATTCCTATGTTCTTCGACCTTGCTAAGATAGAAGCTGCAGTGAACCAGATCTCCGCTGAGAAAAAAATCGACAAGAAACGCCTCGTCGAGATCATCGAACACGCGATCAAAACCGCGTACAAGAAGGACTACGCGTCCAAGGATACCAATGTAAATGTAAAACTCGATATCACGACAGGAACCGTCGAGATCTCTGTCGAGAAGACGATCGTCGAGACCGTAGAGGATGATGACCTCGAAGTCAGCTACGATGATGTCGGTGGTGCTGAGAGCGGATTTGCTCTCGGTGATACGGTCGAGATCGATGTATCAGACGAAGTCCTGAATTCAGAAGGATTCGGTCGTATCGCGTCACAGGCAGCGAAGCAGGTGATCGTGCAGAAGATACAAGAGACCGAGAAAGAGAAACTCTACCACCTCTTCAAGGATAAGGAAGATACTATCGTGAACCTCCGCGTCGAACTCGTCGAGAAGAATCGTGTGGTATTCGAGTACAATGGTAACCAAGTCGTCCTCCCCAAGTCAGAACAGAACTCGAAGGATAAGTACTCTCCAGGACAGAGAATGTTCCTCTATGTGCGCAAGGTCGAGATCGATCCAGAGCTCGGGCCTCGTGTCATCCTCTCTCGTAAGGATAAGGAGCTCGTCGTGAAACTCTTCGAGATGAATACTCCAGAGCTCGAGGAAGGAACGGTCGAGATCGTATCGATCGCTCGTATGACGGGTGTAAAGACCAAGATTATCGTAGCGTCAGATGAGGAAGATGTCGACCCAGCAGGGTGTCTCATCGGACCGAAGGGGATGCGCGTACGTGGGATCGTCGATGAGCTCTTCGGTGAGAAGATCGACATCATCAACTATACCACCGACCAGAAAGAGATGGTACGCCGAGCGCTCATCCCAGGAACGGTCGAAGATATCGAGATCGACGAGGAGAATACGATCATCCGAGCCACTGTGAAGGATGAAGAGAAAGCAAAAGTCCTCGGTCGTGGCGGAACCAATATCAATATCGCCTGAGATCTTCTCGGTTACCGTATCTCTCTCACGACAATCGAAGGCGCTCCTGTCGATCCAAAAGAAGAAGCTCCTACGGAATAAACCTCAAAAATTAAAAAAAGACCTCAAATTTGAGGTCTTTTTTTAATGCACTGCTATCTCACAGAATCTCTCCACTCATCCATAGTCTGCGAAAAACTCATATTTCCATCCATATTTTTGAATCACTCTCTCTGCGATTTCTCGCTGGTCGAATCCGAATTCGATAATCATGCATCATCTATACTTCATATCTTGTAATTGCCCGAAGAGTCGCTCATACATCTCGAATCCTGTCTCATCTCACCCAAAGAGGGCAAGTTCGGGTTCAAAGTGTGTGTCAGCACTCATGTTTTCCCAGTCTCATCATTTGATATAGGGAAGATTGGCAAGGAGAAGGGTATTTTCACGAGGAAGATATTTTTCGAGAAGATCTGACACGATGGACTGTGCTTTTCTCTCTGGGAAGTGCGCACGGAAATTCTTCTCTGCTACTTCGAGTGCTTCGGGAGAAATATCAACAAAGATGACTTCATCTACGAGATCCGCACATGATACTCAGATAATTCCAGAGCCACAGCCGATATCGACGATAGTCTTTATGTCACCTGACTGAATAATCTTCCTCGCTCGACGTACCAGTCATTCGGTCTCGAGTCGTGGGATGAGGACATCGGGAGTGACGACGAAATCTCGACCAAAAAAATTCACTCTGCCCGTGATGTACTCTTCTGGATAGTCAGGATGATGAATACTAGGCATTATCGAAAGATCTCTTCGAAAATATAAATGCTCAGAGGACAAGAAGAATGATGATATAGATAATATCTACGCCATAGGTCAGCCAGTAATTTGTGAGATCCACTGGGGCATCCGTCGCAACATAGGCTTTGAGATTGAGGCTTTCGAGATTAGGAAAGAGAGAAAGGATGAGTTGTCCGATGAAGGAGAGGGCAGGATTGTGGCTCCATCCTGCATACTCGAGCATCATATATCCACTATGCCCGATCATATAGGTCGCGATCGTGAGAAACATAGCAATAAGCGGAGAGACAAAACTCGAGAAAAATAAGATCACAGAGAGGAGTGCAAGAAGTTTCAGAAATATACCTGCGATAGCAGGAAAAAGGAGGGAGTCGAGAGGGAATTCTCGAAATAGGAGAATACCTATGAGAATAGCACTCTGAAATGCGAGCATGAGAAAGACCACCACCGAGAATCCTATGAATTTGCCGATCAGTATAGATGAGCGCGATATTGGCTTGGACAGCATGAGAAATATCGTACGCCCCTCGATCTCACGCGCGATCATGCCTCCACCGAGAAACAGAATCACAGAAAGCCCAGTAAGTTCGATAAATGAAAGACCAAAATCATAGAGAACTCGCTCGAAGGCTCAGAGAGCGAGACTCTCGAGCGCGAGAGAAATCAGGATAAAAATCACTCAGAGAAAGAGGATGAGTGAGAAAAATTTATTGCGGATAAGCTCGCGGATAGTGTTCTGAGCTATGGTGAACATAGATTGTTAGTGAAGAAATGAGAGGATTTTTTTCTGCATATCAAGGAGATCTTCTGCTTTTGCTTGTGGCATATGTTTCCATACAAAATCAGTTTCCGAAACTGTCGGAACAAGCTGATAATGACAGTGTGGGATCTCATAACCGAGAAATGCCGTACATACTCTCTGACATCCTGTTGCTTCTTTTATGGCCGGCGAGAGCTTCTTGGCCGTATGGAAAATCGCAGAATAGTAAGGCTCTGGTACATCTGAGAAATGATCAATTTCAATCTTTGGTACCACCAGAGTATGTCCAGATTTTTGTGGGAAAATATCGAGAAATGCATAGGTATATTCATCTTCATAGAGTTTATACGATGGGATTTCTCAGGCGATGATGCGAGTAAAAAGTGTAGACATGACTATCAGAGTGTTCTATGGATAAGCTGTATCACTCCTTGTGCTAAAGGAGAGTTGAGTATATAGACATTTACTTCATCAAGCTCTGGGAGCGTATCACAAATTGCTTCGATATCGCGAACAGGGTGAGATGATACTATTTCTGAAGACATATATTAAAAGGTATATCAAATAAATTTCTGATTCCCATTCACAAAATCCTTGATGCTTTGTGACTTTTTTCATTCTAGCTTTACTTGTTCGAGTGTCAAGATTCATCTTCCACAAGTGATACCGATAGTTCCATCGTCGAGTTTCACGACTTTTCCGATATCGGCTTCATCATTCTCATGAAGTTCTGAGATCGGCGTGAGTGTTCCCTCACGAAATTCTCTTCTCTCATCGAGGCTGAAGAGCAGTCCTCCGTCAGGATGAGCATAGAAAGATACTTTCTCGATAAGAAGACGCTTCCCTTCATACATCGTATAGATTCCTGGCCACGGAGTATAGGCCTGCCACATATGATAGATATCTTCAGATGATTTGGACCAGTCGATGAGTCCGTCTTCCTTCTCGATTTTTTTACAATACGTCGCTAGTGTATGATCTTGGGGGATAGGGTCGAACATATCTGTCTTCGTCAGGAGTCCGAACTCGTAGTTGATGATGGTCGAGATCAGTGTTTGTCCACTGACAGAAGCGAATTTCTGAAAAAGCGTCTCTGAAGTTTCAGTAGGGCTGATATTAATTTTCTGAAAAGCGAGCATATCACCCTCATCCATACCCTCGCTCATCACCATGATAGTCACACCTGTTTCTTTCTCTCCATGGAGAAGTGCTGCTTGGATCGGAGAGGCACCTCGGTATTTTGGAAGGAGAGAGCCATGCACATTGATAGAGAGCTTTTTGGGCATCTGGAGGATCTCGATAGGCAGGAAGCGACCATACGCCACCACGATGAAATAATCACAATTATGGTTTCATAACTGTTCGAATAATTCTCTATTATCTCGAATTTTGGTTGGGGTATAGATGGGAATATCTTTTTCAAGTGCCAATTTTTTGACTGGTGTAGGCTGGAGTTCTCCCGATCTTCCGATGGGCTTATCAGGATTCGTGACGATAAAAACAACCTCGAAGTCAGGATCACAAAAGAGATCATGAAGGACACACGATGCGAGATACGGCGTCCCAAAAAAGCCAATACGGATTTTTTTTTCGATCGCAGTATAAGAAGTGGATTCTTGCATATTTATCTGATAGTTCCGGAAGAGAACATGATATTTCTTTGTTCTTGTTTTTGGAGACTTTCATCGATAGAGTTTAGTGTCGTTTCTATACGTTCAAAATGGGGTCTATAGTTCGTAGATTCTGTATATTTGCTGAACTCACTTTGGACATTTTCTATATAGGGAGCGAGTTTTTTTCCGATGAGCGGAAGATCTATGAGAGTCGAGAGAGTCCATCAGATAAGAGCAATCACGATAGTGGCCCCGACGAGCGCACCGAATCCTCGAGCCACTCATGCCACGAAGTTCGGCCAGAGCATCTTCCAAGGGGAACGAATATAGTCCATGAATTCATCGAGTCATGAAGATCAGATAGCATCGATAAGTCACTCCAGTTGATTGATCTGGTAGAGCGAGAGTGCTTCGAGAGATTTTTCCTTTTTATTGGACATTTTTTTGATTTCTTGGTGCTCTGTGACAGATTTCTCGATTTTTTGCATACAGGAAAGATAGGAGTAGTACTTGTATTTTATAGAAAAGCCTGCGACACGCAAACCTATTTGCAAAAGGAATAATTTTCTATAATATTCCCCTGCTTCTCTGATTTTCTCTCATTGATTTTGTCTCCATCTGTCCTCGTAGCTCATGTGGATATCAAGGCACTCCGAAAACAAGGCTCCCACACAAGTTCGATACATCGAACCCCTGGCCTCGTAACATCTCGACCCCGTAGTTTAGTGGAAGAACAAGGCACTCCTAAGGCTTAGACACAAGTTCGATTCTTGTCGGGGTCACCATACTCATGGTAAAAATGAAAACTTTTGAACTCAAATATGTATAGTATTTTTGCCATATTTGCCTGCACCCCTCTTCTTTTCTCTCATTTTTTTGCGAGATTTGGGGGGGATTTTATTATAAAAACAGGATATGGAAACTTTGAGTCGGTGAAAGTTCCCATTTTTCTCGCTCTTCTCATCTTAGCAACATGTGAAACAATACTGAAGGAGAAAGAATTTTTCTCGAGGAAGACGATGCTCATCGTCGTATGACTCATGGGAGCATGAGGATTGTCTTATGCAACACATAAAGAAACATGGTCGAATCTCCTCTTTGGAATCGGCGAAAAACAGCATGGTATACTCCTCTTTCTCGGGATTATCTGGCTCTGATACCTCCTCTCTTTCGCATCAAAAAAAGAGAAAAATACTATCAATACTATCCTTCTCACTTCTGGAAGTATCGTCGCTCTTGTCGCTCTTATGGAAGGTATATTTGGTTACAATGTATTCACAGGGGCACTATTCCAGACGACAGGATCCTGGTGAGATGTACGCTCTATAGCAACTCTCGGGAACCCGAACTATGTCGCAGGGTACCTCCTCATGCTCGTACCACTTGCCCTTTCTCATAGAAAAAGCTGGGTAAGACATATGCTTACTGCCCTATTATTCATAGGAATCCTCACAACAAAAAGTGTGATCGGGATATCACTGGCTCTTGGATTTCTCATCTTCCTCTCTCTGAAACATTTCTTCGGAAGACGGGCATACGTGATACTTCTTCTTACATCTCTCATACTTCTTTCTCTCATATTCTACAGATACAGTGAAAGTGAGAAGTGGCTCTCGCTCGCTTCCCGATTTGTTCTCATGAGAGAGACGGTAGTGCTCATGCTCGAACATCCTCTCTTTCTCTTCTTCGGATATGGACCAAATGGAGTGATAGAGCTCTACGAGTGAGTCAGATCCAGTATGATAAACTCATATTTTCCTCCCAATATGACAATAGATTCATCACACAATATGTTCCTCGATATAGCAGTAAAATACTGACTTCTTGGACTTTCGGTGATTATCGGATACATGATAATGCAGTGGTGAAAGCTCGAAACCTGGGCGAAATATGGACTCGCTCTGGCTTTTCTCTTTTTCTCACTCAATGTCATCGTCGTAAGTCATATGATATTGATTGTCTTGTTTCTGACGAGAGAAAAGCAGAAGCGATAAAGGATTTTGCATTTTCATCCTATTTCTATATAATCGCTTGAAATCTTTTTACTCATAAATACCCTTACCTTGGACCCTCTCCCCATATTGTTGTTCCTTTCTCTCGTTGCTGCTCTCGCATTTTTCGCTGGTACAGAGATCCC
>CAYVAG010000010.1:29266-31959 GCA_964449265.1 uncultured Candidatus Peribacteria bacterium
ATGTGGATATGTCTCCCTCTTACGTGGCTCGTCGAGTTTTTCATGCGAGGTCTCGGATGGATCCTGGGAGGAAAAATCGACTTTCACGGACATACTGAAGTAACAGAAGAGGAGTTCGACGCATTTATCGATATGTCTCATAAAGGAGGCGCCATGGAAGCCGATGAGCGTCGCCAGATCAAAAATCTTCTTTCTCTCGGCGATACGAATGCGGAATCCGTCATGACAGCACGAGTCAATGTAGAATTTCTTTCTCTCGATATGAGTGTCGATGAGGCGTGTGAGTTTCTCATGACATCGTCTCATTCTCGCCTCCCAGTAGCATGAGAATCTACGGATGATGTCGACTATGTGCTCACATTTCGTGAGGCGTTCAAAATCCAGAAAGAGTGACATGGAAAGGCAAAACTCGCTTCCCTCGACCTGGAAAAAATCATGAAAGTGCCACTCACGCAGCCGCTCGATGATCTCTTCGAGAAATTCCAGAAATCTCGTCGTCATATCGCGCTCGTCCTCGATGAACACGGAGGAACTGCCTGAGTCGTCACGATGGAAGACGTACTCGAGGAAGTCTTCGGAGATATAAAGGACGAAAAAGATAAAGAAGAGATCTACATGCGTCGTATGAAATGAGGAAAGATCGAGGCAGTAGGGACCGTCCTTATGGATGATATCCTCGAAGAATACGATATCCACGGTGAAGACTACGGAGTACCAGAAGAGTATACGGGTGAACCTCTTTCTTATGTCGTCATGGCAGAGGAGGAAGAGTTCCCTGCTATCGGGACAGAAGTAGTATTTCATGGTCCGATGGGGCGACTCGTATTTCGCGTGATAGAAGCACACGATAATGTGATCGAGAAGCTCGAGTGTGAGAAACATTAAAAAAAACAAGACTTCCTGGTTTCTGTTTTCCAAAAATCTCTGGGGTTTGGGGTGGCAATGGACCCAAAATCATCTCCTTGGTGGTACACCTAAAAACATCGAGTTGCCACCCCAAAACTTTTGGATACTTTTGGTTACAAAAGTATCGTAAGAGAAGCTATATAAAAGTAGGAACCTGGATTCTTCCTTCGTCAGAATGACGGAAACACAGGAATCAGAAACCATAGGAATGACAGAAACAAAGATGACAAAACACTGGCTTGCTTTCATCCTTCACAAGTAGCTTGCTACGGGGAACGGACGTACCTCGCAATGACAGGAAGAAAAATCCCTTCAATTTTTTGAAGGGATTTTTTGTATACAAAATGAGATCAGGAACTATGCTGCTTTCTTAGAAACGAGACGGTAATACTCACGAACGATAGCTTGTTCGCGGACTTTTCTCTTCGAAAGTTGTCGAGAGTGAGTCTGAGCATTCTTGAGCTTGTTTGCTGTACGAGTCTGGAAAAATGACTTCTTATAGCGCATAAGGAGCTTCTCGCTTGACTCAGATTCTTTACGGACGGCGTAGCAGATCATGGGAAAAAGTTATGAAAAATAGAAATTTATGGGCGGATATTATGGAAAAAGGATGGGAAGTCAAGTTTTTTATCTTCCTCCATTTTTCTTTCGCTCATTCTCCGTGAGCCACTTCTTTCGAAGGCGGAGATTCACAGGAGTCACTTCGACGAGCTCATCTTCACCGATATAGTCGAGACAATCCTCGAGTGTCATCTTGCGGATCGGAGTGAGGCGGATCGCTTCGTCCGTTCCTGAAGCTCGCATATTGGTAAGCTGCTTATTCTTTGTAGCATTGACCACGAGATCTCCTCCCTTCAGGTGTTCACCGATGATCATCCCCTCGTAGAGCTCAGTTCCTGGTTCGATAAGGATCGGTCCACGCTCTTCGAGGTTCCAGAGAGAGTACGCCATAGCGGTTCCTGGGAATCCAGAGATCATAGATCCGACATCACGTTTCTCGATCGGTCCGCGGAACTCATCGTAGTGAGAGAATGACGAGTAGATGATACCCTCACCCTTCGTCTCTATGACGAATCGTGAGCGGAATCCGAGAAGTCCACGAGTTGGGACTTCGAATTCCATATTTGTCACACCATTTACCGTATTCATATTTTTACAGATACCCTTGCGCTTTCCGAGCATCTCGAAGATGGTACCAGAACGGTCTTCTGGAACCCACATGACGACGTTCTCGATCGGCTCTTGTTTTTTCCCGTTTACCTCATGGAAGATAACCTGAGGACATCCGACCTGGAGCTCGAATCCTTCACGACGCATAGTTTCTACCAGCACTGAAAGATGAAGTTCTCCACGACCCGATACAGAGTATGAGTTTCCATCAGAACCTTCGAAATCGATCGAGAGTCCTACGTTCATTTCTGTTTCTTTCTCGAGGCGCTCACGGATCTGGCGAGAGGTGACGAATTTTCCTTCCTTACCAGCAAATGGAGAGTCATTTACCATGAATTCCATCTTCAGAGTCGGAGCATCGACAGTGATAGCTGGCATCGGAGCGACAGCTGCATCGGTAGAGACGGTCTCACCCACATAGATATCTGGGATACCCGCGATCGTGATGATATCTCCTGCCTCGACCTCATCGACTTCGATCTTCTTGAGACCGAGAGACGTATAGAGCTTTGAGATTTTTCCAGTTCGGCGAGTTCCGTCGTTCGCGACGATCGTGACAGATTGTCCGACTTTTGCCTTTCCTTCGTAGACACGACCGATACCCATACGTCCGACAT
>CAYVAG010000011.1:0-24099 GCA_964449265.1 uncultured Candidatus Peribacteria bacterium
CTGCCAAAATCTTGGACAGGAGTCGCTCGTAGTGAGCTCCCGAATCCTCGATCTGGTACTATCGTCCTCGCATACCGATCTGGAGAAGTGAAATATGGCTTCGCCAATAATATCGTCATCATGAAAGATACTCTCAAGAGCCCACTCACTTCGTCCAAATATAGTGAAGTGAACAACCTTCAGACGACACAAAACTATCTCGAATATACGAAGCTTCGGGATGAGTCATTCACTTTCTCAGATAGTGAGCCATCTCGACTCTATATCTTCGAGGCTCGGTACAATGAGACGACTCCTCGTATGAAGTTTGTCCAGACAGCGCGTGTCTGCGGACTCACAGTCTACCTCCTGCATGTCTCTATCACCCTCGATAAAAACCCAGATAACTACGCAGAGCTTCTTCGAACATTCACGTGTAAATAATTATCTTGCTTTTTCCACTTTTTTGTTATAATGCCCGAGCTCATAACGAGTATGACACCATGGCAGAGTGGTCCATTGCAAGAGCCTGCAAAGCTCTAAAACCGTCGGTTCAAATCCGACTGGTGTCTCCAAAATACTTTAGAAATTGCCTTCGTGGCAATTTTTTATTCACTTCACTCTATGTCAGAGACTTTTCGGAGAACCGCACAAGATCATACATCGACGAAATCACAGACGAAATTTTTCTGAGATTTTCGTGTGGAGCTCGATAAGCGTATCGCAGAGCTCGAAACCTCTCTTCCTATTACTCTTTGAGAGTATTTTACTGTGGACTCTATCCATGCGGGAGCAAGTGACCTCAAGGTCCGACTTACCGATCGCACTGATGAGAGTGATATCATCCTGATGATCATATTTCGCTACCATCATGCCGATGAGAAATATGGGAATGTGCATATCGAGATTACTCTTTCTGGACTTTCTCGCGAAAAGAAGGTACAATTTCTCGGCAAATTCCTCGTCACAGATAAGAAAAAAATAGGAACAAAAATCATAGAAGCGCTCACTGTCGGTATGAAGGCGGCATGATAAATCTATTTGGCGATAAAAATTTGCTTTTTCCCTGCTTTTCACTATATTTCCCCTGCTTGATACTTCTGCAGCCATAGTTCAGTTGGATTAGAACGCCTCCCTGCGAAGGAGGAGGTCGTAGGTTCAAGTCCTACTGGTTGCACCATAGTTATCATTATTAAGCTCTTCAGTCCCACTTTGTGGCTCTGTGGAGCTTTTTTTAGGTTCGACCACTGGGGTGTTTTCGGTCATCTTTGATTGGTTGAACCGTAGCTTGATATTCAGATTCAGTTGCGACGCAACGGTTGTAACCTCTATACTTTCCACGAGGAGATCCACGAGGAGTTTTTTTTGTTCAAAAGTGAGATTCTCAAGATTTGTCTCATAATCACTCTGGAATTTCTCAAAAGCTATCTTGGTTTCTTCCATTTTAATAAGAGTATCCATCTTTGTATCCAATTCTTGATTTCTCTTCTCAAAGGAACTCTTTTGATCCATAGTGATTCTCACAAAGCGGTCCTTTTTGTCCTCAGAGAGCTTCCCATCATAGTAGTCCATCTCTATCTCACTTTCTTTCTTTTCGAGTTTATCTATTTCTCTTTGATTGATTTCTCTTTCTTTAAGGAGAGCATCATATTCATGGCTCTCTATAGATTGCTTCTGAAATATTGCGAAGAGTTCCTTTGGGCGATTAATCATCTTTGCTATAGTATCCCAAACAAGTTTTTCCACAGGTTCTCAGGGTATCTCCATATTTTTATGTGTTTTCCCTTCAAGGGTAAAGTTTTTTCGCCTATAGCTGACTTTCTTGTCTTTTTGACGAAGAAGTCCGACAAATTTTCTTCCTGTTTCCATATCCACAATCTTTCGTGACAAAAGATACTCATTTCCACCTCCACCCCTCTTTGCATCACCATCGAGTGTTTTAAGTCGATTTTGAGCTAATTCATAGGTAATATCAGAGATGAGACGAGGTGTCGGTATTCCTATTTGCTCTATTTCGCCTGACTCATCCTTTGAATTATAGACCGCTCGTCCTGTATATACTGGATTCTCCAAAATAGCTCGTATAGTCGATCCGTACCATTTTGTATTTCTATCTTTTTTGAGGTTTCCATCATTCTTTTGGACCTTTTCTCCATTGAGAATTTTTGCTATCTGTTCAAGACTCTTTCCAGATATAAAATCTTCAAAGATTCTTTTTATCCATTGAGCTTCAGTATCTATGATTTCAAGGGACCGATTTCTCTTCTTTTCAGCATCCTCTTTTTTATACCCATACGGGGTCTTATTGAGCACATAGTTTCATAGGCGTGCTGATTGTTTCTTTCCCTCAGATGTTCTGGTTTTTATCATCTCTCGTTCGAATTCTGCAAGGGCTCAAAATATCTGGAAAGTGAGTTTTCCTATAGGTCAGGTGAAGTCTATATTTTCCTTCAAAGAGAAAAACCCCACTTTGTGATTCTGGAGAATCTCAAAAGTAGAAAGAAGGTGGGAAAGATTACGAGAGAGGCGATCAATCTTCCATACAGCAATCATATCGAATTTTCAGACTTTTGCATCCTGCATCATTCTTTTGTATTCTGGACGATTGAGGTCAGCTCCAGTGCATCCGAGGTCCAGATATTCCCATTCTTTTTTATGAGTCCATCCAGATACTTTCCCCCTGTAGGTTATCATTTCTTGGAGTCCGTGCATCTGCATCTCTGGTCAATATCCATCTTTCTTCTGTTCTTCAGTAGAAACACGTATATAGAATGCTACACGCATATTTTGAGAACTTCCTCATTGTATCATAACCGAAATAATTAGGCTATAACACTATATGGGAATCGAGAATAACTGCAAGTTAATTGATTATTTTGAAAGGTTATATGAATATATTTTGTATCTATAATTTGAAAATAGTCTTCAAGATGATCTTGTCGATTTCTTCATTACGGGAGTTATCCGACTCGGTAAAAGAAAGTGTCATTTTAATAGACTTTTTTCTTCTTCACTGAGGTGGTATAGTTACACAATTTTCATCTTTTTCCTTTCGTTTTCACGAAAAAGAAGGCATAGAAAAAAAGTTTCACCTTTTTCCACAGCCTTCGTTAGTAACTTTGTTTAGATCTTCTTCGGGTTATATACCCGTATTCTCATAGCAAGGGGAATGGCAGAGAAAGAAGTTTTGTGTCAAAATCCGATAAGGTCAGGATTGGTATATGAGTGTAGTTCTGTCGTTTACTTTGGTTGTATTCTTCTTCTGGTGAAGGGCTATACTCACTATAAACAGCTGATACCACTCAAAAACCTATCAATTGGTATGTATATTGGTGGGAGATAAAAATATCAATTTATTACAATCAATACGATTTTCAGTATATAAAAAGTATGCTCTTTGTAAATTTTTTCTAAAATATTGCTTGTCTTTTACGCGAGAAAATTGAAAGAAAATCTTTCCCTTTTCGTATAAGGTGAGTAGTATGTCATAAAATATCTATGCCTGTAGAACTCAGTGATTCAGAAATTATCTCACTTACCCTTGAGGAAAGTGATAACTTTGCTCTTATTATCGACCGATACGAAAAAAAACTCTTTCGCTATATTATGCGACTTTGAGATTTTTCCGTTGCGGATACTGAGGATATACTTCAAGAAGTCTTTATAAAGGCGTATACTCATCTGAATGAATATAATACGGAACTTTCTTTCTCAGCGTGGATATACCGTATCGCTCACAATACGACCATTGATATTTTTCGTAAGAATACCAAAAGACTTTCTATCAGTCTCGATGATGAAGAATACGAATCACTTCGTGAGTCTCTCGCAAGTGACGAAGATATACCTTTTTCTCTCAGAGAAAAAGGTATGAAAGTAGCAGTACAAGACTCTCTCGGAGCTCTCACGGATGAACAGAGGGAAGTCATCATACTCAAATACATAGAATGACGCGATTATGAGGAAATCAGTGATATACTCATGATTCCTATAGGTACTGTTGGAACTCTCATCCATCGAGCAAAGAAACAACTCCAATGAAGCCTCACTCCTATCCATAACCATATATAATATGTCTCTCAAGAAAAACATACTTGATACAATCAAAAAAAACCACATAGAACCTATTTCCACATCTGCTGTAGCAAGAAGAAAATATTTGATGATAGCACTATTTCTTCTTTTGATTGGTCTTGGAGTTTTCATAGTGTCTTTTTTTCTTTCAGATATATCTTGACTCGGAGAGTTATTGGAAATGGATACAATTTATATGATTTGTATCTGGATTATGGCTATCATATTTTTATGAATATTTATATACCGAGATTCTCGTAATATTGGTACTCTCTATCGTTATAGTATGAGAAAAATGCTTGGAGCAATACTCAGTACCATGATACTCGGCTGATCCCTTTTATATTTCTCAGGAATCGATCATTCTATACAGATGTTTCTGATTCGGTATACAGGATATGAGAGGATCATGAGCACATATACAAACTGGACTAAGCCAGAACAATGAAGACTCATCGGTGAGATAACAGAAATCAAAAAAGATGGAGTAGTGATCACGGATATGAGTGAGAAACGATGGAATATCGTACTTCCTGAAGATCTCTTGAAGCCAAAAGATGTCAATAATGAAGAAATCATAGAAGAGTGAAATGTAATAAAAATCACAGGAAAGCTTCAGTGAAATGATATTTTTATCGGTGATAGTGTAGCTATTTTATTCGAATAAATATACCATATGAATTTCCTGAAGTCCTCACATCGACTTTTTATCGTGATGATTATGATAAAAGGTCTTGAATGAGTAATACAACTGACTATTGGAGTGATAGCTTTCTTTATAAGCAAAGAGAGTCTCTACTCACTCGTAGGATGATACCTGCAGGAAGAGCTTATCGAAGATCAGCATGCTATGATTTCTCGGTTTCTCTTGGATTCTCTCCAGTGACTGACTATCTCGACTCAGCATTTTATCGCTTTCTACTTTATCTCTCATGGGATTATCAAGTTTTTTATTGGATATAATATCCTCAAAACACGAGACTGGGCATACCCATTTGCACTCGTTGTATTTTCATTTTTTACCTTCTACCAGATATATCTCTATATCCAGTCATGATCTCTCTGGATGATCGGGCTTATCTTTATCGATATAGTGGTAGCAATACTCACCTATATCGAGTATCAGAGTGTAAAAAAGACACATATCAATCAATAATCTATACCATATGATCGAAAATATCCTCACTTGGAACCAGAGTACATCGATTTTTCTTAATACTTTCACGGAAGATAGTATCATGAGGATAATTCTCCCTTATTGTTCTGATATTCCTATTTTCTCGATTCCTATTTTTCTCATATCGTACTGGATATACGCCACTATACGATGAGAATCAAAAATCAAAGAAACGCTTCTTATGATATTTTATGCTGATATTCTCTCGGGTGGTATCGCCACGATGATACAGCAATTCATCTATGTAGAGAGACCCCTTGCATTTCTTCAGGGAAGAGGGATGTTTATCCTCTCACATATTCCAGATAATAGCTTTCCGTCAGATCATGCGACTATAGGCACATGATTTCTCATAGCCTTATTTCTCTTTGGATATAGAAAAACTACTTACTTTTTGATTCCTTTTTTCATTCTCATGTTTCTCGCTCGTATTATCTGAGGGATACATTATCCACTCGATATACTCTGAGGAATAATCGTAGGTACAGTAGCTGGATATATCATTTTTTGTATTAGAAAAAATATGATGATGAGAAAAATCAATCAAGATATAATAGGTCTGATGAGAAAAATATATCTCTAAAAGAAAATTGAAAGAAAACTGCTGTATGTCTCGTAATAGAATGTGAGGATCCTCACTCTTCGTTCATTTTACTTTTTGACCCACACACATATGCGAAAAGAATTCGTCTACTCCGCTCTCACAGGTCTTGCAGTCGCAGGATCGATCGGACTCACATCGTTTGCTGCTACGAGCAACCCCGCAATCCCTCACATGATCCCATCATCTCAGACTCCACAGGTACAAGCCGTCAATACACAGACAAGTACTCCTGACAAAGAAGTCGCAGATGCTCCTGATACTGGTATCTCTGACGAAGGAAAGGCTGAAACTCAGGATGATACTATCGCTCTCCCTGTATGATCGCTTTCTGAGGCTACTGTCACCAAGATCGCTCTCACGGCGAATCCAGGTACTACTGTCACAGGATTCGAAACTGAGGATGAAGATGGTGTAGCTCTCTATAATGTCTCTCTCAGCAATGGAACTGATGTCAAAATCGATCCAGTAAAAGGTACTATCCTCAAAACTGAGAAAGCAGAAAATAATGCTAATGAAGCCAATGATACAGAAGGTCCAGATACTGAGAACGATCCAAACGATCGAGATCAGGATGGAAAATAATATCTCCTCACTCAGCAGAATATAAGTCGGTCTCCTCATATTCTCTACATCCTCGGCACTCACAATGCCTATTCCTTTTAGCAATAGACTATTGTGAGTGTAACGGATAGATAGAATTCTTACTTTCCTTACTTGGTTCTTACGGGCTTTTCTTAGGGTAAGAAAGTATACTATTATCTCTATACACTTTTTATTATTTATATTTTCACTCTATGAAAATTCCAGAAACACTTTCCACAAAATCAGTCATTACCTGATTTTTAGTTTTTATAGTACTTATCGGATGAGCTGTCTGAGTCTCTCTCTTAGACGAACACGAGAGTGAATGAAATCGAGAATGACATAACTCAAGGAAGGAAATGAGAGGTGATAGCTATCAAGACTCTGACTTTTGAAGAGACTCTGATAAACAAGATTCTCCAGAAGAAAGCGATGCTATGCCCGAACAATCAGGAGTACAGAAAAATACAGATTCTGTAGGTACATCAAATACAGGTACAATATCCACTCCATTTACCACTCTCACTGGAGTCACGAGTAGTGGAATCAACCAAGCACCACAAAGATAACAAATATTTTTATACACTATTCATTCTATGTCCTCACTTCTTGATCGAGCCCTCAACAAGCTCCCACATATCACTCTCGTCTTCTGGATCATGAAGATCTCAGCAACCACACTCGGTGAGACGGCAGGCGATCTCCTCGCTCAAACCCTCGGAGTCGGATATGCCACCAGTACCATGATACTTATGAGTATATTTATCGTGGTTCTGATAGCCCAACTCATGGCAAAGCGTCATCACCCATGGCTCTACTGGTCAGTGATACTTGCTACCAGTACTGCAGGAACTACGATGTCAGACTATATGGATCGGACTCTTGGTCTTGGATATGCGACTGGATCAGCGATCCTCATCAC
Organism: uncultured Candidatus Peribacteria bacterium; assembly: GCA_964449265.1. Taxonomy (GTDB): domain Bacteria; phylum Patescibacteriota; class Gracilibacteria; order BD1-5; family UBA2023; genus JAGOMW01. The sequence goes on from CAYVAG010000011.1 coordinate 7,339, forward strand.
GATCCTCATTGCCATATTCACCTTCTGGAAACGATCTGGAGCTACACTCGATGTCCACAATATCCGTACTACTCGGATCGAGGCACTCTACTGGGTAGCCATCCTTTTTTCCAATACTCTCGGAACTGCTCTTGGGGATTTCCTCGCGGATAGTTCGGGACTTGGGTTCGGCGGATGAGCACTCCTGATTGGGAGTCTCATCACACTCACGATACTTGCTCATTACTACACCAAAATTTCAGGAGTACTGCTTTTCTGGATAGCATTCGTCCTGACGAGACCGTTCGGTGCAACTTTCGGAGATCTCATGACCAAATCTCATGAAAAATGATGACTCGCGTTCGGAACGATGGGCTCATCAGCGGTACTTCTCAGCATACTCGCGGTGTTTGTAGCATATAGTGCCTATACACATCGGAAGAAATACCAACTGGAGCGTATCGCTCTCGAAGATAGCTATTAAGACTTTAATTTTTTATCCTTTTTTCTATGGCATCATCCCTTCGATACTCGTGAACTCTCTTGAGCAAAGTTCCAGAGATCACACTGGGTTTCTGGATCATAAAAATCTTCTCCACGACAGTAGGCGAAACCGTTGCTGATTTTCTCGCAGTATGAGTATGATTCTGACAAATACTCACAAGTACGATCATGATGTCACTCCTGATAATAATGCTGACGGTACAGATACGAAAAAAACTCTACAGTCCAGCGATATACTGGATATGTGTCGTGCTCGTGAGTATCGTAGGGACGCAGATCACGGATATACTCACAGATAAGCTCGGAATCAGTCTCTACACGAGTACTTCGATATTCTCTGTGATCCTCGCCATTGTTTTTTTTATCTGGTATCGCCAAGAGCAGACTCTCTCTATTCATGCGATCAATACGAGAAAAAGGGAGCTCTTTTATTGGTGAGCTATTCTTTGTGCCTTTGCACTCGGGACTGCTACTGGAGATCTGGCAACAGAAGCACTTTCACTTGGTTTTAGCATCGGAGCACTCTCTTTCTGAATACTGATAGCTCTCTCTTATGTTACTTGGCGACTCGGAGGGAATGCTGTTCTTACTTTCTGGATAGGGTATATTCTCACACGCCCATTCTGAGCCGCACTCGGAGACCTCTTCACACAAGCTCGTGAGTATGGTGGTCTATGAATAGGTGCTATGTGGACGAGTATCATATTTCTCACAACTATAGTAATTCTTGTTAGCTACTCTCAAGTAACATACAACTCTCCTCAGAAAAAACAGTAATTTTTTACTTTATAATTTTTTACTATATGAAAACTTTTTCTATCGCTTCAGGTCTCTTCATAACAGTATTGCTTTTGGGGAGTTGTTCCTTCCAGAATACATCTCAGAATAGTTCTTGATCTATTTCTACACAAAGTGTAGCTACTCATAAGCTCGGGGATATTTCTTCATTTCGTCTGATTGTCTCAGATACACTTTCTCTTGTAGAGAAAAATGATCTCCCTGGAGGAAAGACTCGAATCAAAGATTTGGAACTCGCGTGGGATAGTGCTGAGGCTGGACTCAAGCCACGATCCCCAAGTGATTGGCATACAGTAGATGGAGCTATTGATACAGTATTAAAAGCACTGCGAGCTACCACTCCAAACCAAATTGATTGCAAAGAAGCTCTTCAGAATCTTTTGAAGTCACTTGATGAAAGTGGAAAATAGGAATTGAGACGAATATATAGGAATCTTTCTGAAACAAAAAGCCCTTAGAAAGACGATTATATAAGCTTCTTTTTTTTGGGTGGAAGATAATTCTCTTTTGAGATGACTTTTTGTTTTGTCTTTGCTTCGAGTTCTTTGCGTGCATTGCCTGCGACTGTGCCTCACTCTTGAGATGCTCATTTTATGGTCCAAAATCACTGACTATCTCTCTGTTTCATGATCTCAGTGGTCGAAGCCTCTCCGAGCATAGTGAAGATGAGTTCGAGATCTGTCATATGATCTCTGAGATTATCTTTTTTCTTCGTGAGGGATTTATACTCTTTGTATTCACTCGGAGTCATACCAAATGTCGCCTTCGATATTTCAGCCGTGAGTATACCATATTGTCGTTCTTCTATTCCTCTGGTATCCCACTCATCCGTGAGATCTTTTCGGACCGCTATACCTCTCGTTCTTTTGTCTATCCAGTCTTTAGAATACCCTTTTGCTTCATATGTCTCGGTCATGCGTTTCATAGCAAGCTCAGGATCCTCTATCTCTTGTATTCTCTCATATCCTACTTGAGCCATCCATCTCTTGAATGGCTCAGCTCGTGGAGATGGTATCGACTGGATAATACGAAGAGTTGTTTCAGTATTGGTACAGTCAGTCGCATAATTTTTTCCATCACTGGCAGTCAGCTTCAGTTGTACGATTTTCTCGTACAACTCATTCTGGATGCCCTCTTCTGAGAGTTTTATCTTGAGATCACTCCAGTATCGTCGTGGATTGTCACTTCCTGTCAATACTCAAATAATATCAATAATTGAGAAATACCATTCATCGTTATGAGTAATTTTTCGGATTTCATTTTGCTCGAAAAGAGCGATAGATTGAGGAGGCATAAATAGAAAAATTATAGAGTATATTGTATTTCTTTTTGTCTTTTTTCAAAGTGAAAATAAGGATACTTATCGGTATCAAAAGATATTTGCAACATCTCCTCAATAATAAGAATTATACCGACTTCACTTGATATATCTAATTACTCGTCGCATTTTGCGAGTTGGTTCGCCTTTTCTGTATGGATACTTGATCTTGTCATATAATGCTTCTGCTTTGAGTACTTTCATCTCAGCTCACCAGAGTCCTCACTTTGGTTCATTTCTACTATCATAAGTGAGGTTAAGTGTTTTTCTACTGGCAAAGTATCCATTCGACTGAAAGTAGAGAATAGTACAGCGTGTACTATTCGGACTACAGGGATCCATAAACCACCATCTGAGTCCGCCATAATTACACTCAGTAGCTTCTATGCGGATAAGATAGTCAAAATCCTTCTTTTCTCATGTCTCGGTATTCGTCTGAGTAAATTTGACTCGCACAGTACCGATCATGTCATCATCATTCTTTTCTACGATAAATGTCATACTTCCATTCGGTCTATCACCGATTTTCCAGAAGATATTTCCATAACTATAAGTACTTCCCATTCGCAAGTGTCCGTATTGCTTTAGAAAAGACATAGTGAATTTTTTATAGTCATCTACTGTACTCTTTTTATCGTAATAGTATCTTCCCATAAGTATAAATAGTTAAAAACTATAACAGCCGAAATCATTAGGTTCTAATATGAAGATTATCATCCATAGTAACCCTGTCAGTTCTGTTGGTAGTACTGAAATTGGCAAGATATTCCTGTACTGAGTTTCCGCCATATTCCGCCATATCTCTCTTCTCGTATTCTTGGAGTCTTCGGACCTCCTCACGGTGAAGTGTGACGAATTGAGTTTTCCATCGATTTCCCATTTGCAATTTACGCATCTTGAAATATACTCATAATCGAAAGTAACCATTGGGGGATGTTCCACCATTTGTTTTTAGAAATCTCCTCAGAAATGAGGGGATTTTTTTATGCATCGCCACTAGAAAAAAACGGAGATTCATATATACTAAAAAGAGTAATATTCTCAATCTATAAACTCTATGAGCAACTCTCTGAAAAAACTTTCTCCAGAAGAAACTGAAAAACTTCTCTCGATACTGAAGAATCGTTTCGAGAAGCACATGAATCGTCATGCTCTTATCGAGTGGGCGAAAGTCCAGACGAAGCTCGAATCTCACCCTGATACACTCTCTTCGCTGTCGGAAATGGAGCGGACTGGAGGTGAACCAGATGTCACATGATATGATGCCAAGACTGGCGAATATATCTTCATCGACTGTTCTCCAGAAAGCCCCGCAGATCGTAGAAGTCTCTGCTACGATGATGTGGCTCTCGCGTCGCGAAAGGAGAATAAGCCGAAGGGAAGTGCACAGGCACTTGCTATGAATATGGGTATCGAGCTTCTCACTGAGGAAGAATATCGAGAACTGCAGACACTCGGAGAATTCGATCAGAAGACTTCGAGCTGGATAGCAACCCCTGAGTCTATCAGAAAACTCGGGTGAGCTCTCTTCTCAGATCGTCGCTATAACCAGGTATTTACTTATCACAATGGTGCAGACTCGTATTATGCGGCGAGGGGATTTCGCGGATCACTGAAAGTATAGAAATATAAAAACACCTCTCAAATGGAGAGGTGTTTTTTCGAGATGTGAGAAACAGAAAGTCGACTACACTTTCTTTGGGTCACCTGAGCTTGCCTTTGGTTGCGGGTCTGTACCCATTTTCTTATCGTCACCAGTAGGTTTTGTATCAGGAGTTCCCATTTTGTCCCATGCCTTTGTTGTACCGTTGTTTCCACCAGATCCAGAGTTGTTGTTCGTGCTCATATGTATAAAAATTAGTGTAAATAGAAACCTGAGAATCTGAGACGATATGTGCTATGGCCTTCATTAGGGGGGTACGTGGATATAGTTCCACTGTACTTCATCTCTGGGTTTTCTAAGATTCATGCGAATGAAGAGTTAAAAAATATGTTCGAGAGACTAGAGCCCAAATGCATTTACCACTACTTTCGCTATCTCAGCTCGAGTGATCGCATCTTCTGGGCGGAAGATCCTTCGGTTCATCTGCATCTGACCAGAGAATATGTTCAGAAATGTAGCAGCTTCTATATATTTCGCGAGATCAGAATTTCTATTCACATCGACGAAGGTCATAGTACTCGCTTCACCGACGGTCACTCAGAGTGCCAGTGTGAGTATCTTCGCAGCTTCAGCTCGGGTGATCGAGTCGTTCGGGCGGAACCTCGTACTACTTCGGATCATCCCTTTCGAGAGCGCGAGAGATGTATATTTGGCATACCAACTCGCTCGAGAGACGTCATTAAATGGTATATTGAGATTGGTTGTCGGTACTGTCCATCCTGTTGTATTGATGACGATTTTCAGAAACTCAGCTCGGGTGAGGTTACTATTTGGATTGTAGTAGGCGACATTATCGACGATACCACGACTGACGAGCTTGGTGATGTATGCTCTCGCCCAATTGACGGATATATCACGAAATCGGATTTCTGAAATATTGAGGATAATACCAGGAATATTGAAGGATCAGGTGAGCACTGGAGTTATGACATTTCCTGCAAGACAAGTTCAGTCATAGTAATTCGGAGAAAGATCTCATCCAATACAGACATCTATAGACGTCCCACCTCCACCACCGCCCCCACCTCCATTTCCAGAGCTTCCTCCACCACCGCTACTTCCGCCTCCAGCCCTTGTCGTGATACTATAAATACTATTATTTCCTCAGACTGTGACGATCGTATTCGTAAGGGTAGAGTACCCTGCAGATGATATAGCTCTTACGGTAAGGGTATTTCACGAACTGATCGCTCCTGCGAGGTTCGTATATACTCCACCGTTGATACTATATTCACCACCGACTATGGATATAGCTGTCGGAGCATCTATCCCTGTGGTAGTCACAGTATTCGATACATACTGCGTCGAGAGCTCTGCTCCCGTGATAGCCGTGAATGTGAATCCATTTGGACTCGTATCTGCTGGCATCGCGAATGCGAAGAGAGAGAGTCTATTTGTCGTGAAGGTACAGTCTCAGCTAGGACTCACAAGACAAGTAGTGAGTTCCGAGTAGGTAGTGCCATGATCGATAGAGCGAAATACTCTGATCGTCTGACCACTCAGTCCCACTCCGACATTTACTGTCACCGTCGCTACCTGTCCAGAGAACATGAGCTCAGTATCTGTATTTCCTATCTGATACGCATTTCCTGTGAACCCATATCCTGAGAGCGTGAGACTCATAGGAGTACCTGTCACCTCTGGAGCCTGGATGATACCATCCCAACCTCCTCCGAGTGCTGTGATCGTGAGACCAGTCAGTGGGAAAAAGAGTGACGAACCACTCGATGTGATACTCATGATCGTGAGTGTTCCACTTCCTCCGAAGGTGACACCAGTTCCTGTAGCACCACTGAGGTATACTGATCCTTGAGCGATTATAGATCCAGAGGCATTACTGTCTATGACGATCGGAGTTTTGAATTGGAAAGTCGAAGATACAGTACCACCCTGTCCTTCTACGGTATAGTAGTAGACAGTATCTGACAGGAGACCTGAAAGCGAGAAGCTATGAGTCGTTCCAGGACTTGATCCTGTCGAACTTGTACTGGGTGTTACGGTACCATAGTGTAGGATTCCTGTGGCACTGAGATCTGTAGAAAATGTGATGTTTGCAGCATTGGTTCCTGAGAGTGTACTATTGATATTCGATGTAAGTGACACGCGGTTGAGTATGATACTCGTAGATCCTGTATTTCCAGAGGTATCTGTTGCGAGTATGGTGAGAGTATTGGCTCCTCATACGAGAGTCGTGAGGACTTTCGACCAACTTCCTGTGCCGAGAGTAGCAACACTCCCATTCACACTCACACTTGCGATTCATCCTGTATCTGATACGGTTCCCATGAGAGTCGGAGTACCAGTGACGATATCATTATTCATATGAGACGTGATAGTCACTACGGGTGCAGTGGTATCTACTCAGGCGATGACAGTCACGGTACGTGAGACGAGAACTGAAGCATTTCCAGTGACATCTGTTTTCGAGTACTGAAGCATATAACTTCCTGTCAGAGCGGTATTCACTGTTCCAGAGCTCGCACTCACGAGTACGCCAGTTCCGTCGATATTATCTGTCCATGAAGCACCAGACTCTGAGTATACCGCTCACTGAGTGATAGTCATACTTCCAGATCCTATGAGTGTCACCACGGGACGAGTGACATCGAGAGTACCGATGAGAGTCATTCCTGATGCTACTATAGGTGTAGCAGTACTTCCAGAATGGACTACTCCACTGTAGGAGATCGTTCCTGCGAGCCAGCCACTCTGACTGAAGTCGAGAGCGACGGAGCCAGATGACTCTCCTCCAGTAGGTGAGACGAATGATCCTGTCGCTGTCTTTCCAGATCCATCCATAGCCACGACGACGAGTGTATTTCCAGCATCAAGTGTTCCACTGAGATCGAAGCTCACTTCATATGTAGCAGCGTTCGAGAGATTCACCGTATTGCTATTGGTTCCTACTATTGTATTGGCACCACCGTCTATGACCGTCGCACTGACCCATGAGAAAGGACTTGCGAGAGACGCTAAAAGAGCAAAAATAGTGAGACTTGAGAGGAATTTTTTCCTTAAGCCTTGTGGTAAATAATTATTTTTCATGAGTAAGGTTTTTATAAAATAAGAGATATGGATTTGAATCTATTTGTGATAGATACTGGTTTCTATTTGAGTATTTGCTTCGCTAGGGAGGACTATCGAAGACGATAGAAGGTCACTTTGTGTCGACAGAAAAAAGAACGAGGATTCCGATGAAGAGTAAGATGTGAAACATATTCGGAAAAGCTCACGTGATAAAGTTTCTTTCGAAAAATCGCATGAATTTTTCCCAATACGATTGGTGTATTGTTACAACATCGTGATCGACGAGTATGAGATTTTTTGGTGTTATAGGTTGCATGGAAGTATGAGAATAAAAGGAGATCCTTCGAGATCGTTATTATCTTGGACTTATCTCTCATGAGTGCAGAAGTCAGTACTCTCGAAAGGGGAGAGATTATTGTATAGTGAGTCGTGATGCATGTGGAGCATGTCTAGATCATGAGCCTCTTACTATTGATGCAAAAATTGTTAGAGAAAAGGGAGAGATAGATGCACGAGTCTCGAAAGACTAAGAGAAGTATAAGGGCTATTCACCGAGATAAAAAGACAGAACCAAGACAAAATATACGGTCCAGAAGGGGACTAAAAAATGCCATTGTTATATCTCCTGAAAAGGGTACAATACAAAGTCCGATGTATAACCATATTTTGCATGAAAAATAAGAGACGAGAAGATAGAAATAGAGGAGCCGATGATAGTGTGAGTATGAGTTCCGTCGAACTCCAGCGGGTATTCCATGATACGTATGAGAACTTCTTTCATACGCATGATCTGGTGCTCAGTGGAGATAGTATTTTGACCTGGTGAGCCGACATCTCTCATGGTGTGAGTGTCCTGAGACTAAAGCAGAAACTCCCGATGAAAACATACTGTGGTGTGAGATTCAATACCTCCTGAAAAGTCACTTTCCGTACAATATTTGTATACTCTATTCTCGAAAACACTTTTAAGGAAGTTGCACATAATCCACTTTTCCTCTCCGAAATAGATGCTGTTATCGTGTGTCTCCAAGAATTTCTGACAAAAAATAATTATATGGGAGGTATAGAAATAGACTTTCTCTCTGAGACTCCACCATGACAGGGTTTTGCATCTTCTTCTGCAGTTTCTGTACTTCTCGGTTTTCTCATCTTCCTCATCACAGGGAAGCTTCCTGTAGAGGTGCTTATGAACGGATGACCTCGTCTAGACGATCCGCTTTTCGAAGAGCTCTACCTGGAGAGCCTCGAGATCTCGAACTGTATAGCGAAAGGAAAGAGTATCAGCGGCGCGAGTAACTATGCTGTAATGGTACCAGATGTTTCATTTCCTATAGTGTATCTCTCACAGAAAAATAATCTCGATCATGGCAATGATACGTGTGAAGAAAATGATGTCGTCACTGGCGCCCTTTCTGCTGTCGATAAAGCTCTCTATATCGACACACTCCATCATTTTTTATGAATCGAAATTCCAACTACGGAAGAGCTTCCTCTAGACTATGGCATCCTCTTTACCTGACTCGATTCCCGATTTCGAGAGATCGAGTCTACTCGAGAGCATGAGAAAAACGAAGAAGGTGAACTCGGTATCTTTATCGCGGGTACCATAGCGTCTCTTGAAGTAGATGAAGAAAGGAGAACGATGATATCTCGGCTTCTGAGTTTCGATAAAGATGAAGCTATTTATAAAAATATCGACATGATGAATCTGGGGATTTTACAGAGGTTTCATACTCTTCTTGCTCATAAGCAGAACGGGGATTCTGCAGAAGCATTTATCGAGACGATACAAAAAGTAGGGCTCGCGAGTTTCTCCTATCAGAAGATCAATAAGCTCTTTTTTGCCATGAAACACTACTTTCACGAGTATCAGCAGTTCGAAGATGAAGATATCGGGATACTTCCTTTTAATTCTGGAAAGATAGGAGGAAGTCTCCTCTTCGTGATGAAACCTGGAAAGAGTCGCACGACACTTCAGAAAGTTATAGACCAACTTCGAAACGACGGACATATACTATCGTTCGCATACTCTTCCTGGAGAGACGGGATATCGAGCGATGGAGTGAGACTCGAGCAATATCTCTCGAAGAAAATATACTCTTCCTATGCTCAGGCGGGGGATGTGCGCTACTCTGATTCTCTCGGGCACTCTTACTGTAGTGACTACGATACTATACTCACTCGAGAGACTGACTCTATCCTTCTCGATACGATCGCGGGGCGTATCTACATCAAGGGAAATAAACTCACCTCTCGGGATATCCACTCTCAGAATACAACCATCGACATGCTCAGGATTCTCATCGAAAGAATAGGCGAGGAAGTATCGAACTCTAGGCTTCCTGTCTCGACCTATTCTCAGAATAAGAACGAGATCCTCGGAAAAGTAGTCCTTCCTCTGAGAAGAATAGTGGAGAAATACTTCGACAGAGAAATCTCCCTCACGTGTTCCTGAGGGATCACTGAGTACTATCTTAGACTCGAGAAAGATGAATCTCTCCCTATCGGTATCATAGAAAGACTCCAGGAGTAGCTCATCTGCATTTTGAGTATTTTTTATCCATAGACACCATTTCTTTTCTACGAACAACCCCAGCACATATAGCTCCAGAAGGTACTATCGAGTACGAATATCTGATATGACAAGATTATTATAAAAAGTGGTTACTGTCTGATCATTTTTCGTGAGATAGTGAAGATCAGCAAGAGAGAAAATCTTTTTGGAAAATCGCTATTGCGTACTGCCAAAAAGCACTCACTCATACGGGAACATGCAGAGAACAGCTCATGAAAGTAGACGTTGCTCTTCTTCTCATAGAGCTTCTGAAGCAGGTAAGGCCGCATGAAATTTGGGAAAGAGAAAGGTGTTTCTATAGTATTCTAGAAACTGTGGGGCAGTATGGATGAGGTACGTTCTTTTCTACAGAAACAGGGAAAAAACTCCTTGCTTTCTACCATACGCATATAAACCCTACTTTTTCCTGACAGTTTAAGAATCCGCAAGGGTTTGAGTTTAGAGAGTTACTGCAACTCACGATACAAACAGAAAGTCACATAAGAAGAGAGGTGCGACTAACGGAAGCGAGAAATATCGAGAAATATCTGAAAGGCGTGAGGGATCATGGTGAAGTACTCGATAGGCTCACTACCACTTTTGGACCTTTTCGACTTCTTATAGTTTCTGTAGATAGCGGAGAGGTTACTACTAGTCATAATCTTGACCCAATTGAACGAGAAAGGCTCAAAAAAGAAGCGCGTTACTCATCAGATGTGGATGTACTGGTATATGATAGACTCAGAAAGTATCGGATTGTTGCAGATTATGGAAGTGAAGAACCAAAAAATCAATTTGTGAATGCCGAATTTAATTCGATTATACAACCCGCAATTATTCGTTATATAGAAAAGCAAGAGCGGATATTTTTTGCATTGGCCATGGATAATATGACTGAAATAGATAGTGCCGAGGAATCAATGAAAGGCAAATGAACAACATACGACTACTCTCACTTTGTCTCTCGGATGAGTCAAGATATTGCTTTCGACAGAGAAGTACACCCAGACTTCGCAAGAATATGTACACAAGCTATAGATATCTGCCAGAGGATAAGCCTCTCCTATCCGAGTACGTCCCCAGAAATCCCAGAAAAACTCATGGAAGAAGTAGATAGCATCCTCTGATGAAAAATAGAACGATCAGTGCTCCATATGGCCCGATCTCTACTGCTCTCTCGCCATGAAACTATGAGCGGTACAGGGTATCCTCATGGACTTTCAAAGAGAAATATTCCTCTTGAATGAAAAATATACTCTATCGTCCGTACGTATGAAGCACTGTCGAGAAACAGCACTTCTCAAAAAAAAGTTTTTCTACTATGCAGGAATGGTCGCAGGGATGATATTTCGACAGAGATACTTTGCACATGTTTTTTGCAAGCATAAGAAGTGGAAACATTCCACAAAAAATCCTCTCCCCCACGAAACATGTAAAACTTTCCTCACATAGAAAAAAATACTATAAGACATACATAGCAGCGTGGCACAAGGTTATGGGAACACTGAGGTCTATCGAAGATGGTTATGAAACAGCTCGATACGCTCTCCCCGGTGATGAAGTTCTCAAGCAAACTTTTCTCGATATCAGTAGACTCCTCCTCTCTCTTCGTCAGGAAGCGGGTATACGGAAAATATTTTTTCTTACTCGACATGGAGAGACTGTGAGCGATACCCCAAATGGTCCACCATGAGCAGACGGTGAGGTGCTTACGGAAAACGGAGAAAAAAGTTCATGAGAAAAATGAGAATTGTTTGGTCACCTTGCTCTACATATGTCGAGAAGTCCAATTTTTCGTGCACGACAAACAGCAGAGATCATCTGTCAACATGCCAGAAAGTGTGTAGATTCCTGCATCTCATGTCCATACATTATATCGGAGGAAATTCTGAAAAATCCACCGAAAAATATCAGTATTCAGAGGTACACTTCCCTCGCACAAAAAATACTTTCCGATGATTCTGATGGACTAAGACAGTTTCTCATCGAGACTGTATCTTCCCCAGAAGAAAGTATGCACTTGTGTATCACCCATAGAGATACGGCACGACATATGCTTTTTTGGCTCAAAAATATTTTTTCCCAAGATACCATAGCAGGAGAAAAAAATCGTATGGAAAATGATACTGTGTATGCTCTTTTTTTTCAGTGAGATTCTGTGAAAGACTGGGGACTTCTCTTTTCTCTTCTTGATTGGAAGGTTACTCTTTATGAGATTAATACACTCTCTCTTACGATCTTCGGAAAGACCTTTTACAATCTTGATAAACAAGGCATTAACCTTATTGCTCTTCACGATGTATTTCTCGATTTTATTGACCTCCAGCGAGAAAAAAATCCCGAAAAACTGATTATATTTCTCGAATGACTCAAAACAAATCCTCTTACGAGTCATATGTTGAGTATCATAAAAAAAGCAATGAAGAGCGCTCCTCCAAAAAAGAAATAGCATCAACTTATCTACTCAACAACTACAGAAACGTATCATCTCTTATTGGTATTGAGAAAACTTTTGGTTTTTTTTCAGTTCATAAGACTTTCTCCACTTTGACTGAGGTGCGAGTTGGGTCGACTATTCTTCCATCGACTCTCTCAGGGCTTACTACACTGAGAAGATCAACTGTCTTTATGAGGCTTGTGAACCGTGGAGCATTGCCCTTAGTCATAAGTGATGAGTATTAGCTACTGCGAGGCATACCATAGAAGTCGAGACCTTTCTGGTCGACCATAGATTTGGTGATGTAGTTTTTCTTTTTCCCTTTTTTGAAGAATCCGCGATCGTCGAGTATCCCTTGCTCTATGAGCGAGTCGACATTTTTTGTCGGAAGACGCTTTGGGGGAAATGCTTGCTTATTCTGATAGTAGTGAGTTCGTTTCTTGTAGGAGAGATTGAATCGGGACTGTTTATTTTCATTACCAGTATACGAAATAGCCGCTTTCTTCTTGCCCTTAGAGAGCTTGCGTGCGGCTGCTTGTTTTTTGACGATGCTCGACTTGAGTCCGTGACTGTTAGCCATTGTTTTCGGTATTAGTGTCTACTGGAGCGACTCACCGTATCCCACCTATAATAGGATCGATTTCTGTCTGGAGTGGTCGGAGAGGTTCTCCGATTTTTGCTACAGCACTTGTGACAGGATTATAGGATCTATGACTGCCGTATCGTGCCATATTGTCTGGTACTTTTCATGAGTCTATACGTGCTTCAAAAGCAAGTGCTCTAGAGAGTTGGCTTAGTCTCAGCATGTTTTGATTTTTTATGGAGCGGGGAAACGGGTTCGAACCGTCACACCCAAGGGTTGAAGCCTTAGTACACTCACTCTTTTATGTTACCCCCGCTTGTGCGCGCATTCTATGACTGTAGGGCGAAAAGTCAAACATATTTTTAGTTGAAACTTTCCCCCAAATCCATAGTATGTCGCTCTATGAAAATTCTCAAAATCCTCATTTCTCTCAGCTTTCTCAGTATACTTTTTTCGAGCTCCACGGTAGCAGCACTCGACGAGACACTTCTCTATCAGGGAGTTCTCCAGATTCGTGCCTATAAGTACGATCCCGCCTCTGGCCTCTATGCACTCGTATCGTATGGAAGCTCGGTCTCACTCGGATGAGGGAAACTCATCACCAATGCGCATGTCATCTTCGACGATGATGCACGCGAGCCCTACGGGACCTATGAGGCCTGTCAGTCTCTCTCTTTCGAGCGTGAACCGAAGTGTTTCTCTCTCGCGAAGCTCGAGGCCTATGATCTCGATAATGATCTTGCTCTTCTCACGCTTGATCGCCGATCTCCACTTCCCAAGCTTCCTCTCTCATCTGAGAAGAAGTATAAGATCGGATCTCCCCTCATCATCTATGGATACCCTGGAATCGGCTGAGCGACGACGACTCGCACGGCATGACGGATCGCCTGATATGATGAACCATTTTATAAGATAGATGGGATCATCGACCGTGGGAACTCTGGAGGTGGAGCGTTCTCTCTCTCAGGAGAACTCATTGGTATCCCATCACGACTGATCACCGATAACGCGTCTCTCGGGTATATGATCCCGACGTCTACGGTGCTCTCTTTTCTGGCAAAAAAAACGGCTGGATATACGAAATATACCGAACCACTCGATAGCGCATTTCGAGCATTTCTCACCAAAAAATACAGTGAAGTAGCAAGTAACTATGTCTTCCGCAATGGTATCGTATCTATCAGTAATATGCGTAAATATGGAGTCAAATTCGTGAAAAATATCGTCACCAATGCTTCGGATACGCAGGTGTTTCTTACGTTTCTCCATGAGAAAAAGAAAGTCCAGTTCTACCTCATGTGCGGAAAAGTCGCAGGATCGAGTAGCACTCTTCCATACTGGAAAGAAGAAATGTCGAAAGACTCTGAGATTGTCGCGTCGAATCGTGCTCGATTTACCACGGTCCGTGAATACGCTCAGAAGGACCAATACAGCTATATGATATTCGATACCAAGTCCCCGTGTTTTATCATCCCAGCGACACTGATCGACCCCAAAAAAGATAGCGTATTTCTCTCTGATCTTGAGCGATTTTTCGACGAAGGATTTTCTACAGAAGCTCGCTTCGATATGAGCGGAGGATTTTCTGGATCACTTTTCTCTCTCCCAAAAGTTCCTGAGAAAGTTCTCGTCGTCGAATACCCCAACCTCGTCGGGAAGAGCACCGTCGGTATTTATCTCGAGAATAGTCTCGCGAAGTCTTCATCGACTGTAGTAAAAGCGTATACATTCGATCGAGAGCAGGATATCATATCAGCTCTTGCCTGATATGGTGATGTATGAGAAGATCCCAAACTCAGTGAGCTCGATACACTCCTCTCGAAAAATCTCTCGACATCAGAAACACTCCTCTCTGGCTCGACACTCTCTGGCAATAGATACTATATATACTATGATCGAGCTGAGAAAGAAGAGAAATGAAAACAATACTCGAGTATCACTGCTGTCGTCCTCTTCACTCCACGAGATGACAAATATGGATATCTGAAATTCTCATGGTCGGAGTATGAGCCATGGCTCGATCTCACTGAAATAGAAAAAATCCGTAGCCTCATCGCATCGCTCTCTCTCAGAGATCAGAAATAACTATGCAATCCCTCTTTATCCGTGAACTTATCACGACCCTCATCTCCGACGAAAATCTCTCTACGAAGCGTGACTATCAGAAGGCGAAAAATTTTCTCCTTTCGAAATATGGAACCCTCGTCGAGGATGTCAGTGCGATCGAAGTGCTCGAAGAGTATAGAAATGGTATTGCAGACAAATCGCTCTCCTATGATTCTCGTGTCTGGAAGATGCTCAGAAAACGTGGTGTCCGTTCTCTCTCTGGAGTTTCTGTCATATCGCTTCTGACCAAGTTTTGGTGATGTCCTGGAAAGTGCGTCTTCTGCCCCACATACGAGTGACTTCCGAAGAGCTATATCACCTGAGAGCCTGCTGTCCAGCGTGCTGAGATGAACGCTTTTGATCCTGTACGCCAAGTCCAGAATCGTCTTCGTTCCCTCGAAATCACAGGAAATGCGATATCGAAGTGCGACATCCGCGTCATCGGTGGCACATGGAGCGTGTATCCAAGAGAGTATCAAGAAGACTTTATCCGTAGCATTTATGATGCTCATACGACGTATGCGGATCTTCGTCCTTTTCTTGCATCGGTCGAGACTGGAGATGATGTATTTGCGCGGTTCAAGATAGAAAAATGATTCACCATGAAGGCTTCTAGCTCACTGGAAGAAGCTAAAACTCGAAATGAAACCTCTCTCTCACGAGTTATTGGTATCGCTATCGAGACGCGTCCTGACTGGATTAACACTGAAGAAATCATTCGCCTCCGTAGATATGGAGTCACGCGCGTCGAGATCGGTTACCAGACTACTATCGACAATATAAATGAACAAAATAAACGCGGTCATGGGAATAAAGAATCCATAGAAGCAACAAAACTTCTTAAGGATGCAGGATTCAAGGTCGTCGCTCATATGATGCCAGGACTCCTCGGTGCCGATAGAGTATGAGACCGTGACTCTATGAGGCGCGTGTTTGACGATAGTGACTTCCGACCTGATGAGATGAAGATATACCCCATGGTTGTCACTCCTCATTCGGAACTCGAGAACATCTGGCGAGAGTGATGATTCACTCCCTATGACGATGAGACTCTTATCGATCTCATGGCCGATCTCCAATGAATGCTACCCGAATATCTCCGCTTAAATCGTATGTATCGAGACATACCTGCGGATCAGATTCTCGCAGGATCTAAGCTCGCGAACCTTCGTCAACTCACCGAAGTACGCATGAGAGAGAAGCGAATAACTCGTCATGATATCTCTGCTCGTGAGATCCGCGCGAAGGGAAACAGTCCTGATACTGCGATTCTCGAAACCTATTTCTATGAGGCGTCATGAGGACACGAATACTTCCTCCAGTATATCGACCCCCTCGATCGTACGATATTTGGGCTCCTTCGTCTTCGCATACCATCACAATATTTCACTCATGAACCTCACTTTATATCTGTCCTCGAGAGCGCCGCGATCGTCCGAGAGGTTCATGTATTTGGTGATCAGCTTCCATTCGGTATGCCAGGAGATGGTACTGGGCAACACATGGGATTCGGAAAAAAAATGATGAAAGAAGCAGAGTGTATCGTCCGTGAGAAATATAAAAGTATAGAAAAAATCGCAGTAATCGCTGGTATATGAGCTCGTGAATACTATAGAAAACTCGGCTATATACTCGAAGATGAGTATATGACACTACCGATTATTCCAGAAAAAAGATCGACAAAATAGATCTTTTTTTCTCTTTTGTTTTTTCGAGAGAGTGAGCCCGTTCCTCGCCATAGCGAATTTGCTTTCCCTATGCCGACACTGTCCTGTATTGACGACGCGGGCGA
>CAYVAG010000011.1:24109-27646 GCA_964449265.1 uncultured Candidatus Peribacteria bacterium
GGCGAGATATTTCGTACATCTTTTTGATTCCCTATACTCCCCGAGGAATACATAATTTAAAAATATATTCATATCATTGTCTCTACTCTTTTGCTTTCCTTTAAAGCAAAATGTATATAATGACCTCGTCCTTTATTTCTTTTCTTTTCATTTTATGAAACTCACTTCTCGTGGTTTTACCCTCGTCGAGCTTATGATCGTTATCGCGATTATCGGTATCCTTGCTGCTGCACTCTTCCCTTCGATGACTGGTTACCTCAAGCGTTCTCGTGATACAGCTCGTATCTCTCACCTTAAGGATATTACTACTGCAGTTGGTGCATACTACTCTGATAAAGAGACATATCCAAATACTAGTCCTACTGGTGTAGTTGGATGTGTAAACACAGGAGAACTTACAACTTCATATATGCCAAAGGGTGTTCCTACTGATCCTCAGGCATCTAACCAGAATGGTTGTGGTACAAATGGTCGATATGGTTACGGTTCAGGTGTGGCTGGAGGTGCTCCAATATTTGCGGTCGTTGCAAGCCTTGAGAACTCAAATGGTGGAAACACAGGTTCTCTCGCTGTAACAGGTACTCTTACTGCTGTTCCAGGAGGATTCTCTAAGGGTTCTGGTTCGGGTTATGTTCTTACAAACTAGTTTCTTGTTCCTGAAACTCCCCATTCGGGGAGTTTTTTTTATTGCCTTTTTCTAGTCTTTCGACTATACTAGATCAAATATTTTTATTCTATGCATCTTTTCTCTCTCCGTAAAAACGGGTTCACTCTTATCGAGATCATGGGGACTATCCTCATCCTCGGGATCCTTATTTCTGCTACCTGGGTAGCTACAGCGCCATATATGGCGCGCTCTCGTGACACGAGTAGGATTGCTGATATCGCTTCCCTTGGGAACATTTTTTCTGCGTACCGCCAAAGTATGGATGCCTTCCCATCGAATTTTGGTTCAGGGTGAAACGCGCTCGCTCAGGGATTCTGCATAAGTGAGATAGTTACACGCCCAGATGGAACTACTCCAGATATGAAGTTCTCGAATCTGACGAAAGGATCTGGAATACCAAAAGAACGAGCACTTCCTATCCCCCTTCTTTGTTCAGGAGGGACATCATATACATATATCGTCCACCAAGTATGACAAGATGAATATGCCTTTATCGCTTCCACACTCGAGAATCAGCCGAGTGCAAATCTTTGAAATCGAGGATATCTCCGTAATAGTCCTGCGAATGATGCCCGAATCCTGCAGTTATTCGCAGGAGATAAGAATGGCATACAAATGAGTGATGGAGATTCTATACACTACATCAGTATGAAATAAAAATAGGCACATCGTACGATGTGCCTATTTTTTAGAATCAAATGGCGGAGGGACAGAGATTCGAACTCTGGGTACCTTGCGGCACGGCAGTTTTCAAGACTGCTGCAATCAACCACTCTGCCATCCCTCCGGATCTAGTGGTACGAGGAGTATAGGGAAGTGTGCTTTTTTGTCAAAGTATTTTTAACTTTTTATGTACATACCATCGCCGAAGCTATAGAATCGATATTTTTTCTCGATCGCTTCTTTATATACTTCCAGAGTATTCTCTTTTTCGAGAAGGGTACTTACGAGAACCAGCAGGGAAGACTCAGGAAGATGAAAGTTCGTGATGAGCTCATCGATGAGAGCGAAGGACTCTCCAGGATAAATGTAGATAGATGTAGAAAAATTGATGATTGATAATTGATGGTTGATAACGAGAGCATGTATATAGTCCTTTTTTTTGAGGGTTTTCGTGAGGCCATCCCAATACTTTTTTACCTCCTCGGAGAAAGTGGAGTGGTCTTTTTCACTCAAGGTTTTCCATACATAGGGAAGTGATTCGAGCGTACGACATGCAGTGGTTCCGACGGCGACGATTTTTTTCCCTTCGGTTTTCAGCTTTCTGATGGTTTCGAAGAGGGATGCATCTATTTCTGCTCGTTCTTCATGGATAGCGTAGTCGCGAATATCCTCGGTATCTATACCCTTAAATGTCCCGAGTCCCACATGGAGTGTGAGAAAGAATTTCTCATGAGGGATCTTCTCCATAAGTTCTTTCGTGAAGTGGAGTGAAGCTGTCGGAGCTGCTACAGAACCATCCTTGAGAGCAAAAGATGTCTGATAGTCTTTCTCTTTCTCTTTCGAGTATTCTATATACGGAGGAAGGGGGAGTTCGCCATATATATTCATGAGCTCGGGGAGCGAGAGTCCTTCGAGTCGACAGATGCGACCATCGTTTGTGTCTTCCTCTATTATTATGAAAATATCCTCTCCAAGATGTATTTTTGTTCATTTTTTGAGTTTTTTCCCTGGGCGCACAAGTGCCTCGAACCGATTGTTTCCAAGATCGAGGAGGATAAATATCTCGCCGTCATCAAGTTTTGTCTCCTCACCCTCTTTTCGTGTCATCATCACTCCATGGAGTCGGATACGAGCTTTTTGAACGCGAGAGTTATTGAAAAACAAGGCTCGATCCTTTTCGAGAAATTTCGGGAGGTCCCAGAACGTTGCTTCCTCGAGAATCTTTCCTGTCTGACGAGAGATTATCATAAGTCGTGCATCATGGTGGGGGTCAATAGCTTTCTCAGCAATGAGCTCTTTCGGGAGAGTATAGGCATAATCTGAGAGTGCAAACATAGAGAATAGGAGAGATAATCAGTAGTATGAGTAAGTTATATGGAAATGATAAGAGAATTCAATTTCTTCCGAGAATTTCTTTCTTTTTTCTTCATTTTCTCTATAGTGATAGTATGATTTTGCGTATACTTTTTCTTGTTTCTTGCATATTTTTCCTTGCGGGATGTGGGAGATCTTCTGAGCCATCCTCTATAATTTCTGGAGAAGTACAGAGAAGCCTGTACCGAACGAGTATTGATCCAGATGAGCGCATTGCTCTCGCCAAAAAGCGAAAATCCTATATGAGCGGTATACGCAAAGGAGATTTTTACTCTCTTCGAAATGCACCAGAAGACGCACTTTCTTATTACCTTACAGTCGCTGAGAAAATTCCTGATGATCTCGTTGTCAGAAAAAAGATTGCCCATGTGTATTTCCTTCTCAAGGACTGGAAAAAGTCCTATAGCGAATATTCGCAAGTACCAGTAGGTGAGCTTTCTACTGAAGAGAGAAATGAATTATTTCAGTCCCTTTTTTTCGATGGAACGAGAGTGGATCGTATGTCAGAAATCTCTCGGTATACTCTCGGAACGGGGACTCTCGATTGGTACCAAGCTATCGATACCTGCTATAGTGGTATCCATAATTGTGTCATCTCGCTTGATGCGTATACTGGTTCATCGGAAAATGTCCTTGCTCTGAAAAAACAAATCAAAAATGCAAAAAAAATCACAGATGCTCGTGAATATCGTAATCTCCTCATTCTCGCAAAACTCTATGAGCAGTCTATGTATCGTGCGAGTGCGAAGATCGCAGAGGAAATACTCCGAGAGTTTTCTGACTATACTGAAGTGAAAAAAATTCTCGCATTTTCCTACTTCGAACTGGGTGAA
>CAYVAG010000012.1:0-18998 GCA_964449265.1 uncultured Candidatus Peribacteria bacterium
AGACCGTCTATGATCCTACAGAGAAGCAGGATGCCTGGAAGGTGGCAGATACATTCCGCTCTGAGTATGTCGTGAAGCTCACGGGGATCGTCCGTGCACGTCCAGCAGGTCAGACCAATGACAAGCTCTCGACGGGAGATATAGAAGTGATTATTTCTCATGCGGAAGTGATATCGAAATCAGAAGTCCCACCATTCGAGATAACCGAGTATACTGGAGCTGCTGAGGATATCCGCCTCAAGTATCGCTACCTCGATCTTCGCCGCAAGAGTATATTCGATAAGATCGCCTTCCGCGCTGAGATGAATAAATATACCCGCGACTGGTTCACGGCAAATGGATTCCTCGAAGTGCAGACTCCGATCTTCACCGTCTCGTCTCCAGAAGGGGCTCGCGACTACCTCATCCCATCTCGACTCCATCATGGCAAGTTCTACGCACTTCCTCAGGCTCCTCAGCAATATAAGCAGCTTCTCATGGTCGGCGGAGTGGATAAATACTTCCAGATCGCCCCATGTTTCCGAGATGAAGACCCGAGAGCGGATCGTCACTCATGTGAGTTCTACCAGATCGACTGCGAGATGAGCTTCGTCGAACAAGATGATGTATTCGCTGTCGCTGAGCCTTTCGCGAAAGATCTCATTAAGAGTATCACTACTAAAAAAATCGTAAAACTCGCTCCAAATGGATCATTTCAGAGATTCACTCACCAGGAGGCGATAGCGACCTATGGTTCCGATAAGCCTGATATCCGATTTGATATGCATTTCGAGGATTTCACGAGTGATTTTGCCAACTCTGGGTTTTCCCTCTTCCAGAAGACGGTCGCCGATGGTGGAGTCGTGAAGGCGATGAAGCTCGAAGCCCAGACCCTCTCTCGATCTGAGATCGACTCACTCACTGAGGTCGCGAAGTCTCTCGGTGCTGGAGGACTCGCCTATATCATCTATGAGGCAGATGGTCCGAAATCGCCAATACTCAAGTTCTTCACAGGAAACGAGCTCGCTTCACTCGAAGCGAAGCTCGCACCAAAAGTCGGAGATATGATATTTTTCGGAGCGGGGGAGTACAAGCAGACCTGCAAAGTCCTCGGCTGAGTACGTCTCGCATGTCGAGATAGATTTGACCTCGTGGACAAGAACGAGATCGCCTTCGCCTGGGTCACTGACTTCCCGATGTACGAACAAAAGGATGATGGAAGCTATGACTTCGAGCACAATCCGTTCTCTATGCCTCACGGCGGACTCTCGGCGTTCGAGGGAAACCCTGATCCACTCTCGATCTATGGTTGCCAGTATGACCTCGCGTGCAATGGCTATGAGATCCTCTCAGGAAGCATCCGCAATCACAATCTCGAAGGTCTCGTGAAGGCATTTAACATCGTCGGAAAAGGAGAAGAAGAGGTAAAAACGAAATTCGGTGCGATGTACACCGCCTTCCAGTATGGTGTGCCTCCGCACGGAGGATTCGCCTTCGGATTCGACCGACTCCTCATGATCCTCCGCGACGAGGACAATATCCGTGAGATCTACGCCTTCCCGAAGAGTGGAAAGGCAGAAGACGCGATGATGAATGCTCCTGCAGAAGTCGACGAAGTCCAGCTTCGGGAGTTGCATATTAAGGTAAGGGAGACGAGTAAGTAGAAAATTGTATTTAAAAAATCCTCCGATTAGGAGGATTTATTTATATGGATTATTTCATGTATCGTAATTTAGTCCTTTATAATAGAACTTATTTAAGATTCACTTTCTCGCTCTTATTGTTAGGTTTATTATGAATATAGTTATTAAAGGTAATATTTTACTAAATATAAAGCTAAATATAAATAACCATATTATTATAAGAACTCATGATATAATCTCATTATCTTTATAAAATTCGAATAACTTTATAATTCAGTAATCTCAACATTTGTTGCAAAAATAGAGAATTGCAAAACATCATAGAATGAATATTCACCAAAATAATCAGTTTTTGTTCATGCTCAGCTTTCACCCAAATAAAGGTAACTGAACCTCTAAGCCATTTTCATCAACTGTAAGTTTTTTGTCATCATCAATATTTACCTCTGTTCAATTGAAAAGAAAATATTTAAAATACTCTTCGTCATTAATCTTTTTTCATCATACAATTAATCTATGAATTAATTTATACCAAAAATAATAAGTAAAATATTCAAATATATAGGATACTAATAAGCTAGAATAATGGTATCTCAGGTTATTCCACAAGCCTGCACTTTGAGTATGGATTTCAAAAAGTTGATCAATAAACTGTCTAAGATTTAGTTCATTTTTATTAAAATGGATTTTTTTTGTTTTAGTATTGTAGTATGTCTTTGATTTTTCCGATGAACTTATTCAAAAAGGAATATATCTCTTACTAAACAATTCTATTGATTCCTTTTTTGGGAAAGTTTTATCCTTTTCATTTCAGCTTGGGAGTAAATGATTTTCCTGAAGATATCTACTTTGAATCGACAAATCATATTGTAGTAACTTATTCTCTGAAGAGTCTCAATTTTTAAATCATAATCTAATTAAGCAATATAGATCATTTTTTCACTCATTTGTTTCAACATATGGGCTTTCATATTCTTTAAATATTGTAAATCAAATATGAGTAGATTCTTCCCATGTTTGAATACTTTCACCATCAATATGATGGAGTAGTTTTGAGAATTGTTCGGAATTTAATGTATTCATATTCTTATTGTATTGAAGAAGTGAAAATATCAATAAAATCTGAGTGCGTGTGGTAAGATTTTTCTTGATTTTTTCTTTGCTATTATCCCATAGAGTCTTAGGATGAGCGTATGAATACATTTCTCATCATCCTCGCTGTCGCGCTCATCGTCTGGATCGCTGGAACACTGCTCACTGTACGGAGCATAGAAGAGCCGAAATATACTATAGTCGAAAAGCGAGAAGGGTACGAGATACGGGAGTATGCGAGCTATATAGTCGCGGAGGTAGAGGTGGAGGGAAGTATGCGTGAAGCGCTGACCGCCTGATTTCGCCAACTCGCGGGATATATATTCGGAGGAAATACCTCGAAAGCATCGATCGCGATGACGGTGCCAGTGATGGATACCATGAAATCCTCTGAAAGTATCGCGATGACCGCTCCTGTCATGGATACACTTTCGAGTTCTGGGAAGCATATCGTCGCATTCACCATGCCGAGCAAATATACCCTCGATACTCTCCCAAAACCCTCTAATGCAAATATCCGCTTCAGAGTCGTAGAGAAGTCGAGACGAGCTGTACTTACCTATACTTGGTATGCGACAGAGGGAAGAGTCGAAGCGAAGAAAAAACTCCTCACCGATGGACTCAGTCGTGATGGATACAAAATGAAGGGAGAAATCATCTCTGCTCAATATAACCCTCCAGCGAGCTTCCCACTGCTTCGGAGAAATGAAGTCATGGTAGATATCGAATAATTATTCACCGAGAAGCTTCTCTATATCTCCCTTCATCGAGAGTGGATTTGTCGTCGGAGCATATCGGTCCACGACATTTCCCTCGCGGTCGATGACGAATTTCGTGAAGTTCCACTTGATCTCATCACCGAGGATGCCTCACTGCTCAGATTTCAGATACTGGTAGAGTGGGTGAGTGCCATCGCCATTTACTTCGAGTTTCGCAAAGAGGGGAAATGTCACTCAGAAATTTATCTTACAAACTTCCTCTACCGTCTGGTCGGTCTCGGGTTCCTGATTTGCGAACTGATTGCAGGGGAATCCGAGGATCATGAAGTCGTCGTGTGAGTAGGTATTCCAGAGCGTCTCGAGGTCTTCGAACTGTCCTGAGAGTCCACACTGAGTCGCAGTATTCACGATGATGAGGACTTTTCCTTTGTACTCTGCGAGCGTGACTTCTTCGCCATTTAGTTTTTTCACGGGGATTTCGTAGAGCGTCATAGGTAGAGAGTTAGTCAGATACCCTCAGTATATGTATTTCGCAAGTATTGGGAACAATATTTTGCTTTTCTCGCTATTTCTCTTACCATGGAGTCTCCTAATACTCTTCTATGAAAAAGTTCATTGTTCTTATTCTTTGTTTCGCTTCTCTCAGTGTCCAGAGTGTGTCTGCTGATTGTGCCGGTCCATGTGAGGGGGGCGGTATCGGTCCAGGAGGATATAGCCCCAGTGCGACTTACTTCGCTATGCCTCTCGACCTCTTCTATTCTATGATACGATCGAGTATTCTCGAATATATCATGCAACAGCAAGGACGTTAATCAGTCTTATCGAGAAGTCTGAGTTTTTCCTCGCGCTTCATCTGTTTTATCGCATACTCCCGTTTGCACGCCTCACTTCTGGAGGCGTGTTTTTCATGATAGATGAGCTCTACAGGTCGGCGAACTCGGGTATATTTGGCTCACTTTGTATCATCACTATCATGCTCTTGCACTCGTCTCTCGAGATCAGTGGTAATCCCTGTGTAGAGTGTATCATCCGCACAGCGGAGGATGTAGGTGAAGTAGGGAGACATGAGGATACTATAGAAATATCGCTCGAAAATGCAAAAAAGTATTAAAAATGAGAAAATAAAATTGACAAACAATAAAAATATTCTAACATATTGTGCATAATCAATATTTATATATGCTTTCGTTACCTGAATTTCAGAAGCTCAACAGTTTGGTTGTTACGTATAAAGATCTGGATACTCTACCAGACTTGGCAGAGTATACTACTAGTATCTGAGAAGCACTCATCAATCCTACAGGACAGTCTTTTGCAGATTTAATGAAAAACTGAGTACCAAAACCTATGAGTCAACAAGATCGCCTAAGTCTTGCAACTCAAAGAGCAGTAAATGAAAAACTCGCTGATCTCAATAATGTTATGCTCGGAGAGTCTGATAAGGACGATTTTGAAACCTCACTTTCCCATGTTATAGGTGAAGCTCTCAAGATTCTTGGAACAGATGACTCTTTCGATAGAGAAGCCTTTCTCGACTTTACGAGACGATATGGATATCATGCACAAAAAATCCCTTGAATAAGCGAGCTTGAAGCCCTCATCTTTAAGGATTTAATGACAGATCTCAGGGATTTTTATCTTTTCGTCTTTTCGGAAGCTGTAAGAAGACATACATGATCTTCACTCATTGGAGAAGCTGTTCGTATTACCAAATTTCCACTTGATATAGTGAAATTTACAAAACTGAAAGTGAAATTATCCCTTCTTTCGAAACTCAGTCTTTAGCACTTCTCTACTCCAGCTCTAAGTACTCATCTATCCGTACTTGCCACACGAACTCCTGGACGTGGGAGACGAGTATCATCGTCCCTTCATATTCGTCGAGGGCTTTCGCGATGACAGGGAGGTGGCGGAAGTTGATGTGATTGGTCGGCTCGTCGAGGATGAGGAGTCCTGGCTTTTCGAGAGCGAGCTTCGCGAACACGACGAGTCACTTCTGTCCTTCACTAAGCGCTCCGATCGGAGTCGCCATGATCTCACCCGTGATGAGAAATCAGCTCGCAAATGAGCGGAGATCTTTATCGAGAGCTTTCCGTCCTGATGCTTCGAAGAGGCAGTCATATACTTTCTGAGAGAAGTCGAGATTCGAGAAATCCTGACGATAGTAGCCGATTTTTACGCCCGGTCCTATGACGACTCATTTTGCCGTCCCTTTTGCGATAGATTCCAGAAGCGTAGTCTTACCGATACCATTGGGTCCTGAGAGGAGGAGATGACGATTTTTCCCGAGAGATACGCTTGCGCTCATCTCTGCTGCCTGATGATTTCGTATGACCTGGAGACTCGATATGCGTATGATCTCGCCACCGATCCCTTCCTGGTTGGGGATACTGAAGTCGCGGATCGTCTTATCTTCACGTCTTGCATCGCCCTTCATTCCTTCGAGTTCTTCGGCTTTCTCGACCATTTTTTTGGCGACGAGACGGAGCTTTCCTCACTTATGAGCAAAGACGTTGGCTTGATCTTTATTGGCTTGGATTTCTTTATCGAGACGAGAATTGGCTCGGTTCTGTGCTTCGATACTTCGCTCGACTTGCTCGAGAGCATCATCGTAGTTTCCGACGAATTGTTCGACTTTTCGTGTCCAGATATCGAGATAGAGGATCCCATCGGTAAACGAGTTCAAGAATTCGGCATCATGTGAGATCACGAGTACTGTCCCTTCATATTTCTGGAGAAATGATGTCATATGCCAGATCCCGTCGGTATCGAGGTTGTTTGTCGGTTCATCGAGGAGGAGGATATCTGGTTTTTGGATGAGTGCGCCAGCGAGGAGAAGGCGTGCTTGTTGTCCACCAGAAAAGCTCGATATGATACGCTCGGTGAAGTCTGCGAATTTGATCTCCTTCGGTGGAGCGAAGTTCACCGCATCGAGTACTTCGAGGATATCGCGATCGATATTGTGGGCATCACTACGAGAGTATTTACGGAAATATGCCCCCAGAGTGAGCTCCTTATCGTCTACATGCATGACCTGACGTGCGATACCGATATGTTTCCCTTGGGTTATGAGGATACGACCCTCTTTTGGCTTGTATTCTCCAGTGATCATCTTGAAGATGGTAGACTTTCCAGCGCCATTTTGCCCCATGAGGGTGATCTTGGATCCTTCACGTACAGAGAAGCTCGTCTCGTCGAGAAGCCATTTCGGTGCTATATATCAGTAGGTGACTTCATCGAATCGGATGATCACATCTCATTTTGCCATAGTTTTTTGGGGTTATTTTCGCGAAAATTGTATGGAAAAAGTGAAAAAAGTAAAATCTTTATAAATAATCAAAAAATATATTTGACAATAACTAAAAGAGTATATAGTATAATTATCTATTCGTAATTATACACTATATGAATATACAGTCAGAAATTGCATCTCAAGTCGCTCATCTTGAGACTTACCCTTCTACTAGTAATTCTCCACGTACTCTATGAGTCTTATTTGCTCGAGCAAAAGAGCAGTGAATAGACGTGAGCGATCTCAGTATGAGATTTTCCCAGGTTATGGCTTCCTTATAATATAATTTTTAGTACACTAATCTCCATCTTTTATGAGAAAACTTTGACTGAATGCCAACCCAAGGCTTACCAATGCTCAATTTGCTGAACAAATTATCACTCTTTTGAAAAAGGGAATCAGTAGCCAAGTTTCCTCAATGCTAAATATTAACTACGAACCAAATCCATGAGACCGTACTTTTACTGAATCTGATATAAGAGAAATAAATGCCATACTCCGTGAACGTGATGCTAGAGCCTCATTTGTTAGCTGACTTATTTGAGGTAAATGAGTGCCTACACATCCATTTTTTGCTATTGTAAGACTTATGGAATCTTGATATAATCAGGTTCCATGAGTATAAGAAAATCCCCTTAAATTGAGGGGATTTTTTGTGATACATGGTGCCCAGGGGGGGAATCGAACCCACGACCTTAAGCTTAGAAGGCTTCTGCTCTTCCACTGAGCTACCCGGGCATAAAATCTTGAAAATCTTCGAACTTCTTCGTTAGAAAAATTTATTTCTTGATCATGTATATCTCTATACACTCACTTCGAAAAAATTTTTCTTCCTCGAATTTCTCGATTTTGATGATTTTTTATTCTGCGAGGAGAGAATAGTGAGAAATAGTCGAAAGTCAAACAGAATTCCTTTCCTATTTTTCTTCTGTTTTCTCTTTTTTGATAACTCTTCTTCCACTTTTTGTAGTAGGAGTCTTGTCGAAGTAGTAGACCTTATCCACATAGATAATCTGCCACCATTTTTTTGCCATGAAGTATCCTATGATCGCTCCGATGAGAGCGACGAGTCCATAGGCTTCGACCGACATAGTAAGATCAGTAAAGGGGATGACTTGGTATCGACCGACAACCTTATAGTAGACGAGACTATAGATCGTCGAGAGATAGAGTCCGCAGGATACCATGATCGAGAGGAGCATCATAAGAAAGATGTAGAAAGCTTTTTTCATAAGAGAAAGTAAATGACACATGCATGATATCATATTTTTTCCCTGTCTGCAAATAAAAAACTCATCCTTTCGAATGAGTTTTTGATTCTCTATGGTGGGAATGCCGGGGCTCGAACCCGGGACCTTCGCCTTAAAAGGGCGCTGCTCTACCAACTGAGCTACATTCCCAAAATATGCCACTTCGCGCGTATCATATAAAAAAAAGAAAGTTTGTCGAATTTTTTTTCTTTTTTCCTGTACTTTTCCTTTGCAATAGAGTAAAAAAAGGATATATTTTGGTCATTCATTCCATTTTTCTCGATGATATCATTTCAGCATCTCATAAAAAAACGAAAAGATCGCATCGAGGCAAGATCGCAAGAGCCTTCCTATCATTTTTTTCAGCGATTTACTTCCGCGATCCTGATATTTCTCCTGTTTCTCTCTCAGACGATTCATATAGATTTTTTTGATCCTGTTGGGGCATCAGATAGTGCGAACTATGATATCGTCTCTCTCTTTGTCGACACGGATACCTATGACGATCTGAGGTCCGAGATAAAGCGATATGCTACAGATATACAGGGCTACCTGCCGCATACACGTACACATATCATCGTTACAGATGAGGAAACTACACCCGCGAACATCGCAGCAGAGAATGAAAAACTCTACTACGAAGGAGATGCTGGTGACGGTATAGGAAGACTTGTCGGTACTATCTTGATCGGAAATATACCACTTCCTGTCGTAGAGAAAGAGGGGAGAAATTTCCCGAGTCTCTATCCCTATACAGACTTTGCTGATAAAAGATTCCGGTACGATGAGAAATCTCTTCGATATGTCTTCTCTCTCGATGCTCCAGAGTCGACTGATGTCGATATATGGCATGGAGTGATCCATCCATCTCTTGGAAAAACATGGGACAACACTCGAGATATTACGAAGATAGGATTATTTCTCGATAAGACCCATGAGTTCTATACTCGATCAGGAAAATTTTCTCCATCTACTATACCCCCAAGAGTATTTTACTATGATGGATATACCGAAAGTCGATCCGTGAGTAAAGATAGTATATATAAGTATCTGCTCTTTCTCCAAAACGCGGAAAATATAGCCTACAAAAGATTCACGAAATATCTCCTTTCTGATATTCAGAATGCCCTCAGGCAGTTCAACCAATCACAAAGATGAGATGAAGACGAATATTTCGATCTCATATCTGGAGCCTCATGAGTTACCCTCGGCGATGATACGATATCACCAGATATGGTCCGCTCTCTTCCTGATATCCAGACAGCTCGCCCGATCATGACCTATCTGAAGCGGTTCCATGAGCTGGTAAACGCAAAAACCCTCGGTGATATCCAGAAATTTGTCCACAATGCTGGTCGCTATAATAGTGGTACAACTCTCAGGCTCGACCACTGAGCGATCGATATGAGTCTGACTGATGAAGTAGCACTGCGTACTCTGAAAGAGGCCAATGATAATCTCGAGTCACTCATCGATAGTACTATCAGAACCAATAACTATGCCCGTAAAATTATCATATTCGATGGACTCGAGAGGCATATTGTCTCATCCTGAGCGACGGTCGCAAACCAGGCAAATACTATCGTCTGAAATATCATAGCACTTCTCAATATCTCCTGATCGAATCCTGATGACGCAGCTGATGATCTCGTAGATGATATCATAGCAGGAATACTGACATCCACTGGTAATATCGGTATGAATCCACCGACACCACCACCAAATACCCTCTATACCAAACCCTATCTCTCCTATTTTTTCTGAGAAAAATCGGGGCACATACAGTCACCAGCACAGTGTACTCTTGCCAGGTGAGGGCAGTGACTCTCGAGTGAATTTTCGAGACCACTTCTTGCTGAGGCCAATGTTGCCTATGATCTTCTCGCCACAGAAAAACATGTCGCTACACTCTCTGGTGATACTGATGAGCTCCTGCGTACCTATAGAAATGCTGCATATTCCTGCTTCCCGACCAGCTCAGCGATAAAAACATTTTCCTACTGGTGAGGGAATAGTCCACTCGCTCTTATAGGATCAGGTTCTGATATACAGAAGACACTGTTTATCGACCCTCCGAATACGAGAACCCTTTCTGGTTTTAGTCTTCCTATATTTTCCTATGGTGGCATGAAGGAGACTTCTCGTTTCTCTTCACCATCACTGAGTGATTGTCTCCCTGGGAATAGCTATGAATACTGACTTCTCCAGCCATATACGTACCCCGTTACCATAGAGTGAAATAACAACGATAGAACTGAGATGCGACAGTGGCCAGTAGAGCTCTGACGATTTACCTGTCTTACTGATCATGAGCCACTGGAAAAGATACCCTCATTTACAGGAAGTATCAGTGACTACCGAGAATCATGATCGTGTCTCTATGGTTCCCTTATCCTCGATAGCCAATATTTTGATGGCACAAAGCTCGTCTCTACAGAACAGGCTCTCTGAAATCAGTGTAAGCAGATCAGTGATAGCAATGAATCTGATAATACAAAATACGAGAATAGATATTATCACACTATAGACTCGCTTCTGAAGCATGTCTCTCCTACAAATGAGGAAATCCGTGGCGCAGAAAAAAGCGGCTCTACTCCCTCTCTCGCTGTCGATACGATCCGTTCTGTCGAGTTCCTCACCCCCAAAGGAAATATCGCAAAACTTACCTATCCCAATTTTTTCCAAGCAGAGGGGAATACTGTAGGAGAAGTCCGTGCATGGCTCACCGCGCTGAGTAGCAATGAGTGGAACAAGATCCTCTCACGAGAAAATTCAACCTCTCTCTCGCCTGTCGATGAGGAAGTGAAAAATCTTCTCGCCCCAGGAAACCTTCCCGCGGGCCCTATCGACTGGAATACTCTCGTATCAGATGAGCTGATATTACAGATTCTCCAGGCAAAAAAAGCGCTCATACCAAACATCTCTCTCAAATATAAAACACTTCTCGAATCCTCTCTCTCCTACTCACACTCTCACTGAGGAGAGAATCTTCCTACTATCCCGCGGAGTGAAAATGGCTATGAGATTGCTTATCTCTGATTGACCCCATTTGATCCAAGTGCAAAATCATGAAATGATGATAGCGAGATTCAGGATTATACGACACTCTTTTCTGAACTTTCTGCGGTGAATTTTTCTGAAGAAGAAACCTGAGATCAGAATCTAGAAAGAAGAGCCTCAGCAGCGTGTGGGCCACCAGACGGAGTCAATATATTCCAGTGGCCACAGGCTATTATTTGTTGGATCAAATCGATCATGCCACCAAAGATTACCGCATGATCGTGTGGTCCGAGTGTAGTAGGAGTAGATTCGAGTGGCAATCTTCAGGTGAGTTTCGCAAGTGGTGGTCTTCAGGGAGCATTTTTCCCATGGGAAAACTTGCCACCACTTCCTTCTCTTTCATGACCTCTCGCAAAACTCGAGTTCACACCACTTTCGAATACTATCGTAGAGAAGTGAGAGTCTGCGGGCATGCTTTCTCTTATCGATACTACTGGGAATCCTATATCAGCTGAACTTCATACGATAGAGGCACATATAGAGGGGGGAGTATTCTTATCAGATCAGTGAGAAGAGACAGACATAAAACTCGATACGATCGAAAGTGATATACTATTTCGATATCGTCCGATAGGGAAGTCTGATATATCTCTTTCCTTCTCCTTTGATAACGGAGCATGATCTATTACTCGTACTATCCGTGTCATCGATACTCTCAGTATACGTATCACCCCATCAGCACCACTCATGGTATGAGGTAGCGGAGTGACCCTCTCTCTTGTACTTACTGATACAGAGGGCAATATCCTTTCATGATTCGAGGGTGCTGTTTCACTCTCTCTTCCTGAGTGAGTCGGAACATTCGATACTGATATAGTCGAGATACATGATGGGCGAGCAGATCCTATCTCCTTTACGCCTGGACGACTTGCGTGAACACATACACTGACTTTGGATATCTCTGGAATAGGAAGTATAGATACTTCGCTCGATATACTCCCAGGAGTACCATTCTATATAGATGGAAAAGTGACAGACACTTCTCTCGAATTTGCCTTGAGAGATCGTTATGGTAATATTTCCCGAAGGGATCTTCCTGGTACATATACTCATGATAGTGCTAGCCCAGAGCCTATCGTCTTCTCTTCAGGAGTCCTCTCTCTTCCTCGTGTTTCTGGGTATGCACGCATACGGGTTCCAGCACTTTCTGATAGTACTATCTCCTATACAGAATACACCAATGAGCAAACAGATACTGGACTTATCACGACCACAGGGAGCACAAAGATAATTCGAGGAATTCCGTTTTTTGTTCTCTATGTTTCTGAGAGTGTCGGTAAGTATGAGTTCCTCCCTGACTACAATGCTCGGTATACCATCTTGGCTGGGGATAGCTATATGGATGAAGCGAGTGATATCCTCTATGATACGACACCATGAGCATCACAGAGCCTTGCGGTCACGACTTCCACGACTTCTCCCTATCAGGAAGATACACTCTTCTCTGTCTTTCCTGGTGGATGATATATACTCTCGTCAGTGGCGGATAGCCATATGAGTACTCGTGCTCGTATCGAAGACGGAGATATCCGATTCTCTGTATACGATTCTACTTCTCGTATGCGTATAGCTGAGACTCGATATGACCTCTCGAATCTCACACCAGAGGAGTGTAGTGGAGAAAGTCTCGAAGACCCACTCTGCTATGAGAGGACTTCTCCTTCCTCGAAGATTGTTCTCATCACGGCAAAAAATACTCCAAATCTCCTCGTATCGAAAAATGCGACTTCTCTTGCTCTGAGAAAATGAAATACAGATACCTTCACCTATACAAAATCTCGTGGACTGAGTCTCGCTCCATGAGTATTTATCTCTCCGATAGATAGACTTTCAGGCGGGGCTCTCGTACTCAAAATCGAGGATTCTCAGGGTGAGGTCGCTCGTCTCTGAATTTTCCTCTCATGAGATACATGAGTCATGCTCTGAGGTGATGGACCGCTCACTTTGGATAAAAATCATGCCTATACTCTCCTCGATACATTCGCGTCTCGCTGGGAAGAGTCATCCCGATGATATCGTATCGTGCGCCCGAGTGATACAAAAACACTGGACGAAAGCCTTCTCTGACCATCGCAAATAGACTCTCTTTCTGCACTTTCAGAGATCCCATGAGTCGGATGGCATGATAAAAATAAACTTCTCCTTTCCTATGCAGGAGGTGATACTGTGTGAGAAGCATCGAGATGGTATCATAGCTATACTATGATCAATCTCTGAGATCCTGTAACTCATGTCGACCTTGATGCTGTATGAGTGGAGAAAGAGGGCATAGATCGTACTCTCGGAACACTCATAGCTACAGGAAATGGAAGAAATATCACCACGTATAAAACGAAAGATATGGATAACGATAGAGATGATGATATCGTCATTCTCTATAGTGATGGTTTCGTGGATCTTCTTTCGAATATCAGTGGGAAATTCCAGAGAAAGGAGATGATCGCACATCTTCCTGACTTTATCTGAGGGGCAGTGGAGCTGGGTGATTTCATGTGAGATGGATATGCCGATATACTCGGCATCGATGCCTCATGATCACTTTCACTCATAGATAATCAGGAAAGGAGATTCACGCGCATACCCATGACTCTCATATCGGGAGATATACCGACCAAAATATCCCAATACAAGGTCTATGATATGGATGCTGATGGCAAAGATGATATCGCCTACCTGACAGAGTGAGGCGAGCTCGGTATTCTCTACGGTACAGCTAGTAAATGATTTTTCGAGAAGAAAATCCTCGAAAATAACCTTGGCATCAGACTCGACCCGTCTCCTCTCGATTCAGGATGAGCCATCAGATCCTCTCTCACACCGAGTGTACTTCCGAGTACGACAGACACTGGAGCGACTGATACCGCACTTCTCTCAGAGGTATTCTATGAGAGATCAGACACTGTAGGGGTGACTGATGAAGAGCCGACAGAAAGTATCACAGATG
Organism: uncultured Candidatus Peribacteria bacterium; assembly: GCA_964449265.1. Taxonomy (GTDB): domain Bacteria; phylum Patescibacteriota; class Gracilibacteria; order BD1-5; family UBA2023; genus JAGOMW01. Next base: position 13,980 of record CAYVAG010000012.1, read on the forward strand.
TAGAAAATCTTTTTGATACGAGACTTGCTCCGAATACGACCAATACGAGCCCGACAGAACTCTATGTCAGAAGTGAATATGCTCCTGCCTATGGTCTGGATATCAAGAAGTCCTATCGAGATATCTCTTCCTGATTTCTCGAAGGATGAGACCGTATCGAAGTAACCATAGATATAAAAAATACCTCACCAAACCTTGCAAGAAATATAAAATATCTCGATACTCTCGAGAGTATATTCGATCTCCAGCCTTGAGCAAAGTACTGGCTCACTCTTGGCTCTTCCAGGCGCGAGAATACTCTCCAACTTCTCTCATGAGATGAGTATGATATCGAGATGAGTGGCATAGATATCCCTCCATGAGATACACTGAGACTCTCGTATGAGGTGACTGCGCTTTCTGCAAGCTATGGTACGATGATCGTGGATAAACTCGAGAAGGGATCAGTGGGAGATGACATATATGGTGATGTCGGATTCGAGACTTCGAAAGTCTGTGGTGATGACTTTATCGTATGGAACTCTACAGCGATGAGAGAGTATGCTCGCTCTACGAGGAATTTTGCACCCGCAGAGCTCCCGCCATCCCTCGTCGATCGACTCAGAGATGTAGATGGGAATGGTATTCCCGACAGTATAGAGAATGTCAGCACATGAGCTCTCCATGATGCCTACGATACTCTTTCAGATGGAAGCTCACTTACATCGAAACCGGTATTTTCTGCGAGCCTCGATACAGCTCGGCAACTCACACTCGGATTCTCGGCAAACGCAGAATCAGAAATAGAATCAAGTATAGAGAGCATCATGAATGGTCTTTCCTGTGGATTCGGGTGAGGATCATGTATCGCATTTCCTATCAACGATGCCCCCCTGGCACCGTGAGCATCTCCTTCTATACTCGGATTTCCTCTGCTTCTACAAAACCTCGTGACACCTATAGTTTCTGGGCTTCCTATTTTTGCAGCACCGACGATATGTATCACTCCATTTGGTCCTATTCCTGGTACATGGCCACCATGTCCACTCTGAGCATGAGGGATCATCCAGCCTCCGAATATCAGTCAGTTCCGACTTTTTGTCACCCCTACATTGACTCTCTGAGTATGAGCTGCGATGTGTATGGGGCCAAATATGGCAGGAACCAATCCGCTTGATCCATTTATCCCCTATGGAAATTGTATCGTCGCAGCGAAGCCACTTCCTGTATGTAAGTGAGATGGATCAGCTGAGGATGGAAGTGTTGTCTGAATCTCAGGACTTGGATCTTCCACTGATGCCTGGAATAGTGCCAGTTGTACACTCGGATCTTCATCTGAGGCTACACGAGAGAGCGCTCGAGATGATATCCTGAGCTATCTCAGAAATCCTACCACCGCATCACTCACACGAGCCAATACGTCACTCTCGAATCGTGGAGGAAGACCGACTGATCTCTGATGACCACTCCTTCGAATCGGTGATGGGAGTAGTGCTGGTACTGAGATAAGTATCAGTATCGATAGCGCGAAGCCACTCACAGCGGGGAATATCATAAAGGTAAAAAATCGACGTATCAGTGGGTTTCCAGAATTTCTCATGGACTGGGCATCTCGTCAGATGGATGAGGTGACCAATAAGCTTCTCACACTCCCAAATCTTGTCATCGTCCTCCCGCGCAACTTCTCACAAAATGGAGTGGTCGATGGATCATTCTCGAATTTTCTGGAGAAATTCAGTTCAGCGGATATCTCTGCTGGTTTCGATGACCTCAAGACGAAGATGGGAAGTGCCTACGACTCGAAACTCTCTGAAGCACAGAATAAGGCAAACACTGACACCAAAAATACTAATACCTCTTCTTCGCTTCTCGCAAGTGGGAAGGCGTGACTTTCGAATGCCAAACAAAAACTCGATAGTACTCTCGCGTATGGAAACGCTTCTGCAAGTTCCCTGAAGGCAGCATATCAGTTTATATCTACTATACCATTTCTCCGTATAGAACAAGAGGCAGTTCCTATCAATATCCCATGGATCCTTCCGAACGAACTCGATAAATATGCTCGTGCCCTCGACGCCTATAAATCTGAGATCGAGAGAGCAAAATGATCATGGTGTGTCGGAAAAACGGGAGAAGAGTGTCTCCGTCTCCATACCAGTCTCGGAATCGGAGCTCTTTCTGCAAGCATAGAAACCAACCTAAAACGTCTCGAAGAGTACAAAAAATTCCCAGAAAAAATACAAAAATATCTCACCTGGAAAGAGCGGTATATTACCCAGCTTCTCTGTAATGTCGAAGCTCTCGAGAAGATGCTCGGATGATGGTACCGTGATAATGGTATCCGATTCCGCAAATGGGCGGAGTTCTATGTGCTCATGAAGGCTATCGTCTCCAGTTGGCAACCCCTTATCGATATATTCAAGATCAAGGAAGAAGAGTGTAGTGTCTGTAGAAATGAGCGTTGGGATCTGAAGACTTTCACTTTTAAGCTCATCTCAGCGATCATCCCACAACTACCCATCATCCAATTCCCTCGTTGGCCAGATATTGTCCTCGATCTTTCGGATATACGTTTTGGTATTGTCGTGAAGGTTCCTGACTTCCGGTTCAATATTTCTCCCATCCGTCTTCCTGATCTCCCACTACTCTCACTCCCGAACCTTCCGAATGTCACCCTGAATCTTCCTGCTATTCCTACACTTCCTCCGATTCCGACTCTACCTGATTTACCTGATCTTCCATCTCTTCCGACGATCACTCTCCCATCTCTGCCTCCTCCTCCGAAGATTCCGAAGATATTTGGTGCTGTAGCAGCCTTCCTGAAGATTGCGAAGCTCGTCATGAAACTCTACTGTTTTTATCAGAAACGTGCCCTCGTTCCCGAGAATCGAGTAGGATCTGTCATAGCGCAACGTACGGATAGGCAGGCGACTCTTCCATTCGACTTCCTTTCAGTGAAATTCCCACAGATCGCTATCCCATCTATTCGTGAGATCCGTGTCAGTACTCATATCAATCTGGAACTCAGATCAGAGTTCATCGCTGCCTTCGCGAAAAACGCTGTCAAACCGATCAATGCCTTCACTACTGACCTCGGTCGTGGTATCCCAAAAACGATAGCTCCAGATATCCGTATAGATGTTCCTACGAATATCAATCTCACTCCACAGAGCTCTCTCCAGAGTGATAATCTCATGATAGAGAAACTCGAAAAAACACTTATAGGACTCTTCGCTCTTGTTCAGAAAGATGAAAATGTCATGATGGATACAGACGAATTCCGTACGTATTTCCGAGGAGAACTTCTCGCAAGCGGACTCGATGTCACGAGCTTCGATCGTATGTGGGCAACAGCACAGAGAGATGTAGATGATATCGATAGTACTCTTGAGAAAAATCGAAGTGAGCACTTCCGCCTCATCAAGAGTTATCTCGATGCTTCTCTCGGAGAAACTCGAGAACAAGAGAAGCTCCTCGAGAGACTCTCGCAGGATGCGCCACTACTTTCTCTGTCCGATCTTCCACGAGCACTCTTTATCGCTCGTGACTCGGATATATCACAAGAGGCATATGAGCAATACCGAGCATTTATCGACATGCCGCACGATCTTCCGAGCTCGTCGTTCGACACGCCATCCCGAGAGACAATTTCCTCACTTCAGGGACAGATGAGTCGACTTCTTGCTGATACCGACACGACCACATCTAACCTAGACAATACAGCCGCATGATACAGCCCTCTCTACGAATGACACTTTATCCTCAGTCCGGTATCATACTCCCAGACGAGACTCTTCGACTATACCGACCTGATACGTGAGAATGACCGAGTACAAGTCATCGATATCGATAAGGATAGTGATGATGACTATATCTATACCCTCGATGGTGATCTCTATATTAAGTATACAAACCTTAGAAACAATCCTCTTTCCCCAGACACCACACCGCCTACTATCACTGATATTGATACTACCATTTTTCCTGAAGCACCCGACTATTTTCATGAAAATGTCGCAAGTCCTGGAAAACTCGAGATCTCATTCTCTCCATCGAACCAAAAAGATACCAATTTCCGACTCGAGTTTTTCGATCGGTATCTCGAGTGGGATCGTGTCAGGGAAAATAGTGATAGAGACTTTTCCGATACTCCACGAACGGTTATAGATCTTTCTGCTAGCGTACTTCCGGATCGTAGTGACGCCAGTATAGAAGTGACTCCAGTTTCTCATGCACTCTTACGTGTCGAAGGGGATGGTGAAGGATTCCTTCTCGAGGGGATGCGGGTATCGACTATCCGTTCGGGAATACCATTTTCTCTCACAGCAGGAAGGCCACTCTATACGGGAAATACAGCGCCGACACTTTCTTACTCGACGAGTACAGGCGTACCACTCTCTATCTCTCTCGAGAAATTTCGAAAATATGTCTTTCGCGAAACACTCTCAGGCTCACTCTCGAGCGGTAGAGCATATATCCTCACGCCATCACTCTCTGAGAAGCTTTCCTATAGTGATGACATGATCGGTATGCCACTTCTTTGAGATACCAAGATTATCTCTCCATCGAAAGTTCAGATATATCTCCCAGCGACCGCGACTACCTATCTCCTACCTGAGTCTACAGAATACCGACATATCGCACTCGGGAATGTCTCAGAGAACTATAACGTAGCGATCGACTATAGCGATGGCTTCTACAGTGCTCGACTCCACTCTCTCTCATCTCCTTTCCATACGCGCGCATGAGTCACCCTCATAGCACCGCAGGCCTCACTCGATCAGAGCCCTCCTGTACTCGATATTTCTGGAAGAGAACGCATACCAGTCTACCAAACCCTCACCAAAAATATTTCTGATATCGTCACAGAAATGAGTCCATATACCCTTACTATCGACCCAGATACCACGATCGATAGTGATGGTAATGGTATATTTGATGATGATTTTACCACATCTTCAGGCGGTGTGACTATAACAGGAGATCGTCTGATATTTTGACCATTTGATACTCTCGGTGAGAGAAATATGAATATCCAAG
>CAYVAG010000012.1:19008-27365 GCA_964449265.1 uncultured Candidatus Peribacteria bacterium
GGTAATGTGACGCTTTCTCCCTTCGAGATAGAGGTGTATGCACCGATTCCACAGATCACGACCGCTTCCCTCACAGGATATCTGCGTGGTATACTCGATGTTCCTGTTTCAGCTGAGCCGATCGATATCTTCCGTATACGAGAAGGTCATGATATCGCCAATATCTTCCCTCGATCACTTCTTACAGCGACAGATGGATCGTTCTCTACTGGGTCTATTGCCATCCTTTCCTGAGCGCTCTTCACGTATAGTTCTGGAACACTCCTCCTCGATGAGCGTACTGGACTTCCAGATTCTCTCACGGGCATGAGCTTTGCTCCTGCAAGCCAGTCAGGAGCCATGAGTCTCTCTCTTTCACGAGGTGGAAAAGTGGTTTTACGAGAATTTCTCCTCCCTCCAGAGACGCTCTCTCTTTCTACTTCGGGCACCCTCTCGAATCTGACTGTACCATCTCTCCTCCTGAAGCGCACCCTTCCATATATACTCACCCGTGCCTCTTTCGATGATCCGAATATCCCTTCAGGATACTATCTCCTCGATACTACGAAAAAAGCACTCCTCGCCATCGATACACGTGGACAGATATACTCCCTTGATAATAGTCTGAGATTTGCTCCTCGTTTCGATGGGAGATTTCTCCAGATCACAGTCAAAAAATCAGATTCCACTATTCTCGAGCTTACCTATAAGGTTGATTTTTTCTATACAGTGAAAAAATAACTCCCTTGCTTTTTTAGATTTTTTCAGTATCTTCCCATCTCACTTTTTCTTATGCTCGCACGTGTCACTATCATCGGTAGACCCAATGTCGGTAAATCAAGCCTATTCAATGCTCTGACTGGTCACCGTATCGCCATCGTTTCTGATATCGAGAATACCACTCGAGATATTATCGAATACAAAATCATCGACGAAGAGCGAGATATTTCCTACATCCTCGCGGATTCTGGAGGTATAGTCGATGCAGATAATGAGACGCTTCTTTCTGATGTGAAACTGAGAGCCGATGCTGCCATAGAGTCATCTGATGTCATACTCTTTGTCCTCGAATATGATCGTGTGACAGAGTTCGACGAACATATCGCGAAGCGCCTGAGGCGTTCTGGAAAGACGATCATCGTCGTTGCCAATAAGGCAGATAACGATAAGAGAGCCCTCGAATCGTATAACCTCATGGAACTCGGTCTCGGAGAAGTCATCCCGACGAGTCCTATGCAGTCTCGTGGACTCCATGCTCTTCAGGATGGGATCAAAAAAACTCTCAGAGAAAAAGGATTCGAAACGACAGCACAAAATGAACAGGAAAATCCCAATATCCTGAAACTCGCGATCATCGGTCGACCCAATGTGGGAAAATCTTCCCTCGTGAATGCTATATCAGGAGAGACTCGCTCGATCGTGAAGGATATGCCAGGGACGACGAGAGATGCGATCGATACCATTATCGAATTCCAGTGAGAAGAGATCTGCCTTATCGACACAGCAGGTATCCGCCGAGCAGGGAAGATCGGAAGTGGGAATATCGAAGACTGGAGCGTCATGCGCGCAGAGCGCTCTATCGAGCGCGCCGATGTCGTCGCTCTCGTGATCGATGCTTTCGATGGTGTCACCCACCAGGATGAAGTCATCGTCTCGAAAGCACTCGAATCCAAGAAGGGGATCATCCTCGTCCTGAACAAGTGGGACAAGGTCCTCGCGAAGCCCGACATCGGGAAGGATACTATCCTCGACCGCTATATGACGTATCTCTCGAAGAAGTTCGACTTCCTCTCCTATGCGCCAGTGGTATTCACCCAGGCGATCGAAGGGAAGCGTATCGATCTCGTTCTCGAACATGCTCTCCATATCCGAGATGAGCGCATGAAGCGAGTGAAGACAGGTGTGTTCAATAAATTTCTCGAACAGATCACCTATGACCATGCACCGACAGGAAATCGTAAGTCTCATAAGCCAAAGATCTACTACGGTTCTCAGGTCGATGTGAATCCTCCACGATTCGTCGTATCGGTGAACAACTCTGCACACTTCCACTTCTCTTATGTTCGCTATATCGAGAACAAGATTCGAGAATTTTTCTCTTTCGAGGGGACTCCTATAGATATCGAGCTTCGTTCGCGTACGAGTATCTATAAAAACAAGGATAAAGACGCAGATAAGATCCAAGATGCCAAAGACCAATCCGATGAGACATTCGAGAGGAATACTACGAAGAAAAAACCGAGAAAATCTCACGGTAAGAAAAGTATGAAAAGTAAGAATATGAAAAATAAGAAGTAGAGAGTATGAGCAAAAAATTCCTCATCATCACGAGTGTTCTCGCGATTATCGGTATCGTATTTCAGATATTTCTCTCTGGTACTCTTTCCTCGTTTCAGAGCGTTCTCCAGTCTCTTATACTCTGATTTCTCGTTTCCCTCTTTTGAGTATTTTTTCGAGGAAAGCGGGATTTCATAGTATTCGTGAAGCGATATAGCCTCATTTTTCTTTCACTTTCCTGAGTATTTTCTCTTTTTCTCTTTCTCCTCGCCTCTCTCTCGAACCTCTTTCCTGCATCCCTCTCAGAGATCACTCTCTCGAACGGGAAGTCGACTCTCGTATTCGTCGAGATGTCTCATATCGCGTCAGAGAGATACTATAGAGAGGTCAATACTCGTCTCCGATCGCTCGCAGGTTCTGGATATACTCTCTATCTCGAGTGAGTGCGCCCAGGAACGCCTGAGAATAGTGAGAAATTCCAGAAACTTCTCGGAATCAAACTCGAAGGTGATACCTATGGTGAGATCGCTCGTATGTTCGGACTCACGGCACAAGATGCGTCTCTCTACGATGGTATCTCTACAGGATCACTCATACGGGCTGATCTCTCCATCGATGACATCATGGCAGTTATCGGGACTGGGAAACTCCTCAGAGAAACTCCTCCCGCCGACATAGGAGCCGAGCTCGAGAAACTCTCACTGGGGGAGAGTCCACTCTTTCACTTCATCATGCGAGGAGTGCTCAATCTCTCACTCCGAGCCTCTACGAGTACGGATATCCTCATGGATGCTCTCGATCAGGATCTCCTCTCTGCTATCCTCGATCGTCGGAATGCTCACATCGTCTCTCTCTTCGAGCAAAGAGGGGATATAAAGGCAGTATTCATCTACGGAGCCCTTCACTTCGAGGGTATATATACTCTGTTGCGAGAGCAAGATAGAAACTGGAATATCGTCGACTATACGCCACTCTATCCCTACGTACGATAGTGTGAAAAATCGTTTGGTTTTTCCCCTATTTTTCATATAATTTGGTCCACCGTTTACGGTGTATATCATAATTATCATTTTTCATGACACCAAAAGATTCGAAAAATCCAAAAAAACTCAAAAAGCCCCTCCCAAAGATCCCAAAACTCCCCAAAGATGCCAATATAAAAGTTATCGAGATCACTCCGCGTACCTTTCTCATCCCGATTATCGTCCTCGCGGTACTCTATATCGCTTTTTCCTTCTTCCGCAGCTATACGAGCGATGAGATCATCGAACGCAATACAAAGATCGGACTCAATGAGATCATCGCCCTCTATAACTCATGAGCCTATGAGGAGATCGTCGTGCGTGGTACGACCCTCGAAGCGAAGAAAAATGGTATCGTGAAAATCGTGAACAATAAAAAAGTCCGTGCTATCGATGAGACGATCATCCCAGCGAATGTAAAGATCACCGATATCGGTCTCGGCGACCCGAGTATCCCTACCAAGGTTACTATACAGGAGGAGGGATGGGGAAAACTCTTCTCTGATCTTCTTCCTTCGCTCATCGGTACCGTCCTCTTCGTGGTGCTTCTTTTCTTCCTCATGACCCGTATGGGTGGAGGGGGTATGGGTGGTCCTATGCAGTTTATCCGCTCTCGCGCTCGTGTCTATGACCCAGAGCTCGATGAGAAGGTGACATTCGAAGATGTCGCAGGATCCGATGAAGAGAAGGCAGATCTCATAGAGATCGTCGACTTTCTGAAAAATCCCTCGAAGTATAAAGACCTGGGTGCCAAGATCCCTCGTGGTATCCTCCTCCAGGGTCCTCCTGGTACGGGAAAGACCCTTCTCGCTCGTGCGGTCGCAGGGGAGTCAGAAGTGCCATTTTTCTCTATCTCTGGTTCTGAGTTCGTCGAGATGTTCGTCGGAGTCGGTGCGAGCCGTGTGCGAGACCTCTTTAAGGAAGCTCGAGAAAAGGCTCCGAGTATCATATTCATCGATGAGATCGACGCGATCGGGAAGAAGCGAAGTCCTGGTATCGGTGGTGGACACGATGAGCGCGAGCAGACACTGAACCAGATCCTCACAGAGATGGATGGGTTCGATAACGAGACTCATGTCATCGTCATGGCCGCGACCAACCGTGCTGATGTCCTCGATAAGGCGCTCCTGCGCCCAGGGCGATTCGACCGCCGTGTGACGATCAATCTCCCGACTCTCGAAGACCGTAAGAAAATCCTCGAAGTCCATGCGAAGGGAAAGCCATTCGATGAGAATGTGAACTGGGACAAGGTCGCAGGTATCACCATAGGATTCTCTGGGGCTGAGCTCGGAAACCTGCTCAATGAAGCCGCTATCCTCGCCGGAAAAGAGAACAAGAAGACGATCTCTATCGCGATGATCCAGAAGTCTGTCGAGAAGGTCGTGATGGGGAACGAGAAGAAGTCTCTGCGTATGACTGAGCATGAGAAGAAGCTCACTGCTATACACGAAGTCGGGCATGCGATCGTCGGTAAGATGCTCGCACATACTGACCCAGTACACAAGATCTCTATCCTCCCTCGTGGTGGTGCAGGTGGTGTCACATGGTTCCTCCCAGAGAAGGACCGTACCTACACTTCGAAGGCGAAATATCTCGATGAGCTCGCGACTCTCTACGGAGGACGTGTGGCGGAAGAGGTATTCTTCGGACCTGAGTATATCACGACCGGTGCGAGCTCGGATATCGAGCGCGCGACAGAGATCGCACGAGCTATGGTCATGAGATTCGGATTTGACTCAGATATCGGTCCTGAGAACCTCGCTCCCGATATGACAGAGGGGAACTATCTCGGTGCCCAGTCGAATGGGAAGGTGATCTCCGATAAGACACAGGATCTCATCGATATGAAGGTACGAGGACTGCTCCTCACTGCCTATGCACTTGCGAAGAAGATCATCACTGAGAATCGTGATCTCCATGAGAAGATCGCGACCCACCTCCTCACTGTAGAGGAGATGCTCCAGGATGACTTCGATGCCTTCTTCGAAGGAGTGAAGGGAGTGCCGCAGAAAATCGCGATGTAGGAGATATCTATAGAAAAATCCCTCATGAAAATGGGGGATTTTTTATGTTTGGAGAAAATTTCTAAATTATTTCTTACTTTTTCTTAGTGATTTTCTAGGTGGACTTGGAAAAATCAGAGGTTTGTATAGAATATATATTATGCAAAATATAGAAAATTATATCCAAGAAATCTACTCCACATTTGGTTCATGACATGCTACAGAGCATACCTATAGACCAATACTGAAACAACTTTTTGAGTCGATTTTCGAGTATGAAATTATAAATGAGCCAAAACGAAGTGAACATGGGGCACCTGATTTTATATTTCGAGACGGATTCATTCCAGTAGCTTGGTGAGAACATAAAGATATTCCCGTCTCACTCGACAAGATCGAGAAATGAGAGCAACTTTCTCGATACTATGGATATTCAAAACTTTTTCTTACAAATGGTCTCGAATTCCGATTTTATAAAAACTGATATCGCTATGGTGACCCTATCGAGATATGAAAAAAAGTGGGAAATAGTATCACTTCCAGACCTGAGAATTTTGAGCTTTTTATCCGCACATTTAGAGACTTCATCACCAATGATCGTGGAGAAAATATTCGTTCTGCCCCGCATCTCGCGAAAATCATGTGAGGTCGCGGTCGTCGTATACGAGACACTGTTATCGAAATGTTGAAAAAATGAGAATCGGATGATTCGAAATTCGTGAACCTGACTCGTATCAAAACTACTTTTCAAAATCTCCTCATTCACGATCTCGACGATGCAAAATTTGCAGATATATACGCTCAGACTTTGATTTATGGACTTTTCGTTGCTCGCTATCATGATGAGACGCCCGATACCTTTACCCGTGCTGAGGCTCGTGAACTCCTTGCCCTGACCAATCCACTTCTGCGAGACTTTTTCGATCATGTGACTGGTACAGGATTTGAACCCGCTCTCGCACATATCGTCGATGAGATGTGTGATATATTTAAGAATACAAATATATCACACATGATGCACTGACTCTACCAGAAGCAAGATATCCATACTCATGATCCTGTCATACATTTCTATGAGGATTTTCTCTCTGAGTATGATTCAAAATTACGTATGGAAAGAGGAGTATTTTATACCCCAGCCCCTGTTGTCCGCTTTATAGTTCGTGCTGTCGATGAGGTACTTGTGAAACATTTCTGACTTGCTGATGGTATCGCAGATACTTCGAAGATTTCGATGAAATGAGTCCATAAAACTCATCTTTCATGAAGGAAACAGTATACGAAAGAAAAGGAAATTCACCGTATCCAGATCCTTGATCCCGCTACTGGAACATGAACTTTTCTCAATGAAATCATCAGTCATATCCACACAAAAATGAATATGAATACATCTATGTGGTCTGACTATGTCGATAATGATCTCCTCCCACGTCTTCATGGATTCGAGCTCATGATGGCAAGCTATACCATAGCACATATGAAACTCGGACTCACACTTACTGAGACATGAGCAAAAAATCTCAAGAGCCCATTCCAAATCTATCTCACTAACTCCCTCGAAGAACCAAAAACTGACACAGATATCCAGCAAAATATATTCAATCTCGGCCTCATGCACTCAATCACTGAAGAGTCTATACGAGCTGATGAAGTGAAGCGCGATAAGCCAGTCATGATCGTCTTAGGGAATCCTCCATACAAATGAACTTCTACGAATAAATGAAAGTGGATCATGGATAAGATTGAAGCATATAAATATGTCGATGGTACTCATTTTTCTGAGCAAAAACATTGGCTTTGAGATGACTATGTAAAGTTCTTTCGCCTCAGTGAATCTCTTATAGAAAAAAATGGCGAAGGAGTGCTAGCATTTATATCGAATCATGGGTATCTCGATAACGTAACCTTTCGTGGTATGAGGTGGCATCTCCTTCAGACATTCGATCATATCTATGTCATCGACCTTCACGGAAGTGTGACAAAAAGAGAGACTACACCAGATGGGTCAAAAGATGAAAATGTATTCGATATAGAAACAGGGACGGCGATATTCGTCGGAGTCAAGAACGGTGAAAAGAAAAAATGAGCCAATGCCAAAGTCTACCACATCGACCAATATGGAAAGAGAAATGATAAATACCATTGGCTCGAGGAAAATAGTCTTTCGATCACAAAAGAGCTAACCCCATTAGCTCCATCATATTTCTTTGTTCCAAAAAACCTTTCTTTTGTTAGTGAATATAACCGATGATTTAGAGTAGATGAAATTTTTCCTATCAATTCATTAGGACATATGACTGGTAGAGATGATTTTGCATCTGACTACTCTAAAGAAGTCTTAGAAAATAGAATTTTTGAATTCTATAGTTCGAATAATTCAGCACTAGAATTAAAAAACAGGTACAACATAAATGATTATAGAAGATTTATAATCCAAGAATTTAAGGATAAATATTCTTACAATGAGAATAACTTACATAAATCTTTGTTTAGACCTTTCGATGAACGATTTATTTATTATCAACAATACCTTGTTCAAGAATGGCAGTTTAGAGTGATGAAACATATGTTGAAAGAAAATGAAGCCCTCATTATATGAAGACAATGGTGAGCAGCTTGATGAGATTACTATAATACAGTCTTTGTTAGTAATAAGATGATTGATCTAAATATATTTAGAAGATGAGGTTGAGTAGCATTTCCGCTTTATCTCTACTCTGAAAATGAGAATCTCGAATGAGAGACTCGTACGCCGAATCTTGATCCAGTCATCTGGAATAAGATAAATGAGTCTATCGGTGAGACCACACCAGAAGAAATCCTCGACTACATCTATGCTGTACTTCATGCGCCGAAGTACCGTGACCGATATAGTGAGTTCCTGAAATCAGAGTTCCCACGTATCCCGTATCCGACTTCAAGAAAAGAGTTCGATCAGCTTGTCGTACTTGGCTGAGAACTCAGGGTGCTTCATCTCATGGAGTCATCATTTCTTGCTAATTCTCCAGTCAGATTCGAGTGAGAAGGGGATAATCTCGTAGAGAAGATCAGCTACAGTGATGAGAAAGTATATATC
>CAYVAG010000013.1:0-25709 GCA_964449265.1 uncultured Candidatus Peribacteria bacterium
TGCAACATTGGTAACGATGACATAAGCTCCGTTATCGATATGAGGAGTAAAGTCGACACGATCGCGACCAGAAATCATACGAGCGATAGAGGTAGCGAGACGACCGAGGTTCTTCCCACTAGCATCCACGACGTACCATTTGCGTTCGTTTCCGAGGAGTTGTTTTGCGACGAGAGTTTTCATGAGAAATAATTTAGAGTTCTAAGATAGGGATTATACGAGTTCAATCTTTACGAGTTTGGCACTATCACCATCGCGATACTTGATCGGGATGATACGAGTGTATCCACCTTTCTGGGTTGCATAGTTTTTTGCAAGAGCCATGAGAGAGACAGAAGCCTCCTTCGTGAAAAGTTCAGCACCGATCATACGGATCTTGTTGAATTCTTCATGATCACCCTTTGCGACTTCGATAAGTCGGTGAGCAAGAGGTTCCATAGCAAGCGCTTTTTTTTCAGTCGTCTGGAGAGACTTGTGAGTAAAGAGGCTTGTAAGGAGATTTCTGATAACTGCTTTTCGATGGCAATTATCTTTTCCTGAAAGGTGAAGATGTTTTTTGACGCGGTGTCGCATGGTTTCTAATTATTAATTGTAATGGTGAGTTTTAGTTTGATCTAGTCATCTCCGAGAAGCTTGAGTCCTCGAGACTTGAGAGCGTCTCTGACTTCTGTCATTGCCTTCTTTCCGAAGCCTTTGATCGAAGAGAGTTTTGCTTCTGTACATTTTGTAAGCTGTTCGATCGAGAGGATGTCTCCGTTCACGAGAGCATTGAGCGTACGAGGAGAGAGTCCCATGATTTCGATCGGAGTGTATGTTTCCTTTTCGAGATCAGCCTTCACTTCTTGTTTCTCACGTTCGATCACTTCACGGATATCAGAGATGAACTCTCCTCCAACCTGGAGTTTCTCTTCGTTGAAGAGAGTGAAGTATGACTCGAGCATTTTCGAAGAGAACTTGACGACATCTGATGGAGACATCACACCATTTGTTTTCACAGAGATCTCGAGAGAATCGAGAGACGTGATTTCTCCGTAACGAGTGTTGTGGATTTCGTATTTTACGTTTTGTACTGGTGAGAAGTTCGCATCGAGAACGAGGACTTCTACATCATCTTCACGCTTCTTGAGTTCTTCGATAGAGACGTATCCGACATTTTTCTCGACACGGATGTCAAAGGCGAGATCGAATCCAGCATCTACTGTCGTGATATAGAGTTCAGGGTTGAGGATAGTAACTCCACTTGGACACTTGATATCACCTCCTGTGACTATTCCTCCCTTTTTCTTCGTGAGAGAAAGCCATTCGATATCTGTAGAGTCTTTCGCGATGACGAGAGACTTGATATTGAGCATGATATCAAGGATAGATTCGCGAACTCCTGGAAGAGTCGTATATTCGTGAGACACTCCCTTGATCTTGATACCGGTGACGCGAGCTCCTGGAATAGAAGAAAGCATGACGCGGCGGAGAGAGTTACCGAGAGTGACACCATATCCACTCGGAAGTGGTTCTATGATAAAACGTTCTTCAGTACTAGAAATGATTTCTCGACGAATCTTAGGAACTCCGATGATGTTATGAAGGATGTGCATAGCTCGAAGGGAGAATGAAATGATAAAACAATACAGGTTCTTTTCTCTTTGGGAGAAGATTATTTCGAGTAGAACTCCACGATACGCTGTACGTCGATCATCTGATCAAAGTCTCCTTTCTCAGGAAGAGCAGTGATAGTGATAGAAAGCTTTTTCGGGTCAACAGAAAGCCAGCGAGTTGAGCTTACTTGAGCCGTAGCATTTTTCGAAGCAAATGCCTGGAATTCTTCTACGAGACTCTTATAGAGAGCTGATTCTTTCATACGCTCTTTGATAGTGATAGTATCACCTATCTTTACTTCATATGAAGGGATGTTGAGTTTTTTACCGTTTACGAGAAAGTGGGCATGTCCGACACACTGACGAGCCTGCATGATCGTACGAGCAAAGTTTGCGCGCATGATGACATTATCGAAGCGAGTCTCGAGAAGTGAAAGCATAGCATCACCAGTAACTTGATTCGTTGCGACAGCACGTTTGTAGTAGCGAGCGAATTGTTTTTCTGTAAGACCAAACTGACGTTTTGCAGCTTGTTTCTTTCGAAGCTGGACACCGAACTCAGAGAGTTTTCCTGCGCGTTTTACTTTACGGTGATTGTTTTCGAGGTTATACTTCTCAGAACCGAAAAGGTTATATCCTTCGCGGCGGCAGAGCTTCATTTTTGGTCCAGTGTATCTCATAGGGGGAAATTAAGATTAGTTTTGGGTGTTATATTAGAGACTTCGAGCTTTTGGCTTACGGCAACCATTGTGTGGGACAGGAGTGATATCGTAGATACCGATGAGTTCGACTCATGCATTGATCACACCTCGGATAGCTTGCTCGCGCCCAGCTCCGATACCTTTTACGTAGACATGAGCCTTCTCGACGTTATGGAGTGTTTTTGCTTTTCCGACTGCCTGTTCACTCGTAATCTGAGCTGCATAGGGAGTTGCTTCACGAGCACCTTTGAATCCTGCAGTACCACCAGTAGACCAAGTAAGCACTTGTCCTTCGAGGTCAGAGACGACGACGTGAGTATTGTTGAGAGTTGCTGTGATACTAATGACAGCTTCGGGAACGTTTTTACGAGTTTTTTTTGAGCGGCGGAGTGTAGCTTTTGCCATAGGAGAGATATTTTAGAAATTGGGTTGTTTTTTGGGAAAGGGTATTAGGAAGTTTCCGCAAATCTCGCTTCGGCGAGATTTCTTTTGTAGGAAATATGCCTTGTGAGAAGTGGAGCTTCTTATATTTTGATTACTTCTTCTTATTCATTACCGTCATTACCTTACCCTTTCGAGTACGAGCATTTGTCTTTGTACGCTGTCCACGGACAGGAAGTCGTTTCTTGTGGCGAGATCCTCTGTAGGTACCGATATCGATGAGACGTTTGATATTTCCCGCAACTTCTCGTCGAAGATCACCTTCGATGATATAGCTTTTGAGTTCTTCACGGATAAGATCGAGTTCTCCTTCTGAAAGATCTCCCATCTTCTTGTTCCAGGCGATACCTACTTTCGTAAGAATCTGTTGAGCGAGAGGACGCCCTACACCATAGATATACATGAGAGAGATTTCTGCATGTTTAGAATCAGGAAGATTGACACCGGCGATACGAGCCATATATAGAAAAGAAATTAGATTTTAGAAATTAGATTGAGATGGAGAGAGTCTTGATGGACCTTATCATTCATCTCTTATCTATTTACCCCTGTCTCTGCTTATGTTTTGGTTCTTGGCAGATAACACGAACGACCCCCTTTCGGCGGATCACAGCACACTTATCACAGATTTTTTTGACAGATGGACGAACTTTCATAGGGAGAAAACTTAGATATTAACGACGATTGTTGTTTGGATTGTAGACAGGAGCATTCGCATTTGGCTTGCGGAAGGTGATACGACCACGGGTGAGATCATAGGGAGTGAGCTCGACAGTGACAGTATCTCATGGGATGAGACGGATCCTATTTTTCTGCATTTTTCCTCACACATACGCACGAATCACCATGTTTGAGAAAGCTTCAGGGAGCTCTACTTCAAAAATGGCTCATGGGAGGGCTTTCAGTACTTTTCCCTCAACTTCGATCTTGTCGTCTTTCGGCATAGGGATGCTGAAAAGGTGAGTAAAATACAAAAATAAGCTCGTGTAGTATATAAAAAAGAGGGGTAAATGCAAATCAATTTCGAAAAATCTCTTGCGCTCTCTTCCATATACTCTGGTTATGGCTTCCTGAAGGGAAAAGTGTGAGCAAATTTTGTGGTCAAAAGGGAATAAATCTAATAAAATAAAATGATAATAAGTTTTCTCAAAATATTCACACAAAGAGAGTCCTCTGGTGAAAGGCCTCTCTTAAAAAATTTTATATCTCATTCTACTTCCTCTGCACCATCTTATAGAACTCGAGCACATCACCTTCGATGATCTGCACATCTCCCTTGAAGTTGATACCACAGTCATTCCCTTCTTCGACTTCATTCACATCGAGTGGGCCCATCTTCAGATTCGCGACTTCACCACTTCCGACCTTGGACCCTGCACGGATAACACGGACCTTGGCTCGGTTCTCGATCTTTCCTGAAGTGACTCCCATACCGACGATCATCATAGAGTTATTCTTCCCCGTATAGAATATGGCTTTCACGAGAGAGGCTCCGAGTTCCATATCTTCGTAGCGGATGTCGATCATACCAGTGATGATCGCTTCGACTTTCTCGAGAACGTGGTAGATGACCTTCTTGTCGATGAATTCGATCTTCGACTGAGACAGTGCTGACTTGGCAGCGGGGTTGACTCCGACGTTGTAGGCGATAAGGAGTGCCTGTGAAGTACCCGCCATCATGACATCTGACTGGTTCACATCTCCGACTGCCGAGTGGATGAATACAACGCCCGTCTCTGGTGTCGAGAGCTTCGAGAGTGATGCTTTGAGGGCTTCGAGTGATCCTCCTGTATCTGTTTTCAGGACGATCTTCAGTTGTTTCAGGGCTCCTGATTTCAGTCGACTCATGAGCATACCGAGAGAGGCTCACTCGAAGGCGTGGATTGATTTTTTATTTTTCGCGAGAGAGAATTCCTTGGCGCGAGTCGTAGCCACCTCAGATGAAGAGACAACTTGGAGGATATCACCTCCTTGTACCACATCAGAAAGACCAGTAATCTGTACTGGGGTTCCTGGAGGAGCACTTTCGATATTTCTTCACTTATAATCTTTCAGTGTACGAACTTTTCCATAGGCTCATGCACAGACGATATTATCACCCTTACGGATAGTTCCAGTATTGATAAGTATAGTAGCGACAGATCCGAGTTTCTGATCGAGATGTGCTTCGACGACAGTCGCGACAGCAGGTCTATCGGGATTGGCACGGAGTTCCATGAGCTCTGCCTGAAGGAGGATCATATCCAGAAGTGTATCCATACCGAGACCCGTGTGGGCCGAGACAGGCACCACTACGACATTCCCTCCCCAATCTTCTGGCTGGAGACCCTGCTCTGCCATTTGTCATTTTATGAGATCGATATTGGCTCCTGGTTTATCCATCTTATTTACGGCGATGATCATCGGGACTTCTGCTGCTTTCGCATGGTTGATACTCTCTATAGTCTGTGGCTTCATCCCCTCATCTGCAGCGACGACGATGACGGCGATATCTGTGAGCTTCGCTCCACGAGCACGCATGATCGTGAAAGCTTCGTGTCCTGGAGTATCGAGAAAGGTGATGCGTTTATCATTTTTCGTTACCTGGTACGCTCCGATCTTCTGGGTGATCCCTCCTGCTTCTCCTGCGGCGACTGTCGCCTTGCGGATATAGTCGAGAATCGATGTCTTACCGTGGTCGACGTGTCCCATGACAGAGATGATCGGAGAACGGTCGACAAGGCGAGAGGCATCATCCTCTTTTATCATATCGTCGATATTTCCATCCATAAGATCAGAAACAGAGACATCTTCAGAGATTTCTTTGGTAATCTTGATGCCAAATCCTTCACCGATAAGGAAACACGTATCATAATCGATCGGTGCATTGAGGTTGACGAGCACTCCGTTTTTCATGAGTTCTCCGATCACTTTCGCAACTGGGATACCGATCTTATCAGAAAATTCCTTTACCGATATTACGTCACCGACAGAGACTTCTTGTCCTGTACGATCGACGAGAACCTGCTTGAGATCTTCGATATTTTTCTCTCCTTTTTTTCTCCCGAGTTTTCCTGATCGGCGAAATGACCCATCATCTGCTACTCAACCGATCGTCTTCACACTTTTTCTCTTTCCATCTTCTATCACATAGTCTTTCCCTCACTTTCCTTTTCCACTTTTTTTCGCTGTACCATCTTTCTGTGGTGTTGCAAAACCGATATTTCTCTGGAACATAGGCTTTGAGTCATCTCGAAGACGCTTTGGTCCTGTAGCAGCTGGAGCGTTTCCATCAGTACGCCTCTTTGGTACTTCATCAGGAATCTGCATCACAGGACGATTCTCGAGGATTTTTACCTTGTGTTCTGCTTTTGCGAAAGAGATCTTGGGAAATCCGGAAGATTTTTCTCTTCTCTCGTCTGGTTTTTTTCCATTATCATCGCTTCCTGACTTCATCACTGATCGTAGGAGTCCTCCACTCGCATGCTCACGCTCGACGAGACGTGCTTTCGGACGCTCATCTTGAATTTCTTCACGTGGAGAAATATCTTCCTCTTTTTTTGGAATATCTTCTTCTGTTGGTTTTTTTACCACTGCTTTGAGTTTCAGTTTCAGTGGTTTTTTATCATCGGTACCCGATGTACCTGCGGCTTTTACCTGAGCGTAGTAGTCATCTTGATTTGCTGGAGGAGTCATGGAAAAGGGGTTATGGGGCATGAGGGCTTCTAGGTCATAACTCTATAGGCTTTTTTACGAGAAAAATTCGTATCTTGATAGTACAAAATACGACTCTTCGTAAAAACTCATACGAAAATGTGAGGAGATAGTATAGAAAAGTGGAAAAATGTCAAAAAGAAGGAAAATGCAAGAATAGACTCGATAAATTTGACTTATATATAAAAAAGTATATTATATATAATATTATTTGCTCTTTATGAACACTATCGAGATTGATACGAAAGAGGGATGCATTCCTGAAAGCTATGATTTGAAATGACCTGACTGGTATAAATTCGAAGACATGGTAAGTCCATCATTAGATAAATCATTTCTTGAGAATCTCCCCAAATCCGCCAAAGAATGGCAAAAAAGAATAAAACTTATATTATGGGAAATATATAATAAAGTACCTACTAAACAGAAGGAAAGTTTTCGAGGTATACTGAGAATAGTACTAGAACTACACGATAACTACGCTTTAACAATCTTGTTTCAGGAACTAGCACTCAAAAAACCCGCAGATAATATAACTTTTTACTCAAACTGAGTAATGCATAAGACATGATTGGCTTGTAGAAATCTTCTAGATGAACTAAACAAAAATAATCCTTACCGTGCTCAGTAAGGATTATTTTTAACCCTGAGACTACTGTAACTGTCCTTCGACTTCACCCGCGATTTTGATCGACGGAGTGAGTGTCTTCGCACCAGCTTTCCACTTCGCAGGACATGCCGTCCCAGGATGAGCAGTCATGAACTGGAGAGCTTCGATCTTGCGAAGGAGCTCTTCACTATTGCGTCCGAGTGGACCAGAAGTCACTTCGATACCACGGCAGACTCCCTCTGGATCGATGATAAATGTCCCTCGTCCAGCGATTCCTGACTTCTCGTCGAGGATATTATAAGAGTCGGCGACCTGAGTATTGTGATCCGCGAGCATGAGATAGGGGAAGTTCTTCATGAGACCTTCATGCTTCACCCATGCGCGATGAGAGAAGACGGTGTCAGTAGAAACCGCGAGGACATCGACCGCGAGTGCGTCGAACTCTGCCTTTGCATCTGCCATATCCTTCAGTTCTGTCGGACAGACGAAGGTGAAGTCAGCCGGATAGTAGAAGAGTACTGTCCACTTTCCTTTCTGGTCTGCGAGAGAGACATTAGTCGTATCATCTTTCACCGGATCATAGGCAGGAAGGTCGAAATTTGGTGCAGGAGTATCGATTTTTACCTGTTCGAACATATATTCGTTATCACAGCAAGACATAAGTAGAAGTATTAGGTATTAGAATGTCGGTTTTAGAAAAACCATAGCAAAGTATAGAGAAATCTTCGATAAAATCAAATCAAAATGAGAATAATTCTCATTATTATTCACCGAGCATCGCCCTCATCATCCAGGCACGCTTATCGATCTGTCGCTGAGAACCCGTGATGATATCTTGAGTCACAGCATCATGATCGGTCTCTTCGATGAATTTTGTCATCTCGGCTGAGATATGTTCGTAGTCCTTCAGCATATTTTTCTGCATCTGACGAGCCGTCATAGGAAGTTCATACTCTTGGAGTTTGGTTTCCTTGAGTAGATCGACAAGTCGAGAAAGTGGATTGAGCCTGAGTGCGCGGATACGCTCAGCGAAGAGATCTACCTCTTCAGAAAGCTCATCATAGAGTTCCCCGAAGAATTCATGGTCATCTTCGAAGTGAGGGCCGACGACATTCCAGTGACAAAATCGAGCATTCTGTGAGGCGATAGTATAGGCAGCAACGAGATGGTTTAGAGCGTCGAGTGAAGGATTTTTGGTATTCATAGAGTGAAATATTAGGGATAGATAGTATTTTTATGGATTATAGAAAAAATCACAAAGAAATAACCAAGACAGTATTTCCTTTTTACAGAGAAAATCAAGTATAAATGAGAATAATTCTCACTATTCTCCTCGGAAATCCTCTCCCTGATGACTCATGATGCGTTCCATAAAGAAGTCCTCGATAGGCATGTCGACCTCTGACACAGGCATATTCGCAACGATAGTTCCACGAGATATGATCGCGAATCTGTCGCAGATCGCCTCGACATCGGAGAGGATATGGGTATTGAAAAATAGGGTTTTTCCCTGAGACTTCAGTTCCAGCATGAGGTCTTTCACCATCTTACGACCGACCGGGTCGAGTCCACTCATCGGCTCGTCGAGAAAGATAATCTCAGGATCATGCAGAATAGCCTGTGCGAGACCTATGCGCTGAAGCATACCCTTCGAGTAGGTCTGGAGTCGTTTCCCACGAGCATGAGCAAGTCCAACTTTTTCGAGAACTTCATCTTTCCGTTTTCGAAGTTTTCCTCATTTGAGATGGTAGAAAGCAGCATTGAAGTCGAGAAATTCATCTCCTGTGAGGTACTTGTAGAGATAGGTATTCTCTGGCATGAATCCTATCTTATTGCGAATATTTGCATCATAGATAGAACCTCAGAGGATTTTCACTTCGCCTGATGTCGGTCGCATGATACCGAGGATACACTTCATCGTGGTGGTCTTTCCAGCACCATTGGGCCCGAGAAATCAGAAAACCTCTCCCTTAGCCAGGAAAAAATGAATATCATGAAGGAGTGTGGCTTTCCCAACTTTTTTACTCAGATGATGGACTTCGAGAGCGTGACGCATAAGGATATTTAGTCAATTTTTCGGATCTGTACGCGAATTTCACAGACTTCATAGCCTGAAGGGATATTTTTCACATCGACATTCTCGATCGGAAAATCGCAGAAGATCCCAGTCGCCTCATCGACGAGATGCGCATGGGTGGTAGGGTTGCACTCGTAGTAGGTCTTGCCGTGGATACCTGGAAATCGCCTGAGTGTACCCTCTTCTGCCATCGCTTCGATATTGCGGTAGACGGTCGCTCGACCGATATCAGGACTATTGCGCTTCACTTCCTCATAGATATCGTCAGCGGAGAGATGACGACATTCACAGGTATTGCAGATGATTTCACGGTACTGGTGCTTGCGCATACCGACATTATGAGAAAAATTCTCAGGAAATCAATTTTTTTACTTTCTCTCATTTTTTCCTATACTACGCCTCATGCATATCCAAAATCTCGACTGGAATCTCCATACCCATATCTGACTCGATCTCGACGAGACACTTGCATCGAGTTTTTCTGGACTACTGAGCTATGCTCATACACAAGAAAGACTGCTTATGTGCGAAAGTATCGAAGATTTCACTTCTCACGATATTTTTGAAGATCCGAAATTCAACCTTACTCGAGACGATGTCATACACCTTTGGCAAAACTATGGTATGACGATAGTTTCTCCGGAAGACACTCCCATAATCCCCCGAGCGAGAGAATGAGTAGATATGCTAAAGAGTGGAAAAAAAGAATACTCTATCATTACTGCGAGAAATGGTCATGATCCTATCAAGAAAAAAAGAACTATTGAATGGCTCAAGTACTACTTTCCTGAAATACCTGAAGAGCAGATTCACTTCGTAAATCACTATATCGACGAAGCTCGTCCAAAATCAGATGTCTGTAAAAGTTTTGGAATCAGTCTTATGATCGATGATCATATCGAAAATGCTCGTGACCTCTGCGAGAAAGGTATAACTATGATCCTCCTCGAAAAACCATGGAATCGAAATGAACACTTCGAACATCCGCTTCTCTATCGCGCAAAAGATTGGCAAGAAATAATAGCCTCACTCCAAAAATAACTATGAAGATCCTCGTATGACTCTCATGATGAGTAGACTCGGCTGTGTCAGCCTACCTCCTGAAGGAAGCTGGGCATGAGGTAGCCTGTGGATTCATGATCAACTACCTCGATGAGGAAAATCCTGGAGCATGCCCGACCCTCGCAGACCTCGAGGAAGCGAAGAGGGTCGCTGAATACCTCGATCTTCCCCTCTATACCTTCGACTACCGAGAAGAGTACGAGAAACGTATCGTCGAATACATCTACAGGGAGTACGAGGCAGGGAGGACTCCGAACCCCGATGTCTTCTGTAACAACCTCGTGAAGTTCGACCTCTTTCTCGAAGAGGCACTCTCACTCGGATACGATGCTATCGCGACGGGGCACTATGCGAGAACAGACGATGAGGGGAGACTTCATAAGTGAGTCGATCTTACGAAAGACCAATCCTATTTTCTTTCACGACTCTCAAAAAAGCAATTAGAAAAAGCGATATTTCCCATAGGGTGATTCCTAAAGTCCGACGTCAGAGAAATTGCCAAAAGAGCTCAACTTCCTAATGCAGAACGCAAAGACAGTCAGTGACTCTGCTTTATCGGAAAAGTCAGTATGAAAGAATTTCTGGAACGGCGTATTCCCAAAAAGCCTGGAAATATCTTAAACACAGAAGGGGAAGTAATCGGAGAGCACGAATGAGCCTACTCCTATACGATCGGTCAGAGAAAGGGGATAAAAGTCGGTGGGGGACCTGCACTCTTCGTAGTCGCAAAAGACATGAAAAACAATACTATCACTGTAGGAGATGAGAGTGAGCTTCGGTTGTACGGAAGTGAGTGTACTCTCACCGACTGGATCGGTGTGATACCAGAAGAGTGAAAAAAATACGGGGCGAAGATACGGTACAGACAGGAAGATCAGGCATGCCAGATAACTGTGAACAGTGAACAATGAACAGTGAAAGTGCAATTTGATACCCCTCAGCGTGCGATCACTTCAGGACAGATAGGTGTGATCTATGATGGAGATGTGGTAGTGGGAAGTGGTACTATACTCTAGAAAAGTCTCATCACGGTCGACTGTTCTGCTACTATTACTCATTTTTTCATAAGATCGATGAGGCATCGTGTGGTCGCTTCGACATCGACCAGAGCATCATGAGCTCACTCGAAGAATTCTCAGAAGAGATGACGGTGAAGCTCAGAGAGTTTGGGGGGCTTATACGCAAATCCTCTTCCCTGAAGTTTACAATAATCTGTAGAACCTCGCATCGTACAGAGAGTTTTTTGTGGAGAATAGTCTCATTTCCGCCCCAGACGCTCGAGCTCATAGGAGAGGATCTCTTCATCATACTCGATATTGTGTCCTGCCACGAAGTCGGCACGGTTCAATATACGGATGATATCTTCCATATGTGCTGACATAGGGAGTTTATCTGCGACATCTTTATCGAAGATTCCATTTACTTGTGAAGCGCCGAAAGGGATAGAAATCGGTGGTTTGATCATGATATCGTGGCGGGCAATTTCTCGATATTCACCATTTTCATACTCTCATTCGATCGCGGCAAACTGGATAATATAGGGTTGTTGTGCAAGATCTCCTCATTTTGTAGAGAACCCTGTCGTTTCTGTATCCCAGACGGTGATTTTCATATTTTAATATTTTATTCCTAAAAAGATTCCTGCCTTTTGTCATTCCGACGATAGGAGGAATCCCTTTCCCTTTTGCTTATGAGAAAATCTAATGCAAATCTCTTACGGTGATTTTGAAAGGGATCCCTACGGGATGACAAAATCAAGCCTAATAAAACTTTTTGTAATCGAAACTCTTCATGTCGGTATCTATCCTACGGATAACATCGAGAATGACTCCAACCACGATGATCAGTCCAGCACCAGAGATCAGAAAATCGATATTGCTCGTACCTATAGAGGTAAATCCAAAAAATGGAACAATCTTAGTCGCTATGTAGGGAAATACTGCGATGAGTGCGAGGAATCCTCCACCAAAGAGATTGAGTCTATCAGAAACCTTTTGGAGAAATGTGGCCGTCTCCTTTCCAGGACGAACCCCAGGGATATATCCACCGCGTTTTTGGATATTTTCGGCGACTTCTGTAGTATTAAATGTGATAGATACATAGAAAAATGCGAAACCAAGAACCAGAAGCGCATATATAGCTATATAGATCCAACTTGGATTTTGCATAGAGAGATTTGCTACGAGCCAATCACCGATTTCTGCGCTCTTCCCAGTACCCCGACGCTGGAGAATCTGTCCGATAAGTGCAGGAAATGTGATCAGGGAAACCGCGAAGATGATAGGTACCATCCCTGCCTGGTTCACTCGTATAGGAAAGTAGGATCGTTCATCTCGACCAGTACGCGTGTAGATAAGGGGAACCTTCCTATATCCTTCTGTGAATTTCACGATCACATAGATCACTCCTACCGTGAGAATCGCAAGGACCAGAAGAAGTCCATAATTTCCGACATTCACATAGTTCATGATATGCTGTGGTACTCCTGCGAGTACGCCGGCGAAGATGATGATCGAAGTACCGTTTCCGATTCCAGACTCTGTGATGAGGTCCCCGAGCCAGAGGAGGATCATCGTACCAGCTGTGATAGCAAGCATGGCAGGGAGGACGACGCCAGTGAAGTTCGTCGTATCGATGATGTTGGCGCCACTCGTGCCCGTACCGATGATATTATTGAGTAGGTAGATCATACCATAGCTCTGAGCGAGAGCGAGAGGAACAGTGAGGTATCTCGTATAGTTATTGAGCTTTTTTTGTCCTTGTTCACCCTCTTTTTTGAGTGCCTCCATCGAAGGGATGATCACCGTAAGAAGCTGGATGATAATCGTCGCATTGATATAGGGTGCTAGACCCATCAGGATGATCGAGAACTGCTCGAGTCCACCTCCCATGATAGATCCGAAGAACGCAAGCTGCGTATTCGCACGAAGCTGTGTCGTGAAGGCATCCAGAAGTGTCACATTCACTCCAGGAACTGGAAGTGTAGAAAGGAGCTTATATACAGCTACCATACCAAGCGTAAAGAGGATCTTCTTACGGATATGTTCGGTTGCCCAGACTTTTTTGAGATTCGTGATCATAGAGAGAATAATAAAATACAAATTCTCGCGTATTCTAGGGAAAAAATCGGAAAAAGCAAAGAAAAAACAGCCCAGTTTCCATGAAATAAATGAATTTTACTAATCAAAGTTTGACATTTTACTATAAAAATATATTATATATTTAATTAATTTAAATTCATATGGCTAGTATTATAGAAAATACATATCGTGAAGCTATGCAAAGAGAAGATGCTGTATATAGAAGAGTTACTGAGTCTGTGCCAGAAGATGTGGCCAATAGGCATAATAAATCTGTCAAAAGAAAAGTACTAGTTGCTTGAATAACAACATTTATACTGTGACTAAACTCTCCTTTCTATGGTGATAATAGGCTCAAAGATTTTATATCATCAGAGAAAGAATGGGATGCTTCTGTAATAATGACTACTGCGAGTATTGGTAAGGCACGTGGTAGAGCGAATATACAGGTCAGTATTCCTCAAATATACTGATGAAAGAACTTTGATCAAATTTGAGCACTTGACCCACAAGGAGAGAAAGTCTTAATAGAAGAAATACGCAACGGTATTGCGCAAAATTCTCATTATAATAGTACGCATTATATTATGCCTTTAAAGGACATTCCTTTTGTTTACACTGCACCTGAAGTACGCATACGAAACATCACTGCTTCTGCATCTTCAGAAAACAATGAAAAAGGAACTATCAATAATACATTAGATCCTCAGAATATGAACCTTGCGGAATCTAGAGGTTTAGCTATAAAAAATATATTAACATGAGCTCTTCCTGAGTGATACGAAGTATGCTCAGCTGGATGATGTACAAAAATAGATATGAAGCAAATTGCGTTGATTAGCCATATATCTCCCTATACTCCGGAAGAATTGGAAACACTTTGAAAGATTGCAAAAGAGTCAGGTATTAAAGCAACAGGAAATAAAGGAATACTAGAACTATTATATAAAAATGACACCTCAGAAAAAAGTGAGCAAGTACAAAAAATTGTAAATTCAAAGAGAACTATTCTTATTAGCTTAGAGTTTTCAGAATCAGGCACTGTAAAAAAGTATCATTTTATGCTTCTGCCTTGGATAATATTTGGACTCATGGCATGATATCTAACATCCTTAGTTGTTGAATCAAAACTAAATAGACTCATGAGGGCTATAGAGGCGTTAATAAGAAAGGGTGGAACTGATCAAGAAGTTCAAGATTTGATTAATAGCAATTCCTATATTCGTAGTATATCAGCATAATAAAAATCCCTCACTTTTGAATCGTGAGGGATTTTTTAGAATATATTATACGTTTGCAGCACCTCCTGCTTTCTCGATCGCTGCTTTCGCGCTCTCAGAGTAGGCATCTGCCATAACTTCGAGTTTCGCAGAGAGAGTTCCACGTCCGAGGACTTTGAGAAGTTTTCCTTTCTCACGGATCACACGCTTCTCGTAGAGAACTGCGTAGTCGACTGTAGCGACTCCTGCATCAGCGAGCTTCTGGAGATCCTGGAGATTGATCGTTACATACTCTTTCGGAGCATATGCAGTGAATCCTTTCTTTTTCGGAGTACGGATAAAGAGACGAGTCTGTCCTCCCTCGAAGGTAGGATAGCGCTTTCCTTTACCAGTACGAGAGTTCTGTCCGTTCATACCACGACCAGAGGTTCCTCCGAGTCCAGAGCTCACTCCACGAGCCACGCGGCGTGGTCGAGTCGTAGATCCTGGTGTTGGTTTTACTGTAGAAAGATTTGTCATAAAAATGATGATTAGTTGGGTAGTGATTGATTAGATAGGGTCGGTTTCGACTAATTACTAGTCACCAACCTACTAACGTACTATTCTGCTTTTTTCTTTGCTGGAGCTTTTTTTGCTATAGGAGCCTTCTTTGGCTCTGGTTTTTTTACTGGGACCTTTTCTTCTTTTGCTACTGAAGCTTCTGAAGTTTTCTTTGTACCAAATGAAGTCATCAGGTGGACAGGCTTGAGTGAGGCAAGTGCCTTCATCGTTACACGAGCATTGGTAATCTTGTTCGGAGCACCGTGTTGCTTCGCGATGACATCCTTAATACCAGATACGGCGAATATCTTACGTACAGCACCTCCGGCGATGATACCAGTACCTGGGTGAGCTGGATGGATATAGAGACTTGATGATTTAAAGTTTACAGAAACATCATGAGGGATAGTACCATTGACGATAGGGAATGTGATCAGATTTTTCTTCGCATCACGGATTGCCTTCTCGATAGCACCCTGGACTTCTCCAGACTTACCTGTACCGAGTCCGATACGGCCCTTTCCGTCACCGATGACGATAGAAGCACGGAATCGGATCTGTCGTCCCCCTGCTGTTACGCGAGTTACACGGTCGATAGAGAGCATTTCTTCTTTGAACTCTTTCTCTTCTTCTCGCATACCACCATCACGGCGATTTCCGCGAGGACGATCTCCATTTGGTCGATCGCTACGAGCAGGACGAGAAGGTCGATCTACTGAAGATTTTGCTTCTGTTTGTGTCGATGCTTCGCTCGATTCCACTGGAGTCTCGAGTGTAGGAGTTTCTACGACTTCTTCGGGATTTTGATTCTGGATATCTGACATACGAGAAAAAGAGAGTTAAAATGAATACTAAAATTGGAGTCCAGCAGCACGAGCCGCTTCTGCAAGAACCTTAACACGTCCATGGTAGAGGTATCCTCCGCGGTCAAATACACATGTTTTGATACCTTTTTCGATCATAGCCTTTGCTATAGTAGTACCTACCTCCTCTGCACGCTCAGATTTTGTACCCTTCTTTGTTTTGATATCAGTAGCTGATACAAGAGTCGTACCAGTGAGATCATCGATAGCCTGTACGCTAATATGAGTGTTACTACGAAATACCGAGAGGCGTGGCTTCACGGCAGTTCACTCGATACGAGCGCGAACACGAGTTGCGCGAGCGAGACGATTTTGAGATTTTTTCAGCATAAGAGGGATTGAAAAGTATAATGATTGTACTATTTACCAGCTGTTTTACCAGCCTTGCGACGAACATATTCTCCGACATATCTGATACCCTTTCCTTTGTACGGTTCTGGTTTCTTCAGGGATCGTACATACGCTGCAAAGTATCCGAGAAGTTGTTTGTCATGAGATCTCAGATGGATTTTGTTTTTTTCTTCCTTATCGGCTTCGATCGTGATACCTTCTGGAGCATCGACATTCACCTTATGAGAAAATCCGAGAGAGAGTTCCATCTTGCGAGGGCCCTTGATATCGAACTTGTATCCCACTCCGATAATCTCGAGAGATTTTGCATACCCTTCAGATACTCCGATTGCCATGTTTTGGAGCATGGCACGAGTGAGTCCCCAAAAAGCTTTTTGCCCTGGATTTGTGATATCAGCGATAGAGACAACGAGCATATCACTATCTTGCTTTACAGAAACTCATTCAAGGATATTAAAGGAGAGTGTCCCCTTTGTTCCCTTGAGTGTGACAAGTGTAGATGTGATCTCTGCTGTCACTCCCGAAGGAAGTTTCACAGGTTGTTTACCGATTCGAGACATAGAAAGAAAGATTTTAGAATGTAGATTTTAGAGATTAGGAGCGGGGGGAAGGGTGTAGCATCACCATCCTCTCTCCCTATCCTCTAGTAACCATTTTTAGAACACTTCGCAGAGAATTTTTCGGCGACCACCGAGAGCATGAGCCTCATATCCTGTTACGATTCCTTTCGGTGTCGAGAGGATAAAAATACCGACTCCGTTTCGAGACTTCTTGATATCCGTAGAGCGGACATAAATACGCTGCCCAGGTCGAGAGATACGACGAAAAGAAGGGATATATTTCGTCTTGCGAACATCCTGAAGAGTAATCGTAAACGTTCGACCATCTTCTGAGAGAGAGAACTCGACGATATGATTATTTTTCTTGAGAATTCGAAGGATCTCTGCCTTGAGTTTCGAGTGAGGTGCCTCTATAGTCGAAAGACGAGAGAGGTATCCGTTTCGAATACGAGTGAGAAGATCTGCGATAGGATCGATTATCATAATAAGAGATTTAGGTTGTAGATTGTAGGACTAATGATTACCAGCTTGATTTTCGGACGCCCATAAGTTCTCCAGCATTCGCCTTTTCTCGGATACAGATACGGCAAAGATCAAACTTTCCGATATACCCATAGGCACGACCACAATGTGAACATCTGTGATAAAGTCGTGTAGAAAATTCTACTTTTTTACCGAGTTCGTGTGCACGAGTTGCTGTTTCTTGGGCAACTTGAGTTTTATGAACGAGAGCTTTACGAGCCATAGAGAGTGAATTATGAATTATGAAGGATTTCTTCTTCGTTGTATTACTTAGTGAATGGGAATCCGAGTTTATCGAGGAGGGCTTTTGAGTGAGCTGTTCCTTGTGTTCGGAATTTCATCGTTACCTGAAGTCCATGTGGCTTCACGACATCGAGCTGAGGAACTTCTGGGAAGATCGTATGTTCACGAATACCGAAGTTAAAGTTTCCAGCCTGATCGAATCCTCGAGCAGAAATTCCACGAAAATCACGAACACGAGGAAGAACGACAGAGATAAGCTTCTCGAGAAATGCAAACATGCGATCTCCACGAAGTGTTACCATCATACCGACTGGCATACCTTTACGAAGTTTGAAATTCGAGATAGCGATACGAGCATGATTGATACGAGGAAGCTGACCAGTGATAAGAGCGAGATCGTTTTTTAGGTTTGAGAAATCCTTGTTTCCTGCTGCTACATAGGTACCGATACCCATATTGAGAACGATTTTCTCTATATTTGGAACTTGCATGGGGTTTTTGATCCCAAGTTCTTTTGCGAGTTCTACGAGGATTTTTTTATTGTATTGTTCTTTGAAGGTCATAAGAAGAAAGAGTGAGTATGCTATAGAGTAAATAGCATGAATAAATGACTAGAGGGTGGTGCCTGATTTTTTTGCGACGCGAACTTTTTTCCCATCTTGAATTTGGTATCCGACGCGAGTAGGTTCTCCTGATTTTGGATCAAGAAGCATAACATTCGAAGCATTGATTGGTTTTTCGAAAGTGACTTTTTGTCCTGGAGTACTTCCTTGGCGCTTCATATGACGAATCACGATATTGACACCTTCGACGACAATAGAGTTATCCTTCGTGTTCACACGGAGAACTTTTGCTTTCTTTCCTTTGTCTTTTCCAGAGGTGACGACAACCTGATCATTTGAGTGGATTTTCATAGTTTTGAAATTTAGTTTTACAGAGAGGTTACCCTGTTTCTTATACAACTTCCGGTGCAAGAGAAATAATCTTCTGGTATCCTCGAGCCTTGAGCTCACGGAATACTGGTCCAAAGATACGAGTTCCTTTTGGTTCGAGCTTATCATCGATGATGACACATGCGTTATCATCGGATCGGACGTATGAACCATCTTCGCGAGCGATTTCTTTCGAAGTACGGACGATAACTGCTTTACATACTGCTTTTTTCTTGATGTTTCCGTTTGGAAGTGCTCTTTTTACAGAGACAACGATGATGTCACCGACACTCGCATAACGACGCTTTGATCACTTAAGTACCTTGATACAGAGAACTTCTTTTGCTCCTGTGTTATCGACGACGACAAGTCTGCTTTCTGTCTGGATCATATAAAATAGTAGATAGTAATATTGAAAGGAAACACTCGAAACTATACCTGTGCTCTGACGATAGAGTCTTCGATAAGCATCCATCGCTTGAGAGCGGAAAGTGGACGAGTCTCAGAAACAGTCACAGTATCACCGAGTTGTGCGAGACCTTTTTCATCATGAGCATAAAACTTTACCGATGACTTGTAACGTTTTTTATACTTTGGATGCGTTTTATAGGTATCGACAGTAATGACGATGGTTTTTTGCATTTTTGTACTCGTAACAGTACCAGTTTTTGTGCGCATAAGGAAAGAGATAAGAAAATTTTAGAGGGAAGTATGGAGAGTAGTAGCGATTTTTGCAACCGTACGACGTGCTTCACGGATAAGGTGAGGCTGCTTGAGTTCACCGAGAGAGTGCTTCATCGTGAGGGTAAAAAGTTCTTTTCGGGCCGTAGTAAGCTCGAGAGTGAGTTCTTTTTTATCGAGAGACTTGAAATCTTTCTTTTCTTTTGAAGAAGTTTTTTTTGCTGTTGTTTTTTTTGCGGTAGCCATAAGTTTTTAGATTTTAGATTGTAGAATCTAGAGTTCGAGGGAAGGAGATCTCTTAGAGTTCGTCTTTTGCCATGAGAATCTTCGTTTTTACTGGAAGTTTATATGAGGCAAGAGTCAAAGCCTCCCGAGCAATTTCTGGAGCAATATCTCCCATTTCAAAGAGAATGCGTCCAGGTTTTACCGGGGCTCTATACATTTCGACACCTCCCTTTCCACCTCCCATTGGGACTTCGAGAGCCTTTTTGGTGTATGGTTTATCTGGGAAGATACGGATCCAGACTTGCCCTCCCTTCTTCAGGAAGCGGACAATTGCCTTTCGGGCACTCTCGATCTGTCGAGATGTGATATAACCAGATTCGATGGTCTTAAGCGCGTAGTCACCGAAGGAAACCTCAGACCCACGAATGGCGAGACCCTTGATGATACCACGGTGTGCTTTTCGATATTTTGTTCTGCTCGGTTGTAGCATGAGAAGAAACGTTAGGATTATAGATAAAATTTGGGAATTGCAAGTTTATTTTTTGAACACGTCACCTTTGTAGATCCAGACCTTGAGACCGATCGTTCCAGAAGGAGTTTCTGCTCGCTCGTAAGCGAAGTCGACATCGGCTCGGATCGTCTGAGTTGGGATAGATCCATCTTTGTAGGTTTCACGTCGGGCGATTTCTGCACCATTGAGACGACCACCGAGTTTTACCTTGATTCCGAGACCTCCTTTCTCCATAGTCTTTGCGATGGCATTTTTGATCACTCGACGGTATGGCATTTTTTTCTCGATCTGTCGGGCAATAGAGTCAGCCACGATAGAAGCAGAGAGTTCTGGTTTTTTTACTTCTTTTACTTCGAGAGAGAAGACATATCCAGGAAACCTCTTGGTGAGGATATCCTTGAGATTGTTTATATTCTCATCATCATTCCCGAGGATCAAAGCGGGACGAGAGGTGAATATAGCGATAGAGAGAAGGCTATTCCCGTTGTGATTCATGAACACATTTGCGATCGGAAGATTCTTAAAGTGTTTCATGACGAGCGCACGAATAGCAACATCTTTTGCTGTATGTTCTGCGTAGTTTTTACGATCGTAGTATCCTGCTGTACGCCATGTTTTGATGTACCCGATACGGAATGCGAGAGGTGAGACTTTGTGTCACATAGGAGAGTAGAAGAAAGATTATTTTACAGAAAGGGAAAGATCGACATGAGAAGTACGTTTGAGGATACGGTGTGCGCGACCTCGAGAGACGGGATTGATACGTCGGTAGACGAGTCCTTGTGTCACACTCACGGAAGCTACAGAGAGATCTGCAAGGCTCTGAGAGTCATTGTGAGTAGCATTTGCCACAGCACTCGCGACAACCTTATACATGATATCCGCACCCTTCTTTGGCATAAATTTGAGTGTATCGAGTGCTTCTTTGGCACTCATATCACGGATGATGTACGCGATCACATTGAGTTTCTTTGGTGAGATGCGGACGTTTCTGACAGATGCTTTCATAAATGATGGTAATTAGTAGGGTGGGTGATGGTGACTAGATGGCGGAAGTTGGTTTTACCAATTACTATCCTACCAGTGACTAATCTCCTATTATTTATTTCCAGAATGACCTTGGAATCTTCGAGTAAATGAGAATTCTCCGAGCTTATGTCCAACCATATCTTCAGTGACAAAAACAGGAACGTGTTGTTTTCCGTTGTGCACACCGAATGTATGTCCGACAAAGTCTGGAGCAATCGTACATGATCGAGACCATGTCTTAATCACTGTTTTTCGACCACTCGTATTGAGTGCTTCGACTTTCTTCGAGACACGAAGATCGATGTATGGTCATTTTTTGAGCGAGCGGGTCATAGGAGGAGATTTTAGATTTTAGATTTTACTAGGAGAGGAACATTTTCGTTCTCGAAACTAGCCTTGAAGTTTACCAGCACGAGTACGGAGAACCCAACGATCAGTATACTTACGAGAGCGAGTCTTGACTCCTCGAGCGAGTTTTCCTTTTGGAGTTTTTGGTCCTTTTCTCTGACCGACAGATTGGTGTCCTTCACCTCATCCGTGTGGATGGTCGACTGGATTCATAGAAGAACCGAGAACGGTAGGCCTCTTTCCCATCCAGCGATTACGACCTGCTTTACCGATCGTGATCTGGTTCCAGTCAGCATTAGATACGACTCCGAGAGTAGCACCACACTTTTTATGGACGAGACGAATCTCACCACTTGGCATCTTGAGCTGAGTATATTCACCTTCCTGAGAGAGGATGAGGGCTGATGATCCTGCTGAGCGGATAGTAGAAGCTCCTTGTCCGACGATCATTTCTACATTGTAGACAGTCAGTCCTGTAGGGATATTTCCGATTTCCATACGATTTCCAGCGATAGCCTTGGTACTTGCAGCAGTGATGATTTCATCTCCGACTTTCATCTCACTGTGAGCGAGAACATATCGTCTCTCACCATCACGGTAACATACGAGTGCGATAAATGCAGATCGGTATGGATCGTATTCGATTGTTTCGACACGGGCTGGAATATCTTTCTTATCGAGGATAAAATCTACGATACGATAGAGTTTCTTGTGTCCTGAGCCTTGGTGGCGGACAGATACACGACCCATATTATTACGACCTGCTTGGTCTTTTTTATACGTCGTAAGTGGCTTGTATGGCTCATTTGTCGTCAGTTCTTCATAGGTGAGACCTGTCATGAAACGACGAGATGGGGTGGTTGGTTTATATTTTTTGATTCACATACATGTGGAAATTAGATTTTTGAGAGGACGAGAAAAAACTATTGGATAACTTCGAAGTTAGCGATTTTGTGACCTTTTCGAAGTGTCACCATTGCCTTCTTTTCGATTCCTTTTTTACGAGCAACTCCGAGCTTTGTATTGTGGAATTTTTCTCTGGTTGAGAGTACATTTACTTTCTCCACTTCTACACCATAGAGGGTACGAAAGGCATTTTTTACATCGATCTTTGTCGCGACAGGGTCGATCATACATGTGTATACACCTTGTACTTCACCGTCGGTAGACTTGTTGGTGACGACGAATCGTTTGATGACTGAGTAGAGAGAGTTCATAGGAATTCTGTTAATTTTTTAGGGGGATTATTTAGAGAAGTGTGTATAGAAATGCTTGAGTGATGCTTCTGTGAAGACGAGATCCTTATATTTGAGGAGTGAGTGTGGATTGAGGTATTCGACATTCACGATCTTCACTTCTGGAATATTCCATGCACCGAGGACGCTATCTTTCTCTTCACGAGTGACAGCGATGAGAGGCTTCTTGGCTTCCATAGCGACGAGAGTCGATGTCATGCCTTTTGTTTTCACAGCATCTTTTCCAAATGCTGATATGACTTTTACATTATTTTCTGTAGCCTTGATAGAGAGAAGTGACAGGAGTGAGAGTCGACGTTCCTGGGCATTCATAGAGATCGTCCAGTTCTGTGTATTGCGAGGACCGAAGACGACACCTCCACCACGACGCATCGGAGAACGGCGATCACCCATACGAGCACTACCAGTTCCTTTTTGCTTGAACATCTTCTTCGTAGAACCAGCGATCTCACCACGGTGTTTTGTGTGAGCGATAGCGATACGACCATTAGCTTGCTGAAGGAGGAGGAATCGGTGGATGAGACCCATATTTGGTTCGACACCAAAGTGTGACTTTTCGAGGTCGACAGTACCTGTATTTTTTCCGTGATTGT
Source organism: uncultured Candidatus Peribacteria bacterium (assembly GCA_964449265.1). GTDB lineage: Bacteria > Patescibacteriota > Gracilibacteria > BD1-5 > UBA2023 > JAGOMW01. The sequence continues at coordinate 23,131 of CAYVAG010000013.1, forward strand.
CGAAGAGAGGAGCTTTCATAGAGAGATATTTTAGATTTTAGGTTCTCGATTTTCTGGAGAAAAACTAGAACGTAAGAGTAATAAGCGAGTTACGAGCACCAGCAATTGGACCCTTTACAGCGACCACGCGGAGATCCTTGTTCACGAGAACGAGTGGTACATCTTTCAGGGTGATCTTATCGAGACCCATATGTCCGTGCATCTTCTTACCGAGCTTCGTACGACGAGGCTTACGAGTACCGATAGAACCGAGGGAACGAGTATACTTGTGTCCGTGAGATGCTCCGAGACCAGAGAAGTTCCAGCGCTTCATAGCACCCTGGAAACCCTTACCCTTAGATATAGAAGAGACTTCTACAGTCGCTATTCCTTCGAGCATATCGAGAGTGATCTCATTCCCTTTTTCGAGAGAAGCGAAAGCACCTGTAACGGAGACTTCACGAAGCGTTTCTTGTTTCCCGTCTTTCATAGAAATGACGATAGCTGTGTATCCGTCAGTCTCGAGAGTCTTTACTTGAGCGACAGTGAGTGTAGGAACCTTGATGAGTGTGACAGGAGTGAAAGCGCCATTATGCAGGACGCGAGTCATTTCGAGTTTTTTTCCGATGATACCAGCCATAGATATGGAGAGTTAGATATGAAAATGAGAGGTTGTAGGAGGCTTCCCGATCAGGAAAGGTTACCATACAACGTCACTATTATTTACTTTTCACGTTCCCCATGAGGAAGCGAAAGGATTTACAAAAGTGAGCGGATTATATGAAAGAGTATATGAATGTCAAAAGAAATTAGTTATTAGTTATTAGTTATTAGTTATGAGTAGAATAGGAAGCGGAAATATGAGAGAAAAAAATGTGTACAGGGTGGTCGGATAGTAAAATAGTTATTGGTAGCTAGAGGAACGATTTGGAAAAATGAAAAGAATAAATAGTATAGAATTCTCTTGTTTCTGATTTTGCTTCTTTATTTTACGAATTTCTAGAATCTCTCATCCTCGAATTTCCGTGAAAAATCCGAAACTGTTTGAGCCGAAGGCGAGTTTTTCGGATTTAGGAAATCGAGATGGAAGAGATACAGAAATGAGGAAATCAAAAGAAGGACCTTTTGTTTCTTTTCAGTCATGAAAAGAAAATAATAAATACTCTTCATGAAAACCATCAAGGCCAAAAAATCCCTCGGACAAAACTTCCTCATCGACGAGGAAGCACTCAGTGACATCGCCAGTTCTCTGGAGCTCGCCGGGAAGCATGTCATCGAAGTCGGACCTGGATACGGAGCACTCACTGAATATATCCTCACGCATCACCCAGCGACTCTCGACCTCGTAGAGCTCGATACTGATATGGTAGAGATCCTCGATGAGAGATTCATGCAAACAGATACTCTGCCGAAGGTAGTATGAGAAGACCAGAGCATAGTGAAGACGACTCCGATAGCGCTCCACCATGAGGATGTCCTGAAGTTCACTCCCCCATATGACGACTACTCGGTCATCGCGAATATCCCCTACTACATCACGAGTCCTATCCTCTTCCGCTTTCTCTATGATCTCGAGAAGAGTCCTGAAGCCATGGTCATCATGATGCAGGAAGAAGTCGGAGAAAAAATCCTCGAAGGACGCGCGAAAAAACCCCATCACTCCTATCTCTCTCTCGTTATGGAACTCGCCTGTGAGAATATCGAGATCGTGCGGTATGTCGGTCGGACTTCGTTTGACCCAGCACCAAAAGTCGACTCTATCGTAGTGAAGTTCAGAGTGAAAAAATCTCGTGACCGAATCGGGGAGGAAAAACTCCTCGCCCTCTGGAGAGTGGCATTCACCCACCCACGCAAGACGCTCCTCTCCAACCTGAAATGAAGTCACTACGATATAGAGGAAATGAAGTCGTGGATAGCAGAGTGCTGATATGATGAGAAGGTGCGGGCGGAGGCGGTGAGAAAGGAGGATTGGAAAAGATTGATATAAAAACTTGCATCTTTTTATTTTTTGTATATAAGTAAATTTACTTTTTACGAAAAATATGCAAGAATACCCTATCATCGACGCTCATGCTCACCTCTGAGATGTCCTCAATCACAATGGTGGAGCTCTCATAGCAAAAACCTGAATTCCTGATAGGAATATATCAGACCGTGCTCTTCGAGGAAGTGATATATTAGATCCCGCACAATGGGCTGTCTGGGGGAGTTTCAATCATGGTGGCTGAAGAAATAAGGTTGCAAATAGTGTCATGGAGGTGCTTAATCCTCTGAATGTAAAAGCTGCAAACAAGAGAAATGGATCGGCAACTCTTGAAAACTGTATGACCTCTATGCAGGCTGCAGGAGTAGATTACCAGATCACTCTACCTATACCACCCTACCTCACATTTGATAACTTAAAATGAGTTGACCATGGGATTATTCCTTTTACTGGGGTAGACTTCACGAAAGATGAGACAGATAATGAATTTGGTGATAGGATACGCAAACAATTTGCTCAAGACATAGAGAACGGAGCAAAAGGACTCAAAATACACCCTATACTCCAAGTCATTCCCCTAGTAAGTACAAGAGTGAGTATCGTCATGGAAGAGTTC
>CAYVAG010000014.1:0-25203 GCA_964449265.1 uncultured Candidatus Peribacteria bacterium
CGAGAATTTTCCTGCATGTTCCTGTATTTTCTCAGGATCGAAATCCATTTTCTCGAATCGCTCGATTGTTTCGTTTAGTGCCTCGGGAGTCTGTGCTGAGAAAAATACTCCTGTCTCTCACTCGACGACGGTCTCGAGTGCTCCTCATTTTCCATAGGCGATCACAGGAGTTCCCATAGCCATTGCCTCGATCGGCACGAGCCCGAAGTCTTCTTCTGGTGGGAAGAGAAATGCTTTCGCACCCGCCATAAGAGCATCTTTCTCCTCGTTCGATATGCGATATTTCCACTCGATATTTGGTTTTGATCTCGCTTTCAGTTCGCGGAAGAGGGGAGTGTCTGTTGCTGTCGCGAGGATGAGTTTCTTGCCATTTGCATTGAACGCATCGACCAGGAGATCAAATCGCTTATAAGGAATACATCTTCACACTCATAGATAGTAGTCATACTTTCATGATTTCATACTTTCATGATTTCATACTTTCATAGAATCTACCCCCGGATAGATCACCTCACTTTCTCTTCCATAGTACTTCATGATACGCTCTTTCGTATTCTCCGAGTTCGCGATGAAGTAGTCGACTTTCTCTGCTGCGGTATAGTCCACTCTCTGCATCCAGCCCTTCACGAGTCGGAATATCCATTTCACCAGAGGATTCAAAATCCCGAACTCCATCATATCCTCATACTCCTTCGCATGACTCCAGTAGTAGCGAGTTGGGGTATGGCAATAGACGATGACGATAGGTCAGTTGGCTCTATACTTTCAGAGATTATTAGTATTACCTCCTTCTCCTAATAATGCACTCAGATCTCATGCAGGAATAGCGTAGGTCAGTCATTCTTTGAATTTTTTTCTCCACCCTCCCATCGCTACTTGCTTTGACTCGGCACTCGATGAGCAGATTATGATATCGTATCCTGAGAGGTCGAAACTTCGAAATGCCCAAGGACGCAAAATTCCCGCGAGCTTGTGTCGGCGATTGAGAAACGGAATTCTCTGTATCCAACTCGTATAGACTCGCCGCCCGACAAGCATAGGATGCTGCATAAAACAAACACTCGTATAGATATCCGCCTCAGGATAGAGTTCCAGAAGGTGAGATATGACGAGCTCTGCTCATCCGAAGTCGATGAGCCAGTCGGCGACGATGGCAATGCGATTTTGTTCTACCATAAGGGATTGTCACAGTGAGTATGAAGAACGACTAAGTAATCTAATATTTTGCTTATAATATTGTCATTCGTAATTCAAGCTGACTGAGTTTCTCATAAAAATCAGTATACTATAAGTCAAATAGCAATAGTAGAGCTAAAAATTAATAGGTATATACATATCTTCAAAAATTGATTATTAGAATATACCTTATGTTTTAATACTATAAGTAAAATCAATATTGATACTATAATTAATGTTATTACAGCAATAGCAGTGACTCATGAAAAATCTTGTCGTGTTATGCATGTTGTTTCTGGTCTTTTTCAATTATGGGATGATGAGTATAGTGATGCAAAAAGGTTTTGATGTACGGACACAAAAAGCACTAATATTAAAATAATTAATTTTTTCATGAAACTTTTGATTAGAAATAACTTCTAAATTCTATTCTTTTCTCTCCATTATTCAATGAGATTATTTTTTCCCTATTTTTATAGAACCTAGTTCTCGATGAGTTTTTGATATTATCAGTATAGATAGAGTCTTTCATCTAAAAGAGAGGATTTTTTTAGTTGATATATCCGAGGCGCTTGGCTCTTTGTCAGTATCAAATACGTCATTGAATTCTACCATATTTTCTGCAAGCTCTATTTTTCATATTGTGAAGCTTACTTTTTCTTGTGAGCCTACGAGTACGCCATGTATTGTGATATTTCTTGCATGAATATCACTTGGGATTTCTATATCGGAAATTTGGACTCTATGGACCTCTTCCGTGCTCTTGGATTGTAAAAACAATGTATCTATAGATATAGAATTAGGCATAGTATAGTTTTTAAGTTATTATGATAATATAAAACTTATAAATGTTGTCAATTTTTACTTTTCATGATTTTGTATATACTTCCATCTATGATGCAAAGACCAAAAATCGCCATCCTCCATGATGCATTCCTCTATCGCGGAGGAGGAGAGCGGCTTGTCACACTCATGGCGAAGTCACTCGGTGCCGACCTCGTCTCAGGGTTTTTCAGTGAGGGGAGCTTCGATCCTCGTGAGCTCGGATTCACTGGAAATATCATCCCGCTCGGGAAGCCAGTATTCGCGAAGGGGCTCCGCCATGAGATACTGAGATGGAGATTCCTTCATCGGACAGCATTTCTCTCTGAGTACGATACTGTGATATTCTCGGGGAATTGCCTCGAAGCCTCGACGAAGCTCCCGAAGACCGCACGGAAGATCTACTATTGCCACACTCCTCCGAGATACATATTCGACCTGCGAGCGGAGTACCTCCAGAAAGTCCCGAGATTTCTCCATGGTATCGCGAATATGATCCTCGACCGTAAGGCAGAGAAATATCGGAAACTCCTCTCGAATATGGATGTGATCATCACGAATTCCGAGACAGTACAGAGACGTCTCTATGAATTCACTGGTTATGAGAGTGAGATCATCTATCCTCCCACCGACACGAGTCGGTTCACTCCGGGCGATTCTCCAGATCCTCATGACTACTTCCTCTCTTGGGCGCGTCTCTCTCCACCGAAGCGTGTCGATCTCATCATCGATGCTTTCATAGAGATGCCAGAACAGAAGCTCATATGTACCTATGGAAAAAACGATCCCATGCGTGAAGAAATAATTGCGAAGATTCGCGATAGTAAAAATATCACTGCGATCGAATCACCAAGTGATGAAGCTCTCATATCCCTCATTCAGTGAGCCAGATCCAGTATCTATATCCCGATCGAAGAGGACTTCGGTATGTCTCCGGTCGAGAGTATGGCGTGCGGTATCCCTGTCATCGGAGCTGATGAGGGTGGGCTTCGTGAGACGATCATCGACTCTGAGACAGGACTTCTCATCGATGTGAGTCTAGGGAATCTGAAGGAAGCCATATGAAAAATGACTCCAGCATATGCAGAGTTACTTCGAGAAAAGTGTAGAGACCGATCAGAAGAGTTCTCGCTCGAGAAATTCGAGAAGAGGCTCAGAGATATCCTCTAAGCGAGAGAGAAACACATCTTCCATCCATTTTCTGTCGTATACTCTATGATTCTTCTGTCAGCGTTACCAGAGATAGTGCAGGGAGAGAGCTGGTCTTCTCTTAAGTTTCTCAGAAGCTCTTTGCCATAGTAGAGATCTCTATGATGTCATACACGATAGACGATATCTATCGCTCTTCTTTCACCATCTAATTGGACATAAAATCCATTATCCCAATCGAGATTGAGGTGGTAATTGGCGGGCTTCTTCGTTCAGCGCGTACCTGGAGCACTCTTCCCTTGAGAAGCAGACAGTATTCCTTCAAGCAAAGCTCGAAATTCTCACTTTGCCATCTTCACTTCTTCGAGCATTTTTTGGAAATACTCTACACTGGATGTATTATTTTTAGGAGTTTCTTCTTTTTTCTGGAAAAAACGCATTGGTATAGGAAATATGTATGACCAACCGTCTTGTACTTTCGCTAGAGTTGATGTAGTAATATCGTATGACCATCCATTTTCTTCTCAGCTTGTGATATTAGTATTTGCAAGAAGTTCTTGCCAAAAGTCTATGATGTTTTTATGGCGGAGTCCACTTCTCTGAAAATGGAGTCGTATCTCCTTTCTGAGTATATTTGGCGTAAAGATAAGATGTTCTCTCGTGGAAGATAGGTCACCATGAGTACCGACATATCGTCATACCATAGAGAGAAAATCTTCTTTTGCTCTATGCCCTATGGCGAAAGTGTCTCTCGTTGTTTCTTGACGCGATTTTTTCTCGACTTTCTGAGGCAACACCTGCATGAGTACTCCTTCTGAGCGCAGAGCTGTGATGATACCAAATATACTTCTATCGGTAATTCAGAGTACTGATACGTATTCTTCTATACTTTCGGGAAATCGAAAACCGAGCTCTGTATTGGTGAGTTCTTGTGCCAGTTTTTTCAGCTGTACATCTATATGCTCCATTCCTCAGAGTGGGGAGAGGTATTTTGCCCATCTGGGTTGTGCTCATTTTGTCTGAGAAAAGTAGTTCTTGAGAGCTTTTTTGGTCGGAAGAGTAAGACTTGCAATCTCAGATACGCGTTTGGTTATTTCTAGTTCAATCTGTGTTGGCGCGGGTTTTCTACGTATTATGGTGTGCGGAACAAAAGTATTTTTTGAAGATACCATGCAGGAGAATCGTTATAAGCTATAAGATGATATGAGAGCTTCCTAGTAACTGAGACGAAATGAGATAGTCCAATCATTTTTCGTTTTATATCCTACTATTCTTTTCTCTCCCGCGCCCCCTGATATAGTACATCCTGTGAATTCACGAGGCTGGATGGATTGGAGAATATCTTTTGCGATATTGTATTTCACATCATGTCCGTGACTATAAGAAATCGTGAGTGTTTTATTTTTCGCATCCATAATAGTACCAAGACATTTCTCGAAATCGATTTGTAAGAGGTTTTTCGGGGGAATATGTCCTATCTTATTGGTTACGAGACGGTTGTAGTAGTTTCAGAGTACTGTATTGATAATTCCTTGGAATTCACTTCTTGCTGCTGTAACCTCAGACTGCAACTTCTTCATCCCATCATCAGATGTATTTGCCTTGTTCGTAGATAGAGGAGTTGTTCCACTACCACTACTGCGAATGCGAGGTACCGTCATGCCATAGGTCCATCCATTCAGTGATATACTCAGAAGAGAGGTCCTTGGGTTATATGCATATCATTTCTTTCAGAGACTATTGAGTCAATCATTCGTAAGTATCTTAGACCATATTTCAGTTGTTTTCTGTGAATCTGATTCCTCTTTGGAGCAGGTAAATAGGATGGTTTTTTCGGTTGGATCTACTTCAAAAGTAGCTCCAATGAGGAGAAAATTCTCCAGCTCCATTCCAGCAAGCAGTCCTATATCTCTTCGAAAAAGTGTTTTTCCTGTATTTACTCGAACCTCTTTATCTTCCTTCGAAAGAGCTCATGATACATTTAAGGAAGATCATGTTGATATTGAAATCGCGGGTTTTAGAGCTGGTGTTTTTATCGTAGTTCCTGCTGGACGACCAGGTCGTTTTTTTCCAGTGATTGCTAGGATCATATCACTCACACTGAATTCCTCCTTATTCGAATCAGGTGATAGTATCTCTTCGTATATTGGAAAAGTTGAGGGAAAAAAGAATCATCTTTTCTGTGATTCCTCATACGATGTGTTGAGTTGTATACCGAGCTTTCTGATTCATAATTTCTGATCTTCCTCTTTTTCTATAGGTGAGAGGAGAGTCTGCCAACGAGGAGTATCTTCTACTGATTCGAGAAAAAACCGAACGATTTCCTCTTTTGTTCAGTTAGGAAGACTCAGCTCTGCCACGCTACCATTATTTTTTGTACAATTTTTTGTGTATCTTTTTCTGTCGTTTCTTACTCATAATTCAGATATTGCTCGGCTTGTGTCTCTTTTTATGGTATCTGTTTGAGGAGGAATACTCGGTCGAAATGTAGGTATTATTATAGCTTTTCTTTCCTGAGGAGGGTTTACTATTTCTTTAGGTGCAGTTTTCTTTGATTCTTCACATTTTCCGAGGAGTCGTACGAGAGTATCGAAACTAATCCTCTGATCTTTGTATCGGACATCATATTCTTTACAGAGTTCGGTGATTTCTTTTTTCGTTATCGGCATTTTTTTTCCTCACTTTTCTATTTCTGTATTTATCTCTTTGCATATTTCTATGATGGTATCCCATCCATTTATTGCTTCAGTTACCTCACTATACTTCTTGTGTCCTCGGAGTTTCTCTGCGAACCCAGAAAAATCTAGCGTAAATGAAGTTATCTCTAGAGGTTTCAGTCCTAGGTAAGCTACTATCTTATCTATACTCACTCTTTTTCCTTCCGGCACTATAGACTGGAAGTATTTCCCGAGTACCAATCTTTTTTCAGGAGTACTGTGTTCAGAGGCATTCACTTTAAGAAAATTTGCAAGTTTTTCCCAAGGAGTTCCTCATTCTGACTGTTCCCACTGTTCCTGGAAAAACACATGGTTCGATCCAGAGAATATGCCTTTGAGAAGAGTTATATCAGTATATCCTTGTTTTTTGAAACCCAGCTTACTCAGTATTTTGGTGAGAGAATTGGTTCAAAATACGGACTTCAGGGTCCATGTGTTTTCCTGAAGGATATAACCGTATTCCTCTGCAAGGATTTTTCCACTCTCCTGTTTTCTAGAATTCCACTCTGCTACATATTCCCAGAAAGTATCGATATCGGTAAACTCTCCATTTGGCATATACTTCTTCAGAAATATGTTCACCTCTTGAGAATTCCAGTTTTCGATAGTGGCCTTGCTAGGAGGGAGTGTCGTTGTGTCTGCCATTTCGAGAAGTCTCTCGGCAAACACTCTCACATTCTCTATTGCTTTTTGTGATCCTGTTTTTAGTAGTCACGTACGTACTCATGTTACTATAGTGTCTATCCTTTTTCCTGTATCATCTGGATCTTCTCATGTGACAGCACTGATAATGGTCTTACCGATTCGCAGAGCTCATTTATGCATAAAAATTGCTTAAAATATAATGTATATGATAATATCTTTTTATAAATAAAGTCAATTAAAAATCCATTACTTTGTATACGACTGAGAAGAAGTATATTCCTATTTCTTACTTGAATATTTCACTCTTTTCTATATCCTTTCTTTATTCAATCTCATATGAAAAAAACATTCATCATTTCTCTCAGCATTTTGTTCCTTATTCTCCTTTTACTAATAGCATTTTTCTCTATGCCAAAATTTTCCCTCTTTTCTCCTGTCGATGGACAGGTCCTCTCTGGTGGCAAAGCAGTCGCTTGACTCCAGATCACGAGAAAATCGCATTCGCGTATGTATGACGGCGATACAGGAGGAACTTCTGAAAAAGAAGGGACACCAGTTTATTTCACAGAAACAACTATCACTGACTCTGAAGGGAAGTTCCACTTTCCTGAGCGAGTTGCTACAGGGCTAAAAAAATGGCTCGTATGGCTTCCGCATGAGCCGTATATAGATCAAGAGATCACGCTCATGCACGAAGGGAAAGAGCAGATGCTCTATGTCTGAACGAAGCGCAACTATGATACCGACGGAGAACTCCAGGTCTGGAAATTTCTCGATAAAAAGGGGGTCGTACAAAAACTCAAAACCCCAACTCCAGATGGCGATGCTGGACGCGATCCTTCGTGGACACTTACTCCATTTCCTCGCCCGATCCATCTCATCTGCGATCTCTCCGATACGACGATGCGTAGTTATGATACGGATGACAATGAACTCTCTCTCAACCCTTTCCGAGGTATCTGTATTCTTAAATAATCTTCCCATGACCACTCTCGCTATCACATCAGGATACTTCAATCCTATCCACCCAGGACACATCGAGTGTTTCGAACTCTCTCGCTCGGAGGCATGAGCCGATGAAGTCTGGGTGATCGTGAACAATGATAAACAAGCAGAGCTCAAGCGAGGAACCAAGAGTTTTCAGGATGAAAACTTCCGCATGCAGATAGTGGAGAAAGTACGAGGAGTGGATCGAGTATTCCTCTCTATCGATGAGGATGGAAGTGTCTGCAGAAGTCTCGAGTTCGTCATCGCGACAGCGAAGTCTGCAGGAAAGTACGATAAGATCATCTTCACGAAGTGAGGTGATAGATTTGCACGAGAAATCCCGGAAGCACAGATCCTCGGTGCCCATGGAGTCGAGATCCGCGACGGTCTCGGAGCGAAGACGCATAACTCCTCTGATTTCGTGAAAAAAGTCCAGGACAAAGCCGATGAGAAAGCACTCGATACCAAGCTCGCCGAGCTTCCGAAAGAAATGACCTCGAGTCGCTATCTCGAGATCGGAAATCGCCCATGGGGAGTCTACTATGTCCTCGAGGACTCGCCTCTCTATAAGGTGAAGAAACTCATCGTCCACCCAGGACAGCGACTCTCCCTCCAGTCGCATGAACGTCGGAGTGAACATTGGACAGTCGTCTCAGGTGTTGCGACAGTGGATATCCGCGATCCGAAATTCGCAACTGTCGAGCAAGTCCGCGTACTCGAGCAAAATGAGTCATGCCACATCCCGAAGTGATATCTTCATCGTCTCGGAAATACTGGAACTGATCCTCTCGTGATCGTCGAAGTTCAGTGTGGTGACTATACAGGAGAGGACGATATTCGGCGGTATGAGGATGATTTTGGTCGTAAATAACTATGAAATTCCTCTGACTTCACATCATCAACTCGAAATACCAGGATTTTCTAGAAACTATAATATCTCCAGAGAAGAAGACTCTCGTCTTCACGCCCAATCCTGAGATCCTCGTACGAGCCTCGACTGATAGGGAATTTCTCGAAATCCTCCAGAAAGCTGACTCTCTCACTCCCGATGCGAACGGACTCTATACAGCGAGTTTGATCGAAGCTGGAAGTGGATTTTTCATGGCGATACTTCGGACATTTTTTCAGAAAAAATCTCTGCGAGAAAAATACGGAGAACTCATATCTGGGAGCAATCTCACCCGAGATCTCGTAGAGTACACTATCCGAGAAAAGAAGAGAATCCTCATGATTGATAACTATCGTATCACCGAGCCGAAAAATGATTTCGAAGAAAAGAAGATGAAAATTCAGGGAAAACTCAGAGAATTATTCACTATGAGATTTCCTGATCTCCAGATCGATATCGCCTTCGATGGAGAGAAAACTCTCGAAGAACTCGCGAAACTCATAGAAAAAGAGAATATCTCGTATGTGTTCTCTTGTATCGGTATGAAGGAGCAAGAGAAGAGACTCGTCGAAATATGGTCTCATCTTCCCGAGACGATGAGAGTCGTGGGGCTCGGAGTAGGATCGTCGTTCGACTATCTTCTCGGACTCCAGCATCGGGCTCCAGTATTTTTCCAGAAACTCGGACTCGAGTGGCTCTACCGTCTCGCACTCGATCCTCGCAAGCGCTGGAAACGTATCGTCGATGCGGTATGGAGATTCCCTCGTATGGTACAAAATCAAGCAAAAAAGACGCATATCGACTAGCATTTCCTCTCGATTTGCCTATAATGTGAGCACATTATTCCTTACTTTTCCCCCTATGCTTTACGATGTCCATCCATTTCTCGCGAGTCACCCAGAAGTCCAGGATATGATCCACGAGATGAAAAAATCGAACAAACACTTTGCCAACCTTCTCCATAGCTACGAAGGACTCTCGAATGAGATCGGACGTGCTGAGTCCAATATTCCTGGCTACAATATGGAAGACCTTGCACTCGATCAGCTGAAAAAAGAACGTCTTGTTATCAAAGATGAACTCATCATGATGCTGAAAAATGCTGGTGCCGCACTCTAATATCGAAATCCCCACTCGGGGATTTTCTCTTTTTCTTTTTTATGCTCTCACCTCGTCGCAAAACCCACACTGTCATGGTGTGACATGTGCCTTTTGGCTCTGACCATCCGGTCATCATCCAGTCGATGACCAATACGCCAACTCGCGATATCGAAGCAACACTCGCTCAGATCATCGAGCTCGCGGATGCTGGCTCTGAGATCGTGCGTATCACGATCAATGACGATGCTGCAGCGCTCGCCGTTCCCGAGATCGTGAAAGAGCTTCGAGCGAAGTGATACCAGACTCCGATCGTCTGAGATTTCCACTATAACGGTCATATATTGCTCGAGAAATATCCTGAGATGGCGCGATCTATCTCGAAATATCGGGTGAACCCTGGAAATGTCGGGAAGTGAGATCGTCACGATGACAACTATCGGAAATTCATCGAATGTGCTATCAAGTACGATCTTCCTGTGCGCATCGGAGTGAATGGCGGATCACTTGATCAGGAACTCCTCGATGCCAATATGGAAGCGAATGCGAAACTCGAGAATCCGAAGACCGCTCAAGATGTCTATATCGATACGATGGTAGAGAGTGGGATCATCTCTGCGCAGAAGGCAGTCGAGTGGGGACTTCGAGAAGACCAGATCATCATCTCAGTCAAAATGTCGGATCTCCAGTCGATGATCACGGCGTATGAGCGTATCGCGAAGCTCTGTAGCTACCCGCTCCATCTCGGTCTCACCGAGGCGGGTGCAGGGACGAAAGGGATCGTCTCATCTGCAGCAGCGCTCTCGATCCTCCTCGAGCAGGGTATAGGGGATACTATACGAGTATCACTGACTCCTGAGCCTGGTGCGCCTCGTTCACTCGAAGTACAGGTCTGTCGGGATATCCTCCAGTCGATGGGATTTCGCGCGTTCGAGCCTCAGATCGTGAGCTGTCCTGGGTGCGGACGTACGAGTTCGGATAAGTTCCAGATCCTCGCGAAATATGTGAAAGAGCGCATCCGAGAGAAAATGCCTGAATGGTCTCGGAAATATAGAGGATTCGAGTCGCTCCATATTGCGGTCATGGGCTGTATCGTGAATGGTATCGGCGAAGCACGAAATGCGGATATCGGTATATTCATCCCAGGTGATGCTGAAGCACCACAGCTCCAGATCTATGTGAAGTGAGCTCACTATCGGTCACTCGAAGGGCGAGATATCCTCGCGGTGGGAAGGGAATTCATGCAGGTGATAGAGGCATTGCTAGAAGAGGAGTATTCTCATTAAATCTATATTGACAAAATATTGAAACTAATTATTTTGTTTCTATGGAAGAACTCTTACTCGATAACCTGACACCATTTCAGAAATTAGTTGTAGCTACTATAGTGCAAAAAACTGCCAATAGAGCAGAACTTATTTTAACGTGTTCTGAAGATGATGATTCGTCTATTGTAGAGTTGCTAAAAACAATCGATCATGAGTGAGATAACTTAATAACAATTTGTACTATTGAATATTTGTTCAAAAAATATTTCATCAATGCAAGTATGAGCTTTCTGGAAACGGGTAAATGAACGATTACTTGGAAACAGAGGGGAAATGACCCAATCGATATACCACTAGAAGTACTTTGAACTCAGGAAGAACTCGAAAACCGAATAATGCTCATAAATGTAGCCCATAGCTTAGGTCAAGAAGAGGAATGATATGAAGAAGGCGTTTTATTACAGCTAGTCTCTCCAGAAATTGTAGCTGGACTCAGAAAACATATTGAAATTTCTATAAATAAGAGAAAACAGTGATTTTTATGAACGAAAGAGTATCTTAAAAATCTCATAGATGATGCAATACGAGGATCAAAAGTTCCATCTATACGCGGGGAGATGGTAGTGGCATGATGAATAAACTCTTGATGAGCTCAAAGATTTCTTGAATTTTTCCATACACAAGAGTGACTTGTGCATACTGCAATAAGTAAATTAAAAAAGAAAAATACAAAAAGAAAGTAGTTCTCACTTATAGGGCTCAATTCCTCTTTCTCAGAGAATTTTCAAAGAAAAATACTCTCACATGTGAGAGTATTTTTCTATTTCGATGAATTTAAGAACTACATCCCTCCCTCCATCATCGTTCCATCGGGCATCCTATGCATCATCGTTCCTGTCTGTGTTGTTCCAGTCGAGACGTATCCCCACTCTACCATCCATTTTTTCATCTGTTCGATCTCCTTCGTCTGAGCGGCTATGATATCTGCACCGAGCTTCACGAGCTCGGGATGCTTCGATCCTGCGAGATACTTCGCCATGTCGACGGCAGCTTGGTGATGTGGGATCATCCCCTCGAGGAATGCTTTATCGAGTGCGTCACCTGTTTTCCCTTCGAGCATCTTTCCCATATCAGCCATACTCATAGACATCATCATTCCAGACGAGTTCATCATACTCGAGCCATATCGATTCATCATATTCGACATAGACATCTTTTCTCTGTTCATCGGTCCATGATTTCTCATCATCTGTGTATCACGTCCGTATCCACGATATCCAGACATATTATCGTCCATCCACTCACCACGATGACTCCCACAGACGACTCAGGCGATATAGGCTCCAGATATGATCGCGACTGCGAGACTGATACGCAGTACTGACCACCAAAATCCTCTCTGAGGAGAGCAACATGCTCCATTTTTTCCACATTCGCAGGGATCACACTTGCAGTTTTCGCAAGCACAGGAAACAGTTTTTTTGGTAACCATAGCATAAAATTTAAAAATTAAAATATTATTTGTATTTATTTCATATTATCCATATCCATATTTGAAGGTGCGACAGACATCATCTTATATCCGAGGACGCTCGGTGAGAGCATGCCGAAGATCATCGCGATATGTGCTACGATGAGGAACAATCCGACAAATATCGCATGGAGTTTTGCTCGTCTGTTTGCATCAGTCCCGAGAAGATTTAAATCAGTGAGAGCGATGCCGACGAGGGGAATCACTCCGAGAAGGTAGAATCCAACAGCGATCATATCACCTCCACCCCTCCATGCTCCACTTGTGCTAATTGGGAGTACCACTGTGAAGAGAAGATAGAAGAATACTCCGATAAAGTAGAATCATCCAGTGATCCCTGCAAATCGACTCAGTGTAGCGATAGCTCCATATCGTTTTCCAGTGAAGAGAATAGAGAGTTCTGCGATGGCGACAGTTTCAGCAAGGATGACGGGGATAGCCATGAAGAGAAGGAGGTTCCATGGCTGATTGGTCGCGAGAAGTTCCATGTAGTGTGTCATTTCCATATATTGAAAAAGTAAGAAAAAATAAGAAAAAACGAGCTTCTTACCATCCTAGATCGTCAATTTTATGATTCAAACGAAATCCTGCGAATCAAAATGAGGAGGGTCGGTTTCATGAATTATTGTTTCGGTCTTTTTTTGTACTAATATGGAACTCAGGATTTCTTCGAATGAGAGTCTTTTCAGGATGAGGGAGGAAATCGGAGGCATCTCGGAGATTGCTCCGTTATTTCCGATGATCTCTTGTACGATTTTTGTACAGAGATTCATATCATGATGAGCATTTTTATCATGACTATGAGCATCTTCGATCATACTGCAGTGTCCCACAGTGGAGATATAGTCTGCATGCACGATGGGCATGTAAGGGAAAAATCCTGTGAGGAGTACGATGATGAGAGAAAAAACCTTTCGCATAATTATTTTCGAGTCGCGACATCCCATGTGCGTATAAATTCATCGATAAATCACTCTTTTGAGAGTTTTCATTTTCCACTCATAGCATCTGCGCCACAGCAGGAAAGGTGATCTCGCATGAGTTCACGATTTGCTGATTTCAAGAGTCACATAGTAGCATTGATCTGGTGTGCTACATCAGCACAGTAGACACCATTTTCTGTCATTTCTATGACCTTCTCGAGAGTTCCACGAGCCTTTTTGAGAGAGAGAAGTATGTGTTTTCTATCGTGATTCATATGTGTGAATATATACCATACCATAGGGTATGGTTATACTAAGAAGGTAAGTAAAAAACGCAAGAAGATTCTCTTGCGTTTTTTAGAGATTTATTCATGATCATCCCAGTGCTCAATCCACTCGGCGATCGGCTCGGCTATTGGTGAGAGCCAGCCGTACGTATTGGTACTACAGCTTGCAGGATCAGCCTTATGGTTGTATTCGTCAGCATCTTTCTCGACGAGCTCATCAGCTCTTGCTTTCACCTCTGTCTCTGTACCAGTACCATACCAGATGAGGAGTCGGTCTGTACTCTTTACGATCTCATTCGCAGGATTATCTATAGCGACACCATTGATGAAGTAGTAGAGATGCGTATTTCATGATGCAGTATGCATATCTCCGAGAGGTTCGCTCAGGTAGCTCGACCCTATACCCCAGTGGAGATTTGCGAAGAGATCTCCCCACGTCGATGCAGCCATATGCACATGGACGAGGTGTCACTTATTCTCATGGAGATGGATACGATCCTGAGGTTTCACATCGGTCGTCACATTGCAGCGAGACGTCTCTTCCATATAATTATCGGTATCGAAGCTCTCTCGCTTCCCATCGATATACATGGCGAAGTTGGCATGCCAATGTACCATAAATGGTCGAGGTGTGAGTATATAGGTGAGGCCTATCGCTATGAGGACTATGATAAGCCAGAGAATACTTTTTTTCATAAGGTCATCCTATCTGAAAATCTTTCCTTTTCAAGATTTTTTTTAGAGTCCGAGTTTTTCTCTGAGTTTTCCTTCGTTATGCATCGCATTTATGCTATCGAATCCGCCAAGACACTCATCATCCAGAAATATCTGAGGCACAGTGCGCATACCAGATTTCTTCGCGAGTTCCATGATGATCTCAGGAGTCGATGATATATCGATCTCTTCGTAGGTTGCACCGAGTGAATCGAGGAGATTTTTCGCTTTTATGCAGTATGGGCAGTAGTCTTTGGTATAGAGGGTGAGCATGGTGGAGAGGTTTTAGGAAGTAGAGAATAGAACGGGAGTATCTGTCATGTCGACCGAAACGAAGTGAAACGAGTGAAGTGGAGACATCTTGCTCGCTTTTCTGAAAAAAGATTTCTCGGCTTCACTAGCGTTCCGCTCGAAATGACGGATATCTAGAATAATCCAAAAAGTTTCTTTTTCTCCCCGTGGATTACTTTTGTCGGGAATTCTTTTTCGAAATCATTCATGCCTCAGACGAGGTTATAGGATTTTATCCCGGCATTTTCTAGAAATATGCACGCTTGTCCCGAACGTCCCCCAGATCGACAGATAAAGACGACCTGTTTCGTTTTGTCGACCTCATTTATCTGCATCGGGAGTATATGGAGGGGGATATTTCGTGCTTCAGGAATGTGGACTTCACTATATTCGCCAGTACCACGGACGTCGATAAGGTCGATTTTTTCTGGCGTTTTTTCGAGGAGGGAAGTGAGTTCTTTTGGAGTGAGAGTGAGCATAGATATGGAGTTTAGTCTTTACAAAATATTTTTTCCAGAGCCCGCACGAGCTCGAGGATACGAGTGTCGGCGATAGAGTAGGAGACGAACTGCCCGTTTTTCTCAGAGTCGAGGATGCCCTCGTCTT
Organism: uncultured Candidatus Peribacteria bacterium; assembly: GCA_964449265.1. GTDB lineage: Bacteria > Patescibacteriota > Gracilibacteria > BD1-5 > UBA2023 > JAGOMW01. Next base: position 15,104 of record CAYVAG010000014.1, read on the forward strand.
TCATCTTTCCGAGAAACTGAGAAAGCTGAGACTGTCCGATCGTACAGTACTTCTCGAGGTCTCATACCGTCTTCGGCCCATCGCGGAGCTTGCAGAGGATGAGAAATCGCTTCGGATGAGCGAGGAGCTTCAGGATGTGTGCGACTTCAGTCGCTTTTTTCTCGAGATCGTTCATATATTATGAAAATGTAATATAATAAGAGTATATTATGAAAATGTAATATAAAGTCAAAAGAAAAACTCTGAAAAAATATCAGAGTTTTTCTTAATGTTATGATTACTCTTTCTCACCTCGCATGAAGATGATATTCTCGAGTGAGAATTTCTTATCGCCGATCCAGATACTCGGTGAGGGGATATCCTCTTCTCCTTCGAAGAATCCTGTTTTTCCCTCTGCCATCTCGCTTGTTACCATCGCCTTCACTTTTCTTATCACGTTTAGCTTCTCCATTACATCATAGATACGATTGATCCCGTCCGCGTAGCGCATGTCGGTCATTCGAGCGATTTCTTCGATACGCTCTCAGGTAACCATATAGTCACCATCCTCACGCCTTGTGATAGTGCATCTTTTTGGATCACGTTGTCTTTTTTTGAGATCGTATATTTTTACATGTTCAGTTTTTTCCTCACTTTCCATGAGGATTCCATCAGCATCTTCTTGTATTTCCGTCACGATAGTCTTATCTGCTGGGATGATGCTGACAAGGAGATCCTTCAGCTCGGCAGTGCGGATATAGGCTCAGGCTGAGATGGTGAGGGCGACTTTTTTTCCTGTTTCCTTTTCGAAATATTTCTGCATCTCTTCGAGCATCTCAGCATCGATGATATCTGCCTTCGAGAAGATGATGAGTTCTTCTTTTTCTGCCATTTTATCACTCCAGTTTTCGAGCTCTTTGCGGATAGTACGGTAACTTGCGACCATCTCCTCTTCTCCGACACTCGCGTCGATGAGGTGGATGATGATACGACATCGGTCGATATGTTTCAGGAATTGGAACCCGAGACCCTTACCCTCGCTTGCTCCTTCGATCAGTCCTGGGACGTCTTCGATGACGAGCGATCGACCCTTCCACTCCATGACTCCGAGATTCGGGATGAGTGTCGTGAAGGCGTAGGCAGCAATCTTTGGTTTTACATTGGTGATCGATTGTATAACGGTCGATTTTCCTGCATTTGGAAGTCCGACGAGTCCGACATCAGCGACGAGTTTCAGTTCCAGCTTCACATCGCGAGCATCACCGACATCTCCGAGTTCTGCGAAGTTCGGAGCCTGACGAGTACTGGAAGGGAAGTGAGCGTTTCCGTATCCACCACGACCTCACTCACAGAGAATATGTTCATCTCCTGCTTTCGTGAGATCGCAGATCACACTACCATCTTCGGCATCGGTCACGAGTGTTCCGACTGGCACTTCGAGGATTGTATTTTCTGCATTGGCTCAGTGCATTTCTTGGTTTCCTCATTTTTCTCCATCGTCGGCTTTCACGAGTTTCACATGGCGAAATTTCACGAGTGTCGTCTCGTGTGTCGTCGCGCGGAGGATCACATTTCCTCACATTCACCCGTCACCACCGTAGGGTCCTCATTTTGGGATATATTTTTCCTTTCTCCAGGAGACGATACCGTCCCCTCATTTTCCTGCTTTACAAGTCAGGTGTACTTCGTCGATGAACATTTTTTGAGTATTTAGGTTTTAGGACTTAGGATTTAGAAAAAACCAGATCCAGAGATTGCGAGGACTATATAGAAAAATCATGAAAAAGCAAAACAAGAGCAAAAAAACTTGCAAAATCTAAAAATTTCATATTATGCAGTCATTCTTGGTCTTAGTATCTCTAAGATCTAAGCTCTAAAACCTAAATTCTATATAGTATGGCAAAAGGAAAAACTACATACCAAGCAGGTCGCTCAGAAAGTGGACTTCAGCACTATGTCTACCCAGTACAGAAGAAAAATCTTCCAGCAGGAGAGAAGCTTACACTCATGAAGTACGACAAGAAACTTCGTAAACATGTAAAGCATACTTTTAAGGATGTGAAGTAGTTTTTAAATTGTTTCTTATGACAAAACGCCTCAAGATCATTCTCATCTGTATTGTGGCGTTTTTTGTTTTGGTGGGATTTCACTTTCAACCTGGAATATGTCGTCAGTGAATAACTTTAAATATTTCTCTACATAGCGAAGAATCATATATTAACTCCTTGCCTCAAAAAGAGAAAACTCTTTATAGGCAGATGATAAAAAATATATGAGAACCCCCATGTGAAAATACTTTATATTTGTATTTCCGTCCTGCCTCTTGGTTCTATGAAATAAAAAATCTCCTCAAATAGGAGATTTTTTCTATAGGGAAACTTTTTTTGTATCGAATGCTGGAAGATTCTCGAGGTAGGCTGTAATCTCACTCGTCTTAGTCGACTGGAGCTCGCTGTAGTACTCCTCGAGGGTGATGAGTCGAGCATCGAGAAAGGCGCGCTCTGTATGAGAGAGGATCACTTTTGTGATCTCTTCATATTGCATATTGTATTGGAGGAGTTTCGCGATGAGCTTGCGACTGACTTCACGATCATCTGTTTTTCCGAAGAGTTCCTTGAGGCGAGGAGAAGGTTTTTGAGTACGAGGCATTTCTCTATAGATATATGAATTATAAGAGATGAGGTATGAGAAAGAAGCGATAAATACAATGAGAATTTATAAGTTCTGTCTTATCACCCATCACTTACACATCCTACCATATCCTTTTTTTTCTCGCAAATTCTTTCACTTGCAGATTAGACTTTCTCTTCGATAAAAAAGTTTCTCACTCCACTCTCTTACTTTAGTGAAAGGAAAATCCTATTTTCAGAGTATTTCTCCATTTTCTCTTGCATTCCACCCCTCTTTCCATATAATCCGCGGGCATTTTTGGTCAAAATGTATTTATATCCTTCTTACACATACTTTTTTAGTGTAAGATATAACCCATAGGATTCTATGAAAAAATACGAACTCATGATGATCCTCGACGCCTCTCTCACCGAGGACGATCGCAGCGCTACCGTTGCTTTTGTCGAAAAGGAGATTGCAGACGTCGGCGGAAAGATCATATCTTCTGCTCATCCTGGTGAACAGAAGCTCGCTTACCGTATCCACGGTTCTACGAGCGGATACTATCTTCTTTATACTCTTGAAAAAGAGGGAGATTTTGTCGAGATTTCGAACGCGTTCAATATCAAAAAAGATATCTGGCGCTATATGTTCACTCGCCTCGAAGCATAATATATAACTCTCCTCTCTATGAGAACAGTCAATAAGGTTATCCTCATCGGTAATGTGACGAAAGATCCATTCGTGAAAGCGACAGGTGCAGGTGCTGATAAAAAAATCGCTACCTTTACTATCGCTACCAATCGCTACTACAAGTCTCCTACAGGAGAATCCCTTTCCGAGGCAGAGTACACCAACTGTGTCGCATGGGGACCGCTCGCTGAGCAGGCAGAAAAATTCCTTCTCAAAGGGAAGCTCGTCTATATAGAAGGTCGTCTCAAGACTCGTGTCATCGATAAAGAAGACGGAACAAAACTTCACAAAACGGAAGTTGTCGTCGGACAGATGATATTCCTCTCGAAACGTGAAGACTTCGAAACTCCAGGAATCTCTCCTGATGAAGTTTCTGATATGGATGACTTCTCAGATTTGGATGATAAATTTTAGTCCCAGGTTTCATTTCTATTTACTGTATTATCTATGTCTAAAAAAGCAAAAAAACAATGTCCAATAGACGAAGCTGGTATCAAGCATATCGACTACAAGGACACAGAACTTCTTCGCAAGTATCTTACGAAGTTTAACCGTATCATCCCACGATACTACTCTGGAGTATCACTCTCGAACCAGAAGAAACTCGCAGCCGCTATCAAGCGTGCTCGCTACATGGCACTTCTTCCATACGTCCTCGAGGTCACTCGACCTTCTGGTGTGGCAGTTGTTCCATCGGTTTCAGCACCTGTAGCCCCTGCTCTACTCGATGAAGCAGGAGTCGCAGTCTAATAAAAAAGAGCACGCCCGGTCAGGCGTTTCTCCCACTCTTTTGGTTCTAGCTTTAAAAAAATCAAAATCTCTCATGGTCAGTGAGAGATTTTTCTATAGTGTCAAATATCGCATCAGAAAAAGGAAAACCCCTGTATATAGGTGTATAGTGCTCATAATTTTCGAAAAATCTGTTGACTTTATCGAGAGAGAGTGCTATCATAGTTTCGTCATTTTAATTCTTTTATACATTTTATATGTCTATTACAAAATCACTCTACGCACTTGCTGGTACCGCTCTCGTTGCAGAAAATACTTACGCTGCACTTAACTTTAAGGCAAAAGATCCTACAGAACTCAAGGGTGGAAACGACACAGATGCACTCACTGCAATCACTCGTGTGATCACTAACCTCCTCGGACTTGTCACTCTTATTGCTGTGGCTTACTGTCTCTATGCTGGATTCCAGATCATGACAGCTGGTGGTGATGAGGAAAAGGTAAAATCAGGACGCAAAACTATTATCAACGTGATCATCGGTATCGTCGTTATGTGGCTTGCTTACTTCATTGTTACATTTATCCTTGGCGCTCTCGTTGGTAACTAGTAGATACTCTGTAAATCCTTCCGAGAAATCGGGGGGATTTTTTATTGTCTTTTTCTCGAGTTTTCGTATAATGGATCTATCTAAGCATCTCTTATGGCATACGATCATATCTCTCTCGAGAAAAAGTGGCAAAAATTCTGGGCGGACAACCAGGTTTTTAAAACCCTGAATAATTCGAGTAAACCAAAAAAATATATCCTCGATATGTTCCCGTATCCATCTGGTGCAGGACTGCATGTCGGTCACCCGAAGTGATACACAGCGACTGACATCGTCTCTCGATACTATCATGCGAAGGGGTACAATGTGCTTCATCCGATGGGCTTCGATGCATTCGGACTTCCCGCTGAAAACTATGCCATAAAAACAGGGACTCATCCTGCGATCACGACCGCGGAGAATATCGCGACATTCACTTCTCAGATGAAAAATCTCGGATTTTCTTATGACTGGGATCGCACGGTCGATACGACAGATCCAGAGTACTACAAGTGGACTCAGTGGATATTTCTCGAACTCTTTCGACGTGGACTCGCCTACGAGCAAGATCTCCCGATCAACTACTGTCCATCGTGCAAGACTGGACTCGCCAACGAAGAAGTCCTCTCTGACAATACATGTGATCGCTGTGGAACCAAGGTCGAACGCCGACCGATCCGCCAATGGGTACTGAAAATCACTGACTATGCAGATAGGCTTCTCTCCGATATCGACGATCTCGACTGGCCAGATGGCATCAAAGAAATGCAGCGCAACTGGATCGGACGAAGTGAGGGGTGTGAGTTCGAGATGAAAAAAGATGAATGATTTATATATTCACGAGCAAATGATAAAGATTTTGATAATATTTTACAGATAAGAAAAGAGACTGGATGGCACACGGTAGATTTTTCACGAGAACAATTTTTTCTAGCGAAAACAAAAGAAGGAAATATTGCTGGATTTGTTAGATTACAAAATATCAAACATTATATTGAATTATGAGCTTTGTATGTAAATGAAGAATTTCGGTGACAAAAGTTAGGATACAAACTTATGTCTTTTGCTATAGAAAATTGCAATACGGATGATATATACATTGATTGCTTAGAGGAATTGAGGGGGTATTATCAAAAATTTTGATTTATAGAACTTTCAAACCCAGCTCCTTTTCAATTAGAAAAACTCAAGAAAGTATGGAGTTCGTATGGTAGAGACTATACCGATAAAGATATTTTAGATATTACGGTCTTTATGAAGTTAAGAAAGGCTGATTTTATATCCCAATTACCGTCCATTCGTGTCTATACTACTCGTGTCGATACGGTCTATGGTATGACCTATGCCGTACTTGCGCCAGACCATCCGAAAGTAGATGACTTTATCACTCCTGCACAGAGAGGAGTTTGTGAGCAATACATAGAAACCGCGAAAAATAAATCTGACCAAGACCGAACAGCAGATAACAAGGAAAAAACAGGAGTATTCACGGGAAGCTTCGTGATCAATCCATATAACGGAGAATCTGTCCCACTCTGGATCGCGGATTTCGCACTCGGACACTATGGTACTGGAGCGCTCATGGCGGTACCAGCGCACGATGAGCGAGATTTTGCATTCGCGGCTAAGTATGATCTGCCTATCAAGCAAAGTATACGATCGAAGTATACATATACCGATGAACATAAACCACGCGCAGATGTGGATACAGTTGTAAGACCAGTTATTGATGTTATCCTTGAAAATTCACAGTGAGAGTTTCTCTTACTTGATGAGAACAATGGACTTTCTGTACACTTTATCGGATGAGGTATTGAGTCAGGAGATGATGAATATGCTACTATCAAAAAAGAAATCCTCGAAGAAGCTGGCTATACGGATATAGAGATAATTGCTCCTATAGACTGATCATACTGTGGATCATTTGGTTATCGTGTACCAAAATGAAAAAATCAAGAAAGTTATGGAAGATTTTTCCATGTACGACTCCTTTCAGAAAAAAGAGTAGACTCAGAAGTAGAAGAGGGAAGACATAGCATGAAATGGTATGCCAAAGATGATATCAAAAAAAGTATCACATGGAAAGTTCATGCCGATGCGTGGGAGATATTTCTTCATGGTATGAAGCCTACGTGCGATGATGGTTACCTGGTTCAATCTTGAGAACATGACAATCTGTCTTCTTCCGAAGCTCGCCGTGTCCTCACAGAAAAAGCAGAAAGAGAAGGTTTTGGACAGAAAAAAGTGAACTATAAACTCCGTGACTGGCTCTTCTCTCGTCAGCGATACTGGTGAGAACCGATTCCACTCATCCATATTTCTCATGAAGATTATGAGAAACTAGAAGTGACACAGGGAGAGGTATTTTCTGAGTCGAAACCAAATACCGCCTACCGTGTCGTATTGTCTGAGGATGAAGAGTGGCTCTATATCTGAGGATTTGCGAAGTCGCGTATCTACGACGGGATCAATGGAAAAATCATCATCGAATCCAATCTTCCTCTCACGCTTCCAGAAGTCGAAAAATACGAGCCAGCAGGGGATGGGCAGTCGCCCCTTGCGACCGTGCCCTCGTTCGTGAACGTCAGACTCGCAGATAATCTGTCATGAAAACGAGAGACCAACACTATGCCTCAGTGGTGAGGATCATGCTGGTACTACCTCCGGTATATGGACTCGAAAAATCAGGATGCCCTTGCCTCGAAAGAAGCGCTCGACTACTGGGGAATCGTCGACGAGTACGTCGGTGGTGCAGAGCATGCTGTGCTTCATCTTCTCTATGCGCGATTCTGGCATAAGGTGCTCTACGATGCAGGAGTCGTCCCGACCAAGGAGCCATTCCAGAAGCTCACGAATGTCGGTATGATCCTCGCCTATGCCTATGAGCGCGCGGACGGTGGACTTGTGGCAGTGGATCTCGTGGAAGAGAGAGAAGGGAAGTACTTCGAAAAAGAAACAGGAAAAGAAGTGAAGCAAGTCGTCGCGAAGATGTCGAAATCTCTCAAAAATGTCGTCAACCCGAATGATATAGTAACGCAGTATGGTGCTGATACCCTCAGGCTCTATGAGATGAGCATGTCAGGATTTACCGATACTGCTCCGTGGAATCCAGATGCGATCATCGGAGTCAGGCGCTTTCTCGACCGCGCTCATGCGACCTTCACTGAAGGGCGCAATATCGCTAAAGACGAGATGAAAGCTATGAAGCTCCTCCATAAGACCGTGAAAAAAGTCGGAGAGGATATCGTGGAATACAAGTTCAACACCGCGATCTCATCGCTCATGATCCTCCTGAATGAGTGACTTCCTACAGATCCTGAGTTCGTCCTCGAGTGGAAGGAGAAATTCTCCATCATGCTCCATCCATTTGCTCCTCATATGGCAGAGGAACTCTACCAAATAATGAAGAGTGAAGAGTGAAGAGTGAAGAATATGAGTACCGATAATCTTGGATCAATTTACGAGGCACCTTGGCCGACTTATGATGAGTGGATGCTCGTCGATGATGAGGTTACGATCGCCGTGCAGGTCAATGGGAAGCTCCGAGGTACGCTTACCTGTATGAACGGGGTCATGCAAGAAGAAGTCTCGACTCTCGCTCACGAAAATCCTGATATCGCGAAATGGATAGACAGAAAGACACTCGTGAAAGAAATATTTATCCCGAACAAGATGCTCTCTATTGTGGTAAAGGATTAATCAAGAAGGAACCGTCTTACTTGATCGACACTCGATATTTCTTGAAATATTCTCATGGCTCCAGGATTGAAGACTTCACCATCCTTTAATCCAGGAAAGCCATAGCGAAACACAGTGGTCTGACAGTCAGAGGTTCCGAGAAACTCTGCTAAACCATAGGGTATGAGCGTATTTACTGGACAGCTTTTTTTCAGTGATTCTGGGGGATGATTGACTCGGCTGATGATAGAGTCGACCATATTATTATTTATATAGAGGATAGCTCTTCTGAGAAATAAAGATTCATTTCCGAGTATGACTTGTGGATATCACTTTCCCTCAGCCATCTTTTTTTCGAAAGTACGCATACTTTCCGTGAAGTCTATACCGAGAAAATTATCTATCTTATGGCATGAACTTGATTGTCAAAAAATGGCATCTATTCACGATCGAAGATCATTTACAACACTTGAGAGCCGTAGTTTGTATCTTCGTTCTGGGTATACAGACTCATCTTTTTCAAGATCATGGAGCCTGCGCAACAGAATTCATATCACGTTCATAGAAACAAATTCCCTCACTCTATTTATCCTATATGATGCCTCTCATTCATTTATGGCTATGACTCTCAGCTTCTCTCGGGCTCTTTTATAATGGTGGCCTTTTTTTCATCTTGGTATCACGATACTCTCCGTTTCGATGAGTTTTGCGAGTTTCGGAGAAGTAAGTCGTAATGATAAAGTCATAATTTTTATTTCACCCACCCTTCCACGATTTCTTCGAGGATATGGGCGAGCTTGAGGGGGTGATGGCGCACGTAGTAGTCGTCATTGAGGATATCACGTTCGAGTACTTTATATGATTTTCATGCAAAAAGTCAACTATCTTTCACCTTCAATGGTCTCTTACTTTCTTCTGTTTTATATTTATCTACAACCTCGTCAGAGATATGTCAGTTATTTACAATCACGTAGTCGAGCTTTCCTGGGTCTATATATTTTTCTATCGTGTCGATAAAATCAATGACTTCCATGTTTGTCGTCTCACCACGCTTGGTCATGGCATTGCATATATAGATGATCTTTGCTGGACTTTTATCGAGCGCTTCACGCATACCATTCGAGAGAAGATTTGGGACGATACTCGTGTAGAGATCTCCAGGCCCGATGATGATATAATCAGCCTCTAGTATTGCTGCTTTTGCTTCTGGATTGAGATTTCCACTATTCCCTTCGAGCCAGGCTTCAGTGATATCTTGATCAATATTATGAGTTCGTTCCCCAGGGTTTTTGTCTGAAACATCGATGTTTTTCTCTCCGATGACGATTGTCCCATCCTCGAATCTGACGCCGAGATGCACATCTTCGAGAGTCACGGGGATTACATCACCTCTCACATCGAACATTTCGCACATCGTGTCGATCGCTTTCTGATAGTCTCATCCACATATGTCTACGAGAGCAGTGAGAAGAATATTTCCTATCTTATTTCACCCGATGACTCATTCCTCATCCTTGAAGCTATACTCGAAAAGGCGTCGTACCATCTCTGTATTTTTCGCAAGTGCGGCGATGGCTCGGCGCATATCTCCTGGAGGGAGGATCCCATATTTATCGCGTATGGCTCCAGTTGTCCCGCCGTTATCTGCTACAGAAATGATAGCAGAGATATCGTAGCCCAGATTTCTTTTGAGTCCATAGAGGACATTGAACGTTCCTGCTCCACCTCAGATCGCGACGATATTGATAGGCATACTTGATTTTTCGGGATAAAACCATAGGATTATAGAGGTTTTATTTTTTTATCAAATTTTCTATGAGTACT
>CAYVAG010000015.1:0-24580 GCA_964449265.1 uncultured Candidatus Peribacteria bacterium
ATCTGCCAATGTAGCTCAGCTGGTGAGAGCACGGGATTCATAACCCCGAGGTCGGTGGTTCGAGTCCACTCATTGGCACCATTCATCGAAATCCAAAAATTCCACATAAAAGTGGAATTTTTATTTGTGTTTTTGCGTGATTTCAGATAAAATGCAAGGGAAAGTAACTTTCTTATTATGACAGGAATAAATAGCAGCAACTCTGCTGAAGGGAGATCTGAAAATCAAAACCGACAAACGCAATCAACTGATACGCTTTTACAAAAACTTCTCAAAGAGAGTTTGGATGATACAGTAAGCGAAGATGTGCCTACATGACTGAATCAATACAGCAAAAACACTGATGATTTCAATACTCAACTCAAAGTCCTCATGAAAGAGAAACGTAACGAGGGGAAAGTAGGAAGAACTGATAATCAAGAGGGTACCTGAGCAATAACAGATACAGAAATCGATAATATAGAAGCCTCCACAGTCCAACAGGAGGTTATACGAAAAACTCGACGCCTCACCTCTCTCCGAAGTCAGTTGTTCTACTCGCTGAAGACAACCTATCCACAGATACGAGACGAGGCTGATTGGGAGTCACGAATCATGAGAGAAATAAAAATACGCAATGTGAGTGATATGGCAAAATTCGTGAAAAATATAAAAAATAAAAGAATTATTTCACCATTTTTCAAAAGTATTTTCTGACAAAATATAGCAGAATCAATTCTCACTCCTGAAATACGAAACCTCGGGGAAATATTTTCTGACGTAGATAGTCTACGAATCTCTCTCGAAGAAAAAAAAGACCTCAGTTACATAGTAAAAAATCACGAGCGCGGCGGACGAGCGCCTGGAAGCGATGAAATTCGAAGAATCCTTGGATACTATAGCTGAGCAACTCCTGAGCGGAAAAAATCCCTCCTCATATCACTTGGTGTGACACTCTCACTCTATGATGCCCACTCTTATGGACTCGTGACAGATCCTGATTTCGACCGTATAGCGAATCGATATTTTGGTGACGCATATACATCTCTCGATACGAGAGGAAAAGAGCTTTTCCGAAAATCCCTCAGACAGAAATCAAGTGATGGAAATATCATGATCTCCCTCGATGAAATAGAGGGAGATCATCTCGAGAATATTTTTACAGATATCGAAAGAACTCAAATAATCGCAGAGAATATATTCGAAAGGCTTTCAAACGAGATACCCGAGAAGAATCGTCCAGAAGCGGATATTCTAAGAAAGGCAAGAGAAATGTTTCCGGAAGAAGAAGATCATCAACTACTATTTAATAAATATACGGAAGCAACTCTAAGAAATACAGAAACGGGAAGATCAATCGAAGGTATAGCAAGTCTCAATAAGGATAGCATAATAGAGTTTGGAGAATGAGATGAAAAAATGCGGTTTTCTATCATAGAGAATACTGATGGAAATGATTTCCCATACGAAGTGAACAACGGGCTTTCTCTCTGAGTACGTATCGAAGAGCTCCCAGTGAGCAATGGTTACCTCAGGAAGTGAGCACAAGAAGACCTCACCTACGATGCTCTCTATGGGTTTTTCTCGCAGCATGTCCGGTCTGCAAAGGTCATGAAAAATCAGGAGTTCCGTGAATCACTTGGAGATACTCCAGATACAATATCTGAAGGGAAGATATACGATGCTCGTGAACTCAGTGCAGAGATATCAAGATCGAATATTATCCCAAAACTCGATGAATTCGATAGTGATTGACGGGCCTATGGATTTTCTATCGGGACATACTTCACTGCCCCAGAAGAAGAAAAAGACGGAAAGGCAGAGGTAAGAACATGGAAAGTAAATGCTATAGGAGATGACTGGATAGAGATTACGAGTGAGGGGGCAAGCATCACAGAACGTGTGAGCATGAGAGAGATAGTGGCCCTCGCTGAAGCAAAACGCCTAAAAAGGGTAACAAAGATAGAGAGTGAATCTGATCTTCTTATAGGGCTCAGAGAATATGGTATCACCCATGATGCCGAGATCAAAGATCATGAAATTGCTCAGAAAAATAAAGATGAGAAATGAAATGTCATCGATGAACATATTCGCGTATTCAGAGATAATAGTGGTGGACATATCCGAGTCGACGGTATCGCTGATGGAAAAGTGCTTTTCTGAGAATATGTATACCAAGGGGAAGAGCATGAAGTCTCGAACTTCGCAGAAAAAAAATGAACAAAATCAGCTTTTCAGAAGTTCTATAAATCTCGTGTCCTCACGTACGGGGCATTTCTCGAATACCTGAAAAAAAATAAACTCCGAGCATCATCCAATGATATCATCGATACTCATGCTCACACAGACCACGCCCATGATCATAGTCATATGGAAGGTAGTCTCTTATCAAGACTTGGGAAGATGCAGAACCCTGCCAGTATCTGGAAGGGTCTCGAGATGGTATGGCACTCACTCGAGCACACACTTGAAAAGTGAGCAAAACTCGATGCTGCTCGATTTGCGATGAAGATCGGAAAATTCATCCCATGAGATGCAGTCGAGGCTCAACTCTATGCGGATATCGTAGATGGAAGTAAGGAGATTGTCGAAAAGATCAAAAATAAAATCGCTAATCTCCCTGGTCCAAAGTGACGGAAAAAATGTATCCATATCGCTCACAATCGCGACGCTCGTCCTGAAGAAGTCATGGCAGCTATACAGTTTATGGTAAGTGGATATGGTCATCTCTATGCCGAGGATACTCGCCACTACCAGTCAACTGTAACGAGAGCCAATCTCGCTTCAAAACCAATGTGATACTTCGCGTATCTCGATGCATTTATCCATACGACACGACTTCCTGGTGGGATCGAAGTATGGCGCCAAAAAGCCTACGAGAAAGCAAAGCCCCTATTATGAAGTGAGGGAGAGCCTCCAGAAGAGGCCCTACTACATGCACTCTTTAAAAGTATCGACGGAAACCCTGACCAGTTTCCCTATGCCGCGAGTGTCGTGAAGGCGATTGGTGGACCAGGAGGTTATGAGGCAAGTTGGCATAAGGAAGGTACGACAAACGCTATACAAAAATGAAAGGATCAAACAAGAATGGTTAACGCTCAAGGACGTCTCAATAAGGCGATCTGATACCTCGCGACACATGAATTCTATAAGGGTATCGGTGCTATGGAGAAGGTCGCAGGAAAAGTGAAAGACCCCTCTTTTCAGGCATTTCCGTTTGTCTGGGCAGTCGGTGGTTACTCGAAGTTCGCATCACCAGAGGCCCTCCAAGATATCAAAAATTATGCCCAAAATGGACTTTCATTTCATGGATATGCATTTCTTCAAAAAGAAGAACATAATACACTCTACCGAGAAACTGTACGCCTGGCGCTTGCGGAGATGCGAGATCGTGGAAAAATAAATCAGTGAGCCATAGATGAATTCAATGGAATCTGTGCTCGTATGGACAACGGTCCTGAAAGTCAGGACGAAAGCGAAAAAAAATATGGTAAGGTGAATCCGCCAGGAGCAATGATGGAATTCTGGAAAAAATACCAAGGAAAATGACTCAGTGATATGCTCCAGGGTCATGATGGCTGGCTCACCGTCGCATCGAAAAAAAATGCTACAGTAGCAAAATACCGAGCACACCTTATCGGACAGCACTCAACTATGCTCAAAGATGGGAGTATTCCCTGAACCGACTACGGAAAAGACTGGTATGATGAACATGGTATCGGCATGAATCTTATCATGCGAGAAAGTGAAGTTGAACCATGAGTACGATCTCTCCTATCCAATCTGAATAAGATCAAATTCCAAGGACCAAACCGAGGAGGACGACCGATGGATGATAATAATAAGATGAAGATCTGGGATTATATCGTGAAAAATATACGCGAGAATAGAAATCTCGATCGATATTATGGGGACGAAGCACTCCAGAAGAAAGAATTCCTAGCTTGGCGCGAAGAGCTTATCACATTTTTCAATAAAGAACTCAATGCTGGAGAAGTAAAAGACGATAACGATATCGAGCGTCTCATCAATACAAAATGATACAGTTATTTTCAAGATCTCACTGATATAGGCATCGATCCACGAGCTATTTTTCATAATGAACTTCTAAAAAACAACGAAAAATCTGATTACCAATCATGGAAAAACGGGATGACGGCTGGATCAAGCTCAAATGGATCAGCAGGAATTATCGATAGAGTAAAATGAAGGACATCCTGAGTTCGTGGGAGATCTCCTGCACCACTGTGGAAAGATCCAGATATCTCTACCCCACAAGCTGGGGATCATAACATACTCTCAGGAGATGGTGATACCTAAACCCCCACCCCCCTCACATGCCACACTCTATGTCCTCACTCGGTATTTGGCATGATACCGACGAAATCGATCCGGATCATATCTGGGTCGATTTTCATTTTGTGTACATACATATACGCTGTACGCCGAAGGGCTCGGCGCTTCATGATACCGAAGGTATCGAGCGGATGTCCATGACTCTCATCTCGCCTATATCGTACTTCGATAAAGACAATCCATTCTCCATCTCATGCGATGATATCGATCTCTCCTCATTTTATCTGATAATTCCTCTCGATGATCTGGAATCCTTTTCACTCGAGATACTTGACCGCGAGTTCCTCTCACTGATCTCAGATGCTTCTTCGGGAAGGTTTTTTTGGTTCTGTCATTGCGAACACAGTGAAACAATCCAGGAAATAATAAGGAACTATCAGCCTAAAATCCGCTCACTCTTTTTTTCAGAAATTCCCGCATCTGGTCACCGAGATCTTCTCGTGCAAGAGCATAGTCGATCGTTGCTTTCAGAAAACCGAACTTATCTCCCGTATCATAGCGATCTCCTTCCATCTCGAGTCCATGGATGATTTTTCATTCATTGACCATGCGAGCAAAGGCATCAGCAAGGCGGATCTCACCGTCCTTACTCGCTCAGATAGAGTCTCGTTCGAGATAGGTGAAGACTTCTGGAGTGATGATGTATTTTCCTATCACACCGAGGCGAGAAGGTGTCTCTTCGGGTTTTGGTTTCTCGAGAAATTTTGATACCGTATAGAGTCTCCCCTCCTGAGACGATGACTCTACGATACCATAGGAAGATACTCGTTTGTCAGATACTCGTTCGAGTGCGATAACTGGAGATCCTGTCTCTATGAATGCTTCGACCAGTTGTGTTGCTCATCAGCGCTCTCACTTAATCAGATCATCTCAGAAAAGGACGAGACAGGGCTCATCTCCGATCCATGCACGAGCTCTGAGGAGAGCATCACCATCTCAGCGAGGAATCGGCTGACGGACATAGGCGATATGTGCGAGATTTGCGACGCGCTCTACGAGCTCGAGTTCTTTCATTTTTCCTTTCTCGACGAGGGTTTGCTCGAGCTCAAAGGAAGCATCAAAATGATTCTCGATTGCCTGTTTACCACGACCAGTCACGATCATGATATCTGTGATTCCAGCAGCGACTGCTTCCTCGACAAGATACTGTATGACAGGCTTGTCTACGACAGGAAGCATTTCTTTAGGTTGTGCCTTGGTTGCCGGCAAAAAGCGGGTTCAAAAACCCGCTGCTGGTATGATACATTTTTTTATCATGGGAACTGTTGGTAGAATTATTGGTTATTTTTTTCGTCTTGTTTCATCTTCATGAGAGAAATACACATATTTTGTATACCATTATCTGTGATAGTATCACAAAGACTGCTATCGAGAGAAGTTCCTCGCATGATCGTATCGAGACGACACTGGTCGACGCGAGAAGCATCCACTGGATTCGCACCAGATGCTGTAGCAGCAAGAGCGTCACATTTTTTTATATCACCAGAGTCTATCGCCTCCATACGCACAAGAGTGAGAGTGCATTCTTTTTTATACGGGTCACTGAGGCTCTCACAGAGTTTTGGATCTTTTTTCTCCGTCGCATCAGTGATGATGACGCCATATTTACAGGCATCGCGGTTTGCCACATCAGCGAGTTCATCACAAAAAGCAGTAGATTTTGCTTTCCGTGCGAGGTCATTGGCTACTTGGTTCATACACATATTCACTGATGGCTCCATACACGCTCCGAATTCTTTGGTATCTTTGATTTTCGAAGAAGCATTATCAAGCTTGGTGACATAAGCTGGTCTCTCTGGAGTAGGGACCATTGCTTCTTCCTTTTGACCCATACAAGAGGTGAGAACAAAAGAAGAGACGAGGATAAGAGGAAGGAGAAGATGTCGCATAAAAATAAGATGAGAAAATATGTCACAAGTATATATCCTTTATCATTATTGCCAAGAGAGAAACTCTTGTCATTTGTGATTACTTTTTTCTTCTAGAGGTTTTTGTCTGCTGCGGCTTCGAGTTTCGCCGTCTGATCAGCGATAGCGAGGGCATCCATGATATGCGCGATATCTCACATCATGATCGCGGGAAGATTGGAGAAATTCTGATTGATACGATGATCTGTAACTCGATCTTGAGGAAAGTTATAGGTACGGATTTTCTCGCTACGATCACCTGTTCCTACCTGTGCGAGACGGAGAGCTCACTCGGCAACCGCCTTTTTTTCCTCTTCCATGGCGTATATTCGAGACTTTAGGACAGATATAGCCGTGAGTTTATTCTGAAGTTGGGAACGTTCGTTTTGACACTCAGCCACCATACCAGTAGGAATATGCACAACTCGGATGGCAGAGTTGGTTTTGTTCACATGCTGACCCCCCGCTCCACTCGCTCGACATGCACTGATCTCGAGGTCTTCTTCACGGATCTCGATATCGACATCTTCTGCTTCTGGCATGACGGCGACAGTCGTCGTCGAAGTATGGACTCGACCATTTTTCTCAGTCGAAGGGATACGCTGGACGCGGTGGACACCTGACTCGTACTTAAATCGGGAATATGCACCGACACCATCGATCTTAAATATACCTTCTTTGTATCCTCCGGCATCGTTCCAGACTTCACTCATGACTTCGAGGGTATATCACTCTTTCTTTGCGAATATCTTATAGGACTCCGCGAGCTCATGAGCAAAAATCCCTGCCTCATCTCCTCAGACTCCTGCACGAACTTCGAGGATGGTATTCTTGTCATCGTTCGGATCTTTCGGAAGGAGGGCGAGCTTGAGAGCTTCTTCGAGAAGTGGGATTTTTTTCTCAGATTCTGCGATCTCTATCTTCATCATCTCGAGCATTTCAGGATCTTTCTCATCAGTGACGAGAGTCTTCGCTTCCTCATAGTTAGCATAGATAGTCTTATACTCACGATAGAGTTCTACGGTTTTTTCGAGAGATTTCTTTTTCTGATTGGTTGTTTTCAGTTTTTTGAGATCGCTATAAATAGCGGGGTCAGCAAGCTCCGCTTCGAGAGATTCGTATTCTGTGATGAGATTGTCGAGTTGAAACTTCATATTCTATTTTGGATTATCTGTGGTGCCCAGGGCGGGACTTGAACCCGCAAGCCGTGAGGCAGAGGATTTTGAGACCTCCGTGTCTACCATTCCACCACCTGGGCGAGTGAAGAGCATAGTATGAAAAAAGCCTCCGAAGTCAAAGTCAATATATTCGATGAGGATAAAGTCGACAATAGAAAAAAATTTCTATAATACGGAGTATATGCCGATCAAAAAAATCGCTGGAATAAAAAGTGAAAAGAAAAATCTTCCTACCTGACCATGGAGGGATTTTATCAACCCCCCTCTGGAAGACATCGATACGATCGTGAAACAATACAACTTCCACGAACTCGATAAAGAAGCGATCCTCGAAGAGAACCAATATGCGCGTATCGATACCTACGATGACTACCTTTTCCTCGTATTGCATTTCCCGAAATACGAAACCACGACCGAACGCTATATCCATAACGAGCTCAATATCTTCGTCGGGAAAGATTATCTGCTTTCATTTCGCTATTACCAGTCAAAGACGATGAAACGCGTCTACGAAGGGTACGAGACGAGACTCGAAAAATGAGAAAAAATGACACCCGCATTTCTCCTCTATGATATCATCGAACACTATCTCGATAAGACGATGAAAATGCTCGAGCGTTTCGGAAAAGATCTGAAACTTCTCGAACGGGAACTCTTCACGGCTCGTGGGCCAGACCTTATCAAGGCGATCATGACAAGAAAGAGAAATATCATCACTCTCAAGCACATGATGAAGCCACAGATCGGCGTGCTGAAGATGGTTGAAATTCGCATGAAAGAGCGCTTCTCTGAAGAAGTAGAGCTCTACTTCGAGAATCTCGAGGATAAACTCGATAAGATATTTTCGGAGATCCAACTCCTCCAGGAAAATATCGACTCTATGGAAGATACGCTCAAAAGCGTCTTCGAACTCGAGACGAATACGACGATCAAGTATCTCACGGTCTTCTCTGCATTTATGCTTCCACTCACCGTCGTCACGGGAGTCTTCGGGATGAATGTCGAAAGTGGGCACTTCAACAATACACTTATCGGATTCTCGATAGCAGGAGTCATCCTGTTTCTGTTGACCGTACTTCTCCTCTTCCGCAATAAAAAAATTCTCTAATGTTCCTCGCCGCTCTCACTCTCACATCCCTCATGAGCCTCTCTGGAGAGGCTTCTTTTAGTGAGTTAGAGAAAAAATGACAAACTCTTCTCCAAAGGACGATACCCATCCTCAGATCTCATGAAGAGAAAAATGATGCTGATCTCGATGCATTTGTAAGCCGATATATCCCTCTCAGAGACAAAAACTATGCTCCAAACGATCTCGAAAGCGTAAGTGGATCGACGAGTGTGAGCGAGGCAGGACGTACGATATTTCTCAGAAAAGAAGCACGAAACGCTCTTTGGAATATGGCTCGCGATTTCGAGAAAAACTTCTCTACTCCACTCGTCGTGATCAGTGGATATCGAAGTGCGGCATATCAACAGCGGATGTGGGACCTCGGAAAATGTACTGATACACTCTGCGCTCCCCCTGGGTATAGTGAGCACCAACTTGGGCTCGCGATCGATGTATTCGATGCAACCACAGAGTCTGACTACGAGAAAAATGCTCGCTATAGAAAATATATCGCCTGGCTCAAACTCCATGCTCATGAATATGGCTGGCACCAAAGTTACCAGAAATGAGAATACATCGATGCCTATGAAGTCGAGCCATGGCACTGGAGATATCTCGGAGTCGATCTGGCGACCAAGCTCAAAAAACTCGATATGAGCTATACAGAGTACATGCGACTCTCGTGAGTGCTCGATCTCCTGAAAAAATAAATCCCGAAGCAAGTTCGGGATTTTTCATGAGTGAAATTATTTTTTTAGACTCTTATACTGATAATACGTGCCAAGCGCAAACAGAAGTGATGCGAGTGCATAGAGATAGCTCGATATATCTGTGCGAAAGGATATCCAGCGAAGTGCCTGGATGACGACCAGCGATTGCCCGATCACATAGAGAAGAAAGCAGAAAGTATAGTAGCTTGCAGCTCGTCTCGCATATCCACTCGTCATATTTCTGATCTGTATCCAGAGTATGAGTGAGATGAGGAGGGCGAGTATTACGACCACACTGGCAGTAACGAATATCTGAAATGGGGTCATAAGAAAAAAGGATTAGAAAATCTTTGGCTTCTTTGAGTTTATAATTTCCTTCATCGCCTGCTCGAAGACATGTCCGACCATGAGGCACTCCGCTTCTCCGAGGACAGGACCAAGGATCTGGAGACCGACAGGAAGTTCGAGTGATGGCTCGTCCGGAGCTGGAGCATATCCTGCAGGGACGGTAAGGCCAGGAAGGCCAGCCAGCGATGCTGGGATCGTGAAGACATCTTCGAGATAGAGTTTCATCGGGTCACCTGACTTTTCTCCGATCTTCCAGGCGACACTTGGTGCAGTGGGGCAGACGATGACATCGACCGTGGAAAATGCATTTCGGAAATCCTCGCGAATGAGTTCTCTCACATCACTTGCTCGCTTGTAATAGGCATCGTAGAATCCAGAAGAGAGCACATACGAACCAACGAGCGAACGTCTCTGAACCTCTTCTCCGATACCTTCACTTCGATTGCGTGAGATATCATGAGCTCACTCTGCGATATGACCATAGCGGATGCCATCGTAGCGAGCCATATTGGATGCGACTTCTGCTGGACAGATGATATAGTAGACAGAAATCCCCTGGGATGTATGCGGGAGAGAGATGTCGACGATCTCCGCTCCGAGTGATCGAAGTTTCTCGATCGCCGCACGGATAGTCTTCTCGACTCACTCTTCGATACCTTCTATGAAATACTCTTTCGGAACTCCGACACGCACTCAGGTGAGATCTTTTCGTTCCCAGATTTTTGGATCGAGAGTCACAGGATTTATGAGCGAAGTCGCATCATGCGGATCATGTCATGCAGTCACTTCATAGAGATGTCCAGCATCACGAACAGTGTGAGTAAAGTATCCAGGACAGTCGAGTGATGATGCCATAGGCATTATACCATAGCGACTATTGCGCCCATAACTTGGCTTGAAGCCAACTACACCGACCATAGATGCTGGCTGACGTATACTCCCTCCTGTATCTGTACCAAGTGCTGCTGGGGCGAGTCCTGATGCAACAGTTACAGCAGAACCAGAGGATGATCACCCAGGTACACGAGCTGGATCCCAGGGGTTTTTCGTAGGACCAAGGGCGCTATTTTCCCCACTCGACCCCATCGCAAATTCATCCATATTGGTCTTCCCAAATGAGACATATCCTGCTTGTTTCATGCGCTCGGTGACTGTCGACTCATATGGTGGGACGAAATCCCCGAGCATCTTCGATGCAGCAGTGGTACGGACTCATGTCTCACAGAAGATATCCTTCACCGCGATCGGAAGTCATGTACTCTTTCCTTCGATGGGAAGAGTATTGAATACATGAAGTTCTTCATTGTATTTCTTCGCACGATCGAGAAAATAGGCATATATTTCTTCGTACGTTGCTGTTCCAGTTTTGACAAAGTCTTCGAGTTCGAGGAGAGAAAAATTTTTGAATTCCATGATATGTTTAGCTTAAGGGAATGATAAAACGGAGTATAGCGAAAAAATATGAGAAAACAAGTTTTGACAAATAATATTAATTACTATAATTATATTTAATTTACTATTATACTATGTTACGAACAGATCCTACTATTTGAGTATTTCTCGGGCCTGATGTACGCCCACTCAATCTTATTTGAAAAAGCTTCTTTGGTTGACAAGGAAAATTCTGGGCAGAGATGAAATCACATGAACCAGTATGAACAGATTCATTTAACCCTCACAGAAACCTTATAGAAAACATCTGAGTCCGTGTTACATCAGAAATAGAATCACTCATTGGAATGCCATTAGACCATGCAATACATAGCTATATGATATACCAGGCAGCTCGTATAGAATACCGATAATCTTGTTTTTTTAGAGTTTCTGTATATACTCAACTCATATAAATGCACGATTTCCAGTCGTGCCATTTTCCTGTTTCTCCTTGTTTCGGTATTATTCATTTTTCACTCTTAACTCTTCACTATTATGGAGCTTCCCCCACGAGTACGCGGCATGCAAGATATATTCGGTGAATACCAGCGGTACTTCACTTTTCTGAAAAAAGTCGCTCGACATGAGTTCCGAACCAACGGATTTACTCGTATCACGACACCGATTTTGGAGATGAAATCACTCATCACACACTCCACAGGAGATAGCTCTGATATCGTGACAAAAGAGATGTTCGATTTTACGGATAAGTGAGGGCGTGAAGTCGTCATGAAGCCAGAGAGTACTCCAGGAGTTATGCGCGCATATCTCGAGCATATGCTCGAAGAACCACAGCCGGTATACCTCTATTATATCGAACCACACTTTCGCTACGATCGTCCGCAGAAAGGGCGATACCGACAGTTTCACCAGGTCGGTGCTGAGATCATCGGAGAAGAAGATCCTATCCTCGATGCGAAGGCAATCTATATCATGAAAAATATCATGGATGGACTCGGTCTCGCTGGAACCTATACGATCAAGATCAACTCTCTCTGAGTAACAAAAGAACGAGAGAAATATCTCGAAGAGCTTAAGGCATTTTTCGAGGAACGTCGTCATCTCCTCGATGAGACAGATCTCGCTCGACTCGAGAGCAATCCCCTCCGCCTTCTCGATTCCAAAAATCCTGATGTACGCGAGCTTCTCACGATAGCGCCGAAGATGACAGATTTCCTAAAAAAAGACAGTAAGCAGTTCTATGATACCGTGAAAGAATACCTCACCATCCTCTGAGTAGATTTTGTAGAAGATCCGACACTGGTTCGTGGACTCGACTACTACTGTCATACAGTATGGGAATTCGTCGATGGTTCTGGCCGTACTCAGGATGCATTCGGTGGTGGAGGTCGCTACGATGGTCTCGCGAAGTCTATCGGATACAAAACTGAGGTTCCTGCGGTAGGCTTTGCATTCTGAGCTGAGCGACTCATAGAAACGATGATGGAACACGGAGTCAAGCTTCGCAATAAGGATAAAATCCACCTCTACATCATGCAACTTGGTGATGAGGCAAAACGCCTCGCACTTCCTCTAAATATCGAGGCAAGAAAAAAGGGACTCAATAGTCTCCTCTCACTCGGAACCCCGAGTATCAAGGTACAACTGAAAAAAGCAAACCGCGTCGGTGCACGCTTTGTTATCGTCATCGGGATCATGGAAGCAAAAAAATGAATCTGCCAACTCAAGGATATGGATAAAGGAACACAAGTAGAAATGAAACTCGACGCGGTACTCGACTCTATCGTGAAAGAGGTAGGCGAAGGAGCACTTGATTTCTATCATCCTTCTCGTGACTTCATCATCTCTGATACAGTCATCACGAGCGAAGATGCGAAGAAGATCACTGTAGATTAGATATGCACCTTCTCATCGACGTCCGCACATCGAATCCGAGAGACGCCCTTCATATACGCTATGCTGAAATATGGGCGCATATTTGGTCAAGTCACTTTCCACACGATAGACTCACTTTTCTTGCTTACGAAGGTGATCCGATCGAGCGCGAAGACACGATTCTCATATCTCGTCGCTGGAGACCTGGAAGAGCAAAGATATCGCACCACGCTCACGGACCGAGTCGTATCATATCTTTTTCCTCCCTTGCTCCTCTCGATCACCATATCCCCACACTTTCTCATCTTCCAGATATAGCACCGCTTCTCTACCCAAGAGAGAATCTCGGATGGTTCGAGAAATACTCACGTGAACAAGGATATAGAAAACTTCTTCGACGATCTAAACATATCATCGTACCACACCACTCCCTGAAAGAAAGTATTTCTGACTTTTTTGATATTTCTCCATCACATATTTCAGTCATACCACTTCTCATGGAGACTGGGGAGAAACATGAGAAAATATGAACCCTCTCATGAAGATGAGAACGAGAGTATATCATCGTAGAGGGCACTCCTGGTTCTGAATGGCATGCCGTGGAACTCATAAAACAGTATAGTCACTATATCCATAACCTTAGCGGAAAGAGACACCTCGTGATCGTAGGAGATATGGGAGAAAATCTTGGTCACCTAAGCTCGCTCATACGGTCGTTTGACCTCCTCCCATGGATAAAACTGGTCTGAACTCCTCGAGAAAGGGAACGTACTCTTCTCTACGATAAGGCCTCTCTTTTTCTCGCACTTGGCCCCTACCCAAGTCGAATATATAGTCTCGCCTCAGCACTTGGGAGAGGTCTACCAAGCATACTCTCAGATCTCCCTATCTATAGTGAATACAGTGATGATCGTATACACTCGCATCATATCGACATCCTCAGTACAAAAATGAAGGCAATGGAAGATCGAATGATCAAAAAAGATATCACTTCCCGAAACGATACTATTATCGAGGCTTATAAGAAACTCATCGCAGAGTAAAACTTGCAAAAGGCGTGAAGATAGATAGGATATCGATAGTAAGTAACTGAAATTCCAGGCGAGGCAGCCTCGATTTCACTCTGCAATTCTTCGCCTATCATTCTCTATTTTCGAACTATGTCTAAACTCTTTGGTGTCGGTGGAACTGGGGTGAATCCTCAAAACACAAATCCTCATCATGATGACCGCCATGACGAAAAATCCCACCACGGATCTGATGAGATCGAGGTAGATATCCATGCTGGGCATGAACACGAAGTCGACGTCGGACAGATCGCAGTTGATGTCCTTGACCTCGCTGAAGAGATTATCATCGTGGCGCCAGTAGCAGGAGTGGACCCGTCAGATATCGATATCGCTCTCTCACGCAATATCCTCACACTCTCAGGAGAACGCAAGCATGCACCCATCTACCTCGATGCAAAGCGAATGCTCGTAGAAGAATGTTACTACGGACCTTTTTCTCGCTCGATCATCCTTCCGGAAAATCTCGCATTCAATAAGATCAAAGCAACGGTCGACTATAACACTATCATGATTCATGTTCCGAAAATTACCTTCTTCTCTAAAAGTATCAAAATAGGAGAATAATACTCCGATATAGAGCTCAAGCGAGTGAAATATCCAGAAAATTATTTGTTTTTCGATGTACCATCCCCCACTTCATCTATGTTTTTCAGAAAAAAATCCAACATACAAACGACTGATGTCGCAAAAGAGGGTATAAAAAAAGTGGATACTGTCGTCACTGGGCTCATACTCTGAGGACTCATCGCGTCGATCTATGGGATCAAAAAAATACGAGACTCCCATGAAACAAAGGATGATCATGAATGAGAAAAAAATCCAACAGATCTTCATGAGCATCCAAAAAAGATAGGAGAAAAGTGACTTTTAAAACGACTTATTTTCGGAAATAAATAGTATGATTTTTCGTGCTTTTTTCTACATATTTTGTCTGTTATACTTGTCTGTTTCTTCTGTTCACGTGAGTGCAAAGACAGAATATGAGACCAAAACAGAATCTTGTCTCGAAGCACGAAATGCAAGGAATGAGGCATCTATCACAGAATATATATGTCCATCGGGAGATACTTCTCTTGAATCCAGTCTTCCACTCACTCGGGACCGCATCTGTGGCTCAATCTACGTCCAGACAGATTTTGCAAAGATTGATCAGGATGCGATGAAGTGGGCAGAGAAACTTCAGGATACACGAAATACAAACATAGAATCATGGATTCTCGATATTCGAAAAACGACAGAAGAATACAGAAAAAAATATATCGCCGTATGCGATATCTCTCTCTTTCAGAAAGCGTGCAACCCGACTGGGAGTGATGCTTTCCCTGAGACGATATGCCAAGATCTTGCGAGACAAAAGGCCCTCGCCTGGGAAAACATGGGATATATCCTTGCGGGCCAAGGAGTAGCAAAAACCTATCAAAATGATAAAGATACCTTTATCGATAAGACAAAAACGAAGTATGCAAAAATAGCAGACAAATGGAATAGGTACCTGAGAATATTTGATACTGCAGTATCAAAATTCACCGCTTACATAAAAAAGGCAGTGAAGTAGGTCGGAGAAAATGCGATAAAGAGACAGAGTAGCATAAGGAAACCACTTACGAGAATCGTCGTATCAGAAAGAAGAATATCTTCTATGCTTTTTTCTCTGTCTTTCGCAGAGAGGACGATAGCAAGGTATCGTATGAGGATAAGTACAAACAGGGGAACACTCAGGATAAGAGCATCGCCAGAATGTTCTGTATACGCATAGAACACATAGATCACGATAAGTATCGTCGTCGTCATGGAAAGGAGGATACGCAGAAGCTCCTCACTATAGTATTCGAGAACTTTTCTGGTGCTTTTTCCGAAGGCCAGTTCCTGATAACGCTTCGAGAAACCGAACCATAGAGAGACAAAAAATGTCATAGAAAGTATCCAGAGAGACGGCTCGACACTGATGAGAGCTGCTCCGATAAAAATACGGAGCAGAAAACCAATCGAGAGGGCAAATACGTCGAGAAGAAACTGTTCCTTCAGGAAAAAAGAATAAAAAAGAGTATAGGAAAAATAAGCAAGAAAAAGGAGAAAGATATCCTTCGGGAAAGAAAAAAATACTAAAACCAGTGTACCAAAAAATACAAAGAAAAATACAGAGAGAGCTGTAGATACAGATACTTTCCCGCTTGCTATAGGACGATATTTTTTCTTCGGATGATGGGCATCACTCACTCTATCGTGAATATCATTCAAGATA
Organism: uncultured Candidatus Peribacteria bacterium; assembly: GCA_964449265.1. Lineage (GTDB taxonomy): Bacteria > Patescibacteriota > Gracilibacteria > BD1-5 > UBA2023 > JAGOMW01. The sequence continues at coordinate 16,169 of CAYVAG010000015.1, forward strand.
TATGTAGATCAGGAAAAGAGAGAGAAGAAGAGAGCAGCGATACTCACTTCGAAAAGCAGAGAAAGATCGAGAAAAAGTCCCGAAAAAATAAGTGGGAAAAAGATAAACAAATTTTTGATCCACTGTTTTGGACGAAGCATCTGTATGAGGAGAAGTCCTATTTGGAAAGTATTTTTCATCGGAAAAAAAGTGAGAAAAAGAAAAAAAGAAGGCGAAGGGATTTTTCGAACTGGAGAAATTTTTTATGAAAAAATGGTATATCCTCAGTGAGAAGAAAGTAGGGATATGCTATAAGTGCATATTTTTCGAAGACATCAGAAATGAGAAGACTTCCCCTCGGTATGATAGCTATCTTATCCTCACTCGAGAAAGAGAACTTTCCATCGAGCCTACCGACGATAGCGAGGATCTCGATACCCAGAGGAGCGAAATAATCCTGTAGATGTGGTAGCAGGAGCTCTAAGAATGGATAATCATTTCTCGAAAGGATAACAATTTTTCTGATATTTCGAGAGTGTACGAGATCGAGAAACACTTTCTGGAAAGTCATATAGGGTATGACTCTTTGCGATATCATCTCTGGCGTGATTCATGGAAACATTTTCTTCATGAGATATACTCGCGAATAGAGAAGTGAACTATATGACGTGATAGTATCATCGAGGTCAGAAAATACAACATCGTGAGAAGCAGAAAAAATTTCTCGTAAAGAAACAATTTTTTCTGCTTGTGAGCTATCTCCTCTGATAATGTTTCAGATATTTTGTTGCATCTAGGATCGAGCGATAAAAAGTATGCCCAGCATAATACAAAAAGCTCAGAGAAGTCTCATGGGAGTGAGTGCTTCCCCAAGAAAGTATCCACCAAAAATAACGAATATGTAAGAAAGGGAGAGGATAGGATAAGCGTAGGAAACCTCGACTTTTGAGAGGACGACAATCCAGATAAGGATACTCACTCCGTAGAGAAAGAACCCTCACATAAATGGCGTATTGGTAAGGAGAGCCAGAATTTTCTCTGCAAAGGAGTATGTATCTCTCACTGGATTTGAGAGACCATACTTCCACGTGATCTGAGCAAGAGCATTCAGAAGGGCAGATACAAAGATGAGAAGAAGAGAGGAGTTCATATATTAGCGACGTGCTACGAACATATAGTGTGGATACGGAAACGGTGAAGTAATTTTCTGGGGTTCTACTGTGAATCCATTTTTCTCAAGTTCAGTTCGTATACGCGCACTTCCGAGAAAACAGAGAATATCATTCCTCATGACATACCGATCGTGGAAATAGTTCCAGAGGTACTTATAGCGAGGAGTCGTGTCTATATCTTTGATGATAAGTGTCTTCACCTGTTTCGCGAGGAAGGCGATGAGTGCGACTTGTGTCGGTTCATCGAGATGATGGAGTATATCCACCATGATGGCGGTATCGTATCACTCTAGACCCGAGAACCCCTCTCCGATAAGATCACGTTCGAGAAATGATATATTCGAAGGGAGGGGTAACGCCTGAAGGTCACGAATACGTATCGCATCGATATCGACTCCCATAATCTTCCCTTCGTGTCAGATATACGAAAGAAAGAGGGTGACAAGCCCGTATCCACAACCGACATCGAGGATATTTTCCTTTTTAGAAAGGTTGGATTCGAGAAATGAGAGAAAATCATGAGGCAAGAGCATGAGCCGTATGGCAAGATAGCCTCGAGCATGGAGAGAGGTATGACGAAATGTGGAAAGGATTTTCCTGATGTAGGGGATCTTAGCGAGCATGGCGAAGGGAATGGATAAGGGTGATAAAACTTACGGCAAAAATAGGAAGGAGCTGTACGATACTACGATTGATCCCCGTCTGATCGAGGACATACTGATAGGTGAAGGTTGTGAGATAGACGAAGAGGATCATAGAAAAAGAGAGAATTCCCGCGAAGAGAAAGATATTTTCTCCTGTGAATAGACTTTTGCGGAATTTTTTTGTGAGGAAAGCGCCTATAAAAATAAGAGAGAAGAAAAATGGAAAGAGATTATAGTTCCCTTCTTGAAAAAGGGCAATATAAAGCGGATAAAATATCTCCGTATGAAGAGAAAGTTTCGTAGCTCAAACAGAGGCGTCACCATTTCCGAATCCGAGTCCATATGAGAGCTTGAAGATGATGAATGGAAGATTCACGATAATGGCTCCAAGGAAAATTTTCAAATACGTTTTCCACTGTTTTTGTATTTCAGAGGAAAAGAAAAGAAATACAGCGAGAGACACCAGTCCTGCAGTCATATAGATAATGAGTCATTCGCTCTTTGTGTATCCGAGAATTCCGAGAAAAATCGCGGGAATAATCCATGATACTTCTTTTCGAAGAAAAAGAAAACCACTTAAAATAGCAAGGAGAAAATATGTTCCCTGAAATACATCGAAATAGGGACTCGTGCCATGGATAAAGTAGAGTGGCAAAGATGCTCCGATATAGAAGCCTATACATGATAAGAATCGATCCTCTGTGATTCGAAGCACGGTAAAGAAGATAAGTACAAGTGAAGAGAGAAAAAAGAGATAAGAGGGAAGATTGATATAGGCATCTGACCAAGAAACAGCAAAAAACGAAAGAAATGTCTTCAGGAGATAGGGAGTAAGTGGGTATTGTTTGTAGCCCATTCCGAGAAACTCAGGGTCAGCCACATCGAGGATTAGACTCTCTCTTTCCGCAAATACCTGTGCCCGCATATTCCAGTTAGCAAAACTATCATCTTGATATGTAGGAATACTTGTGATATCGAGAAACCCCAGTACACACTTAAAAATTACAAGAGTTGAAAGGATAAATATGATCCATTTTTGTATCCTCGTCAAAGGCGAAAGTGGTATATTTCGATAGTGTGGATATGCCTTGGTTCGAAATAGGAAAAATAGTAAGACTCCTCATATAACAGCAAGAGTTCATGCTACAGGAAGAAGTGAAAGAGGTACTCATACCCATCCGAGAAGAAAAAGAAGAAATCCAATCTCGATCACCCCAAGAAGAAAGGCGATAACAAAAAACTCTCATCGAAAAAAGACAGGACGTGTACTCTGAGTGAGAAGAAGTGAGAGGCTCACATATCCAAGGAGAAATACAAGAAGATAAGCAACTATCTGTGAGAGAACTATCATACTATCTACGATAAAAAATAAATGCACTCGAAGAAAATGGCTCTATCACTCCTGTGCCCATAAAGATCCCACTAAGTGTCAATCCACTTGCAGTCAATGCTATATCAGAATATGCGTATACAAGCAGGGTATCTGATGGGGCATTTTTCAGAAGCGCATGAGGATAGAGAAAATAGCGTGCACTATCAGGAAATGGCCAACTATTGTCTGTGTAAAAAGATACCGGAACATCTTTCTTTACTCACCTTTTCTCGAGGGATTCTTTCGCAAAGTCGATAAACTGGTAAAAATCTCATCGATCTCGAAATCATACTCATGACTGACTGAGCGAGGTGATATCGGAAGTATATGTCTTCATGATTTCAGCACTCATACGCAGATCATAGATACACCAGAGGCTGAGTGCAAGTATAGCCACCGTAAGGGGCCTCTTTTCTTTTTTTATAAAGAACACTATGAGAAATACTCCTATGATAAATATAGTATAGAAGACATTATTTGCACTTTTCCCTCCCATGAAAGGACCATAGAGGAGGTTGATCGTCGCAGGGCCAAATGGTCGTAGCGTCCAGAATTCGTTCCACCTGAGAGTGATTTTTTCAGAAAAAGTGACATTACGAAATGAGAGCTGTGAAAATACTCAGTGTGTCTTCCCTTGAATCAAGACAACAAGAGGTTTGGTACGCAGAAGAGCAAATTGGGGATGAAGAGAGAGTTCACTACGAATAGAAATATCGTTTCAGAGATTCTCTGAGCCTATCGGAGTTATCGTATTATCGATAAGATATCCATAAGCGATCATACCCTGTCCTTCGATGTGAGCATCGATCTCGAGGAGTCCTCCGCTTGGAGCTCAGAGGAGGATAAAACAGGTAGCCTCACACTGGAAGGCTCAGGAGGATGCATCCCATGAGGTGAATCCCTGTGTCTCGAAGGCAGCAAAAAGTGAAGCAGGAAACAGTGCAAGAAGAGAGCCAATGAGAATATAAAGAGTATGCATAGAAAAGATTTTACAGAAATTTCTAGTAAAGCAAGAAGGACATGGAGACTATCTCCTCGAATCTAGAAGTACTCGCCCGCATGAGAGAGGATATACCACCATTTTTCCTGATTTGTCATATTTTTGGTCGGAGATTCTTCTCTCTTTTGTATCTGAAAGAGGACATCACTGACATCGATATTCTCATTTCCACGCATACTTGCTTCATCGACGACATTGGTTACCTCTTCCGCGGGTAATTTTTTATTCTGTGTTGCTTTTGCGACATAGCTTTGGTATGCTTTTGTTCGGATATAGAGATTGAGATTTTCTTTACTCGTATTACGAAGTGCTATCTCAGTATTTACTGTCTGGAGGGATTCTATATATGTGTTGGTCTGGAAGTCCTGATACTTATAAAACCCGATGAGATAGAGCTCATAGAGGATGACAGCGACGAGCGCAATCAGTATGTAGATAAATCGTGTATTCACGGTGATTTGCTTTTTCTAGCGCTTTTCCTAGAATATCTGGAAAAGTGTATTTTTCCAGTCGAATTTTTATAATCATGAATCTCCGTATTTTCTTCATCTCATTGGGAATCCTATTTCTCGTTGTTATAGGCATGATAGGATTATCAACATATCGATACTACGAAGCGATCCACAGTGATGATCCTGTCACGCCGACTCTCAGCGTCGAGGAGTGATCTGCGAGTGTGATACGCGGTGAGACTGCATACGATATGGGAAAATGAGAAAAATTCGACCTTGTCGCAGGTGATGCGATAGAGACCAGAGCATCTTCCCGTGCAGCCGTCACGTGGCCCGATCGGAGTATCACTCGTATCGGAGCCAATAGCCGCATCGTCATACAGAAAATGTACGCGAGTACCGATTATCAGAAGATCGAGATCGCCTACGATATGAAACGAGGAAAAGTGTGGAATACCGTCATCCGTACCCTCATATGAGACTCCTACTTCAAGGCACGCCTTCCGAAGAACAATATCGTCGCCTGAGTCCGTGGTACGACGTTCGAGGTGAATCTCGATAGTGGCTATATCCACGCAGTCGACCATGCTATGCACCTTTCTGATATCTCTGGCTGAGTACTCACACTCCTCCCCGGGGACATCGTCGATAGTGAGAATATCTGGGTGAAAAAATGAAAAGAACTCCTCGATACCGCATGGTGAGCTTATAACAACCTCCAAGATGCCGAGTTCCAGAAAGCGCGACTTGAGTCCGTACGAAAACGCATAGACACTCTCGGAGGACAACTCAGCACATGGAACCCTCTCGAGAGCATCACACGATGGTTTCTCTCTCATTTTGCGAAATTTCGCGATATAAAAATCTCAGAGCTTCTCACGAATGAGAAGATCGAGTGACTCACTCCAGATATGCAAAATGCTCTTCTCCCCTACTACCAGTCTCTCGGAGGAAAGTGACTCGAGAAAGAACGTGAAGTCCTCAGAGGATATCTGATGGCCGCGGTACCTGCGAATATAAAAGATAGCCTCGAGCGGCAGTCACTCTGGGACTCGATCGATACGGGTGATGTCACGAAGAGTGCGCGCGACCTTCTCGAAAAAGGCGGGATAGATACCTCAAAACTCGGACAAGATGCTCGCGAAACCACCAAAAAACTCCTCGAGAGTCTTTCGGGGAGCTTAGGCAATTTTGGATTTTAGTGATTTCGCTTAACCAAATATATATATTCCAGCGATTGCGAGGAGTCCAAAGAGGATAGATATCCCAAATCCTATAAATACTTTTTTTCCATATTCTCCTTCCCCAAATCGATAGGCTATGGAGGCTTTTACAGTATTGTTCGACATGACAGCGATGAGGATCGTCGTAGCAGCTATAAAAACCGGTATAGAACCATCTTTAGCTCACTCTGACATCGTGAAATTCACAGCATCGACATCAGCAAATCCAGAAATCAGGCCGAGAAAGTAGTTGGATATTTCCTGAGGAACGACATCTTTATAGATTTTTCAGAGAATGGCGATGAACTTGATAATCACGATGAGTCCAGCAAACTGAAGCGCTGGGATAAGTTGGAATGGACTTTTATAAGCATCTTTTTTTTCATCCGGCTTTATAGGGGTCTTCTCTCCCCATGAAGCATGGAGATAGTAGAGCATGGCCAACGTAAGAGTTACAAACATAACTCATCCTGGCAAAAGGATAGAGGTCAGAATCTCAGGAAAGATATACCACGCTACAATAACAACTCGAATAAACATAATAGAAGAGGCGAGAAGTGTCGCTACCACATAAGAATTCCTATGTTCTGGGTGTTCTTTCGATTTGCGAGTCATGGCCACAGTCGTTGCTGTGGAAGATATGATCCCTCATACAAAACCAGAGGCGAGTATACCACCACGGTGCCCAAGCATTTTTCCGAGAAAAAATCCAGCATACTCTACACCTGTCATGACTACGACAAAAAGCCAGATACCATGAGGATTGAAAAATTTTGCGAGTGCAATGGGGTGTGTCCAGGAAAGATGTCATGCAGCGATCCAGTTGGCCATGTCGAGGAGAGAATATCGCGCATCAGGAAGGAGTGGGAGGATCACAAGAGCGATTACCGCGAATTTCAGGGTATCTCCAAGCTCTTCTCGAGAAAACCGTGCCTTCAGTTTTGCAAAATACTCTTTTGCCGAAAGTAAAAGAAGGAGCAAAATAGCAGTGATAACAGCGACGGTGTAATATCACATCATGGAAATAGCCCCGATAAAGTATGTGATAAAAGTCGCGTATTCACTCGTGACTCCCATCTTATCCTGATGAAATGACGAGTACGCATAGGAAACGATAATAAGCACACCAGAGAGTATGGCACCAATAATAGTCCAAACATGCATACCGAGTGTCTGATCCATCCAGACAGAGATCGCCCCGAGAAATGCAATCGAAGCATAAGAACGAATACCACCAAATCCTGTGGCACCACCTGGTCTGGTACCAGCCCAGGGAAGCTCTCGCTCAGTACCGATGAGTCCACCGAGAGCCAGTGCGAGAAGAAATCCGATAAATGTAGCTGGTTCCATAGAATATGAGGAATTACAAATAGTAAGAATAACCTTTTTATCATATCACAACTTTCTCTATCACAAAGCTACGAGATAGAAAATCCCTCGCCAATACAAGATATTTAAGGATACATAAAAAAAGGAACCCCCATGGGCTCCTTCTATAAAGTATTTCCTAATATCTAATGACTACTTCGTCTTTGCTTGGTAGAGGTTTCGTCCTACTCGCTCGACGTATTTCTTATTCTGGAGATTCATGTAGATAGTTGTCGTCTTGACTTGGCGGACTTTGAGAACACGGTTCGTGATCTCTTCTGTAGAGAGTGGAGTCTTCGCCTTCTGGAAGATATCGAGGATGACATCGAGAACAGTACCATCTTTGTAGCCCCAATCCTTCAGAACATAGATACCACGACCGATGAGGACAAATTCTTCATTTCGGATAAGCTCATTATGGATCGTAGAGATCTTTACTGGCTCATGGAAGTACTCGGTGATACTACCTGCGATGTCGAGGAAGTGCATCGGTTCTTTCTTCTTTTTGAGAACGTAGATTGCCTTATCTTTCAGTGTTGAAGGATTGAGGATCTTCCATTTCTCGAGACCGACGAATTTCTCTTCTCCCTTTACGAGATCGAGGTAGATATCGATAACTGAGTCGATCATAATTGGCTCAACCTTTCCGAACTGAGCGAAGAGATTGATCTTCACCATTTCGTAGAGGACAGAGTTCTCCATGATGTCTCCCTTTTTCTTGAGGATTTTTGAGATTTCTTTGTGGATCGATTCGATTTGTTTCTTCTGGATCTCAGGAAAATGGTAGTAGGTACGAGTCCCGAGCTGTGGTTTTGAACGTTGGAGATTGAAGTCAGCCTGAAGGAGGACATCGACGATGTTTTCGTTGACCGTGTCAGCGAACCCAAGATCGGCGATGATAGCACTGATAAGGCGATCACGAGTCATGACGCCTCCATGCATCTTCAGGATCGCTTCTCCAGACTCCTGGATACGCATAAGTGGGCTCGATCGCATGATACGACCAATTTTCTTGATACCGACATCTTCTATCTGACGAACTCTCTCTCTCGTGATACCATAGGTATCTCCGATCTCTTGGAGGGTTTCACGGTTTCCTGTGAGACCGATACGTCGAGTGATCACTGTGCGCTCCTTGTCTGCAAGAGAATCGAGGATGCCATTGAAGATTTGTGTAACGTCGAATGCTGGAGTAGCCATAA
>CAYVAG010000016.1:0-6042 GCA_964449265.1 uncultured Candidatus Peribacteria bacterium
GACCCCAGTCGATCTCAGAAACGTGGACGAGACCTTCGATTCCCTGGAATGTGACGAAGAGACCGTATGTGAGGATACCAGAGACATGTCCTTCGACGATGTCACCGACCTTTACTGTCTTCATAGCAGCAGAGCGCTGCTCTTCGATCGCTGCCTTCTCAGAGAAGATGATTTTCTTTCCTCCTTGATCGACATTGATCACACGAACCTGGAATGGTTTTCCGACGAGCTTCCCGAGCTGTTCGAGGATACGTTCAGCATTGGCTCCTTCGACACGTGGATAGTGAGCTGGAGTGAGCTGAGATACTGGGATAAATCCCTTGATCCCATCGAGATCGATGAGAAGTCCTCCTTTGTTCGCCTCGTTTGGTACGACCGTGATGATCTCCTTCGTATCGAAATTCGAATGAAGTTTCTCGATAAGTTTCGCCTGGCTCGCCTTGCGGAGAGAGAGGTGGATGAGACCACTATGAGCGTCGTCACCGATGACGATACTCTCGATACGAGTTCCTGGCTCGATCTGAGTTGTGTCTTCAGTCGATGAGTGCATATGAGAACCCGTGATGATACCAGTGAACTGACCATCGAGATCCACGAGGATCATCTTCTGGTTTGCCACGATCGCAGTTCCAGCGACGATCTCACCATTTTGGAATGATTTGATCGGTGCGGAGCTCGCGAGATCTTTTGCAAAATCTGACATAAAATAAAAAAGTAAAGAAATAAGCGTTAAAAATTAAGAAATTTAATTTTAACATAATTATGGGGCGGCCAATGGGGCTCGAACCCACGACCTCCGGATTCACAGTCCGGCGTTCTAACCAACTAAACTATGGCCGCCATACTGGTTTGTTGAACAAGATTCGTATACCTCGTACTACTCGCCAAGCTCGGGCAGTATATGAAAAGTGGGGCGTATTGCAAAGATTTTTTTGATTTTTTCCACTTTTTGGATACTATCTGAGCCTCTTTTCTTATTCAGTGTGTGTATTTCGTTCTGGAGATACCTTCAGAAAGGGAAAAGGGGTTTGGCGGAAAACACCATTTTTCGTAAACGAAGGAGCATAAAAATCTAAAAATTGTCAGAGTCAAGCGAATATTCTTGTCATGAAAGTGATAATTGTGTTATGCTATCTCTGCAATTACGAGAAAACTAAGACGATCAATGCGAGGTATGTAGACGAAACGTTTATTCCTAAAACTGTTTCATGTATTCATCTTTTTCGCTTTCAGCGAGTAGTCTCCTCAGAGCCAATATCCGCCAAGATATCGCTCTCCTGTTCGTAGAGTCCCCGAAATCATGGTTCTCATTCGAGAAACTCCAGAAATATAGCTATATCTGTACCGCTATCTTTGCTTTTTTCTCTTTCCTTCCTGCAAGTGGTTATGCCGCAACCGAGGAGAGAGAATTCGTCGTAACAGCATACTACTCACCCCTTCCGAATCAGAGCTTCTACCTTCGTGGAAACTATGAGGCAGAGAAGCGACTCAATGGAAATGGTACACATGGTGCGAGTGGTACTCCTGTATTTACCGGTATGCTCGCTGCGCCGAAATCCTATACTTTCGGTACTCGTATCGAGTTCGATGGTCTCGGTGTCGGTATCGTCGAAGACCGTGGGGGAGCTATCGTGGAAGCCTGAGAAAAATGACAATCCTATGATCGTATCGATATCTGGATGGGTCGATGAGAGTCGGGTCTTCGCCGAGCGATGATCTGGGGAAAACGAAAAGTCACTGGACGTATCATCAATGATACGACTAAGCCGGTCCTGAACTTCACGGATATCGATACAGGAAAGATCGATCTCTCTCAGTTTGGTTCTGTCGGCCAATCACAGAATGGAGGACTCTCAGCCACAACTATGCAGATGTTCGCTGATCTCGGTTATACGATAGATGGTCGAAGCGTCCGTGATATGGTTATCGCGTATCAAAAAGACCATAAGATTATCGTCTCTGAGTCTGATGATGGAGCGGGAAACTACGGTCCTCGTACGAGATCATCACTTTCTGAGGTTCATGCTCAGTATATCACTCTCAGAAATGCGGAACTCGAGAAGATCGAAGCAGAAAAAGCGCTTCTCCTCTCAGAAAAGACTGCATGGGAAAATAACTATAAACTCACCAGTGATAAGGTCGCCTCTCTCCAGTCTCCGAAAAAATGAGAGCAATGAATCCATGTCAGAGAACTTCAGAAGACACTGAAATCTACTGGATACTTTAGAGGCAAAGATACAGGTATCGTCTGATCCTCGACGATCCTCGCACTGAAGTCCCTCCAAAAGGCCCATGGACTTACCGCGAGTGGATCACTCGATGATAGAACCAGGGAGATTCTCATAGAGATGTTGGTCGAGAAAGCCGCATAAATATATGTCTAAAAAAACGCCCTATTATGGGCGTTTTTTTATTTCTTTTGTTATAGTTTTCCAGAGGAACTCGATATCTTGTTTCATTTCTCCTCTTACTTCTGGATTTTTGTGATCGAGCACTTTCCCCTTCTTTAACACGAATACTACATCGACTGAGAGTCCGTCGAGAAATGGACGGGAGAGATCGTATGCCCACCTTCGAAATATATTCCTATTTACACTTCCTGGTGCCTGCTTGCCTGATAGGACGATCCCGACACGTGCGTATTCGAGCTTGCTTGGGAGGACATTCGCCACCATACCATACGAAAAGAAAGGTTTTCTTCGTGAGAGAACCTTTCTAAATTCATTTTCTGTGAGTCTGTATTTTTTTGCGATCATTTTGACCCTATGAAGAACTAACCACGAAATCTTTCAGTCACACCAGGAAATGTCACGATACGTGCATTCCCACCTGCGATATTGTGGTGCTTACTTTTTCCACGAACGTTCTTGAATCGGTTCGGGTAGCTCACAGCGAGGACGTGACGACCCTTTCTGCGGCGAGCACGAAGGACCTTTTGTCCATCTACTGTAGATTTACGAGCGAGGAATCCGTGGACACGGAGACGTTTTCTTTTCTTGAGTTTACCGAGCATAATCAGATAATATTAGGGAAATGAATGAGAGAGAAGGCAAGCTTCTTCTTTTTTAACTCGGGGATTATATAAAAATGAATCCACTTGTCAAAGGAATTATAGATTTTAGATATCACATCTGAGAGCATCGGCTCTGGAACAAGGAAAGAGTGAGGAAAAAATGTGAACAATTAATATACTCTCCGTCTCACAAAGAATATACTTGCGAGAGCAGAGACGATCACAAGTATCGCGAGAGCACCAGGACCGGTCTGGACACGATTTGCGATCGCAGGGACAGCAGATTCTGTCGTACTATCACAGAGAGCCTTCACCGCGAAGTCTTGGTATTCGAGAGCACCAGATGAGAGATAGAGGGTATAGGTATTCTCTTTTACGTTTTGTATGAGTTCGTAGTCCTTCGCTGCTGTAACACGATAAATATTGTATGATACCGCACCAGAGAGTGCTTCCCATGAGAGCATTGTCTTATCGCTCATCGTGCTGACACCGACATTTCCGACATTTCCGATCGTACAACTCCCCCCACCAAGTGATACAGAGAGTATTTCAGAAGCCAGAGACGAGAGAGACCCATCAGCACGCATACCAAATATCTTGAATGCGTATGTCTTCATCTGAAGTCCTGGCACGTACCAACTATAGCTTCCATCTGTCTGTTTGATTTTCTCTATTTCGTAGGTACTTGCTTCCTGGCTCATACTATCAGCAGAGTCACCATAAGCGATCTTGAATTTCACAACATCAGCGGGGATATTATCGACAAAAAAGTTGAAACTTGCTCGTGATCATTCTCCTACTGCTTTTACATTACGGAAAGTGCTCGTCGGGACTACAGGCTCTTTTACATTGAGTATCACCGCTGAGGGTTTCGTCATACTTGCACCGAGGACATTTTTCATAGTCACATTGAGGGGATATGCCCCCGATTTTATAGGAGCAGTAGTCGAGGCGATATACTTTCCTGGTGACTGTTCGCGAGCAACGAGGAGTGATCCGTCGAGTAGTATACTCACTTCAGTAAGAGTTGGCTCAGCGTCTACTGTGATCGTGATGCCGGTGCTTGCCTCGACATCGAGAGCAGGGAGGACAGAAGTTCCATAGTAGAGCACTCCTGCAGTTACGGTTCAAAATGATACCTCACTTGATCCGATAATACTATTGTTTCCATCGAGGACATTCACTTTGAGAATATTGGTTGCTTGCGTGATATCAGTAAGGTTCTTTGTGAATATTCCTGTATCATCTGAAACGAGGGTTGCGACTTCTACGGCGTTGAGAAGAAGAATGACTTTACTATTTTTTTTCGTCTTTCCACTCACCATGACACTATTTCCTGTGATTTGAGAACCCTTTTCTGGAGTAGTAATCGTCACTGTCTCTGTCCCACCAGTAGATGTAGGAGCAGTATTCTCATCGACTCGTATCGTGATGGATCCTTCGGCATCCTCTACTGCTTCATTTACTGTAAGTTTCTGATTTCCTGTTCGTTTGAATGTCACTGCTTTCGAGAGTTTTTTGGAACCATTATCACTTTCATTGAATGTCACTGCTCGTCCCTGTGCTGGGATAGTAGCGCCGAAATCAGTATCACTCGAAAAATAGACAGAACCACGATAATCAGTGATGATTTTATCATCTTTATCTTTTGCTTCGACCGTGATATCGATCGCTTCTCATGATTTCGCAGTAGGTGGAGCCACGAGAGTGAAGTGATGAATCTTCCCTACAGCGTCAGCAGCAGAGAGGGTCGTCATGAGAGAAAGCGAGAGAACGAAAGAGAGGGCAAGAGCAAGGATTTTTCGCATAGTGACGAATATTTAGAAATTCGAGAAGGATTGGGCAAAATACCCACTCGGGGATACTTCGGATATACTATTGATTCTCGAGATTTATGCAAGCAAAATGCGCCCATTTTTCAGTTTTTGGAAGGACTCTCTGGGTCGTCATGATCACTTGGTCTGTATCGAGAGTTTCTATAACGCGTTCCGCGTGTTCCTGATCGAGCTCTGCGAATATATCATCGAAGAGGAGAACGATAGGAAGAGAGAGGTGTTTTCGTATGAAGAGAATCTCGAGTTGTTTCAGAGCAAGGAGGAGGACTTTATTTTCCCCGCGAGAGAGATAGAGATGACTTTCCTCACTTCCATCTATGAGGAATCCGAAATCATCGAGGTGTGGCCCGATATGTGTATGTCCTGAGAGGATATCGCGTTCACGATTCTCTTCTAAATATTCCATGAGCACCTCTGTTCCTCCATGAGCCGCGATACTTCCTGTATAGTGGAATGAGAGATTATACTTCGAGAGAAATGAGTGGATAGTATCCATATGTTCCTCTATGAAGTTGCCCCACTTCTTTCGATAGAGGGTATAGAGTTCAGCATTTCCTCTGAATATACGATCCCAGTAGGGGAGATCTGTGCGTTTTGCCTCGCCTTCACGGATCTTTTTCAGAAGCGCATTTCTCTGGCGCATCGACTCATCGTAGTCTCGCTTGACCTTCGAGAACTGCGCGAAGGTACGTGCTAAGATACTATCTATATAGTCTCGGCGCATAGAGGGCGCGAAGTAGAAGAGATTCATATCAAATGGTGAGACGAACACGGTTCTATAGGGAAGCTCTTCACGGTACTTCACTCCTGTTACTTTTTTTCCTTGGATCATGTAGACATCTTTTCCCTCGTGCCTGGTGAGGCTGTAGGATTTGTTCCCGATATTGCTCTTATGGATGATCTCGAAAGAGATGACTTTCTCTCGTTCTCGCGGTGCTTGTATATAACTCAAGTGTCCGCCACTGACGATGTGAAGCGCCTCGAGAATATGTGTCTTTCCTGATCCGTTGGTTCCGATAATGGCAGTATCTTCGCTGAGAGAAAAACCTGACTCACCATAGCCACGAAATCCACGAATGAAGAGGGAAGAGAGCATGAAAAGGTTCTAGATTACGGGGGGGGGGGGGGTCAATTATATGCCGGTACTCTAGCGAGAAAGAGGGGAAAGGTGAAATGGGGGAAGAAAAAACCCTC
>CAYVAG010000016.1:6052-24342 GCA_964449265.1 uncultured Candidatus Peribacteria bacterium
AAGCACCGAAGGACGAGTGAAGAGAGTAGGATAGGGTTCGAGATGACGGGGGGGGGGGATCAATTATATGCCGATACTCTATCGAAAAATAGAGGAAATGCAAAATGAGGATATAAAAAATCCCTACCGAAGTAGGGATACGGTCTGGAATTACTTCTTCTTCGTGATATCCACCAGAAGCGGAGAAGCGATACAGATCGAAGAATATGTCCCTATCACTGTACCGAAGAGGAGCGTGAGTGTGAATCCTTTCAGACTCTCTGGTCCGAAGAAGAACATCGCGAGAAGTACGATAAATACGGTAGAAGAAGTGAGAATCGATCGACGCATCGTATCGTGGATAGCCCCATCGATGACGTGAGAGAGTCCCATCTTTTTCCCGCCGCTGTCTCGCAGATTCGATCGTATACGATCCATAACTACGATGGTATCATTGATCGAATACCCGAGTATCGTTAGGAGTGCCGTCAGGAAGAAGGTGTCGATCTTAAACTCTGGGAAGAAGTAAGACGTCGCAACATAGAGTCCGAATGCTACTACCACATCATGTATGAGAGATACTCCTGTCACTATCGCGAATGGGAGTGATGACATTCCAGGAATAGATCCCTTGAATGCATATGCAATATAGAGAGCAATCATGATCACCGCCATCGAAAGTGTGATGTAGGCAGATTTTTTGATATACGCACCAAATGATTCACCGATGTTCACATAGCGAGACTCCGTAATCTTGGTATCCTTCAGGCTTCAGAGTTTTTCTGAAAGATTTTTTGTGAATCCTGTCTTTGCTGTCTGAAGTTCAGCATCTGTCATCCCTTCAGCGAGGGCGAATCCAGCCTCGACGATAAATGAGTCAGTACCAGCGATACCATAGACTGTTGTCGTGTTTACGACAGAGACATTTCATATTTTTGTTTCTGATTTTAGAGTTTCAGAGATGTTTCGAGCTTCTTCGATCGCTCGAGCACGATCTCATGAGACTGAGTACTCGATCTGGATACCTCCAGTCATATCGATTCCCTTATTGGTACCGAAAATCCAGGGTGAAATCAGAGAGAAGATGACAAGAGCAATGGCTATACCATAGAAACGGAAGCGATTTTCGACGAAAGAAAACATGAGAGTAGATATTAGTGATTAGTGATTAGGCAGAGGAAGAACAACAAATAAGTGAAGAAATTTCATTTTTTGACCGCTATCCTATAAACTCCTAAAATTCAATCCATTTATACGACGAAGGGTATAAAAGTCAAAAGAAATGCCACCAAAGAGCTTGCGGATTCATCACTCTTAGGCTATACTTATCTCATGCAGTATAAGATTCCCATCCAAATAGAAAATGAGGATACCATCGTCGCTGGACTTTCTCTGCGTCAGCTTGCTATCATGGGTATATGGTGAGGTGCCGCATATGGCATATTTCGTCTCCTGGAGCCGAATCTTGGTCCACAGATTGCTGCTATTTTCTCTCTTCCTCTCGGAGTCATCGGTATCATCATAGCGCTGGTGAAGATCGCAGAGATGACTTTTCTTCCTGCGATTCTCAATTTCTTCCGTCTCGGTCTCAACTCGAAAGAGCGTCAGTGGTCGATCGGAACCGACGGATACACAGAGATGGAAATCGGGTACGTCATACGGCCCTGAGAAAAAACAAACGGAATAGCGAATGTAACGCTCGAATCCAAAATGAGCGATGAAGCGAACTTCAAGATCGATAAACTCTAAAAAGATCATAGATTCTAGAAAAACCACCTATGGCAAACACCACTGTACAAACTGGGAAAAAACCACCCAAAGATAGCTCAACTCAGCGTTATCTCCCATTTTCTGAAATTCGAGACAATCTCATCTTTATGAAAGATGGTTCTTCTCGTATGATTCTGCGTGTGCATGCTCTGAACTTTAACCTGAAGAGTACCGAAGAACAGGATGCCATACTCATCTCGTATCAGCGATTCCTGAACTCGCTTGCTTTCCCCATACAGATCATCACTCGTTCGGTAAAAGTCGATATAGAAGCGTATATCAACCGTTTGAAAAATCTGGCTCTCAAACAACCAAATGCTCTTCTCCAAGAGCAGACCTACAAATATGTCGACTTTCTTACTAATCTGGTTGATCTCGCACAGATCATGAAAAAAGAATTCTATATCGTAGTGCCGTTCGATACGGAAAATGAAGCCAGTGTCCGTAAGACAGACATGTTCGGTATATTTTCCTCTTTCTGGAATGCTCTCAGACAAGAAGAGTCCGCCGCTGATATCCGCATGAATCGTATCCGCACGGAGAAGATGAGAAAGGGAAACTTCGAACGCGCATCCACAACCAAGATGAGTCTCGAATCTATCGGGCTCAAGTGAGAGATCCTCGATAAAGAAGAGATCATCAAGCTTGTCTATAACTACTACAATCCTCGTATCAAGACAGAGAATAATCTGAAATCAGATACGGAGAATCTAAATTTGGGATAACTCCTCTTGAGCCCTATTTGGAGTGTTTTTCTGGAGAGCCCTATTTCTCTGTATGGTCGAAGGATGTGAACGCACATTGAAGTCGTTTTTGTGTTTCTGGTAGTGTTTTGCCTTGAGTAGCATTTCTCCATATTGGTATTCGCGAATTCCTTCTCTTCCGTTTTCTGGGAGTGAACACATATGGTATCAGAGCAATGAGAGTATTTTCTGTGCATATGCATCAGCATGAAATTCTGCACGAAATGCTATCCGTTTCTGTTCGCGCCATCATGTTTTTGTAGGATTCTTGAGGAAGCGTTCTTGCGAGAGGGAATCCTCTTTCCTGAAACCATCGATAATATGATATATCTCATGTGCGACGATAAAGGTAAATCACTCTTTGCTGAAGCCGATAGATGCTCTTCAGAAATGAAGAATAGGAGTATCTTCATCTTCATACTCGACCGGATATTTCAGTTTTTTATCAACACGAAAAAATATCTCTTTCGGTAAAGAGTAACCATGTTTCTCAGAAATACCTCGTATTTCCCGTATGGTAAGACGGATCCTTTTCTCAAGGTTTTTTACTATACCTTGACTCAATCCTTCACGTTCAGCGAGTCTTTGGTCTTTCGGGTACCAGGGCTGTATAACTAACATATGTATATGATACAGTTTTATAGAATATGTCAAAATATTTTGACATATTCGCAGAATAAGTATGATATATAGTATACTTATATTTTTATGACTGAACTTCTTGATCCAGATATAGACGATGAGCGTGTGATAGCTACACCCAAAAAATTACTCAGTCTATGATTTCTCACTCCCGAAGAGGAACAATCGCTTATCAGCCTCATGCAAGATGGTGATGTATCTGCTTGAAACAGGATTATCGAAGCATACGAACCACTCGTTAGGAGTATCGCTCGAACTATCCATAGAGCAAGCATGCCGTTTGAACTCGAAGATCTTGTATGATATGGGAATCTCGCTCTTCTGGAAGAGTTTCCTCAGTATGATCGGTCACGAGGATCAATAGCAAACTTTATAGGCTACTATGCTACGCATGGTATGAAAAATGCTGTATATGCGTTCGGAAATATAGTGCGAGTACCGGCATCCAATGTAGAAGTGTTGACCCCAGAGGGCTCTCGTACGAAAAGGATTATCTCCCTCCTTTTTGAATACCTGCATGTTCAATCTTCTTCCCCTGGATGAATTTCTCCTGAGAAATTTCTGAAAGAAAGGGCTCCAAGCCTTTCCCTTAGTAAATTCCTTCTCTGTCTAAATGCTGTACAGGGGCATGTAGGGAGTGAGACTATCACCCTCGATGGTCAGACGGTTTCTGTACTTGATACTATAGTGTATGATGGGCTCAACCCAGAAGAAACCTTACTCAAAAAAGAATCAGATGATTTGGTTACGAACATCGTCGAACATATAGAACGTATTATCCTCAATTCTTGAGTCCAAAATAAAGAACGAGCTCTCGATATCATACTGAGAAAAGGCTGACTTGGTCCCTATCATGGGGCACCACAGACACTCACTGATATAGCCATCGTGTACGGTATTACATACCAAAGAGTGAAACAGATACAGGAAAAAACTCTCTCCCTTCTCCAAAAGGAATTAGTGTAACGTCCTTTTGAAATCTTTTTCCCTTGCGAGAGCCTGGAGATACCTGCCGAGACGGGGGGTGGTTGGCATATTTTTAAGCATCTCTACTTTTTCTCTCTCGAGAAATAGCTCGACCCCACCGAAAAAATGCTTTCCATGCCAATTGATACTCTCCCTATCGTAGATGACAGAGTATCCTGTGGAGGCATGCAGTTTTCCATTATGTGGATTTACTCCGAGTGGAATCCTGAGGTGCGCGTTTTTTGCCCGGAGGGTTTTCCCATCGAGGATAAGTACGGGGATGATGTTGGGAAGGTTTTTTTCCCGCTCTTCTTCTTTTCTTTTCTCCTCTTCTTCCGCCACTTCTCGTTGTATCCGTCTTTTTTCCTCTTCTTCGGTTTCATCCTCAGCGTCTTCTATGAGAGTGTAGAGTGCAAGAGTTTTTTTGGTCTTCTTTTGCATCCACCCGAGAATTCTCTGGATCGAGCGGCCCTGTGACCCATATGATATATGTATCGAGAGTAGTGTATCTACTTCAGATATTGTATAGGAAGAGAGAGTCGTCGTTCTGAGTCATCATTCGAGTGTATCTCGAAGCGCCTTCTCTTCTTCTCACGTGAGTTGTCTTACTGTACTCAGGAGAGCATGCCTCTGTCTGTCGCTCATAGAAGTCTATAGGTAGAGAAGGTATAAAAAATCCCCTAACTCAGGGGATTTGATTTCTAAAAAGGGATATCTTCGATCGCGATTTCTTCTTCGACTTTTGGTTTCGATTTTTTCACACGTGGTTCTTCGGGAGTACTATCTGAGAAACTCGATGCTGAGGTGCTATAGCTTCCACCGTCAGCACCTGCTGGTGAAGAGAGGAGGATGACATTATCAGCGACGATTTCTGTCTTGTAGCGCTTCACTCCTGCGGTATCTTCCCAGTTTCGGGTTTTGAGATATCATTCGACGTAGACTTTTTTTCCTTTGTGCATGTACTGTTCTGCGATATCAGCGAGACCGCGCCATGCGACACAGTTATGGAACTCTGTATCTTCCTGGAGCATGCCAGAGGCATCTTTCCATTTACGATTGGTTGCGACGGAGAATGTGGCGACTTTTTGTCCGTTCGGAGTTTCGCGGACTTCGGGTTCTCCAGTGAGATTTCCGATGATTTGGACCTTGTTCAGGGAGTTGCTCATATGATGTAGGGTTAAAGTATAGGGGTATGGGCGATATCAAGTATAGTGAATTCCAAAATGAATACAATACATACAAGATTTTTTTACTTGAAAAATGAAGAATTCTATTTGAGATTATTAATTTCTACGTATTCACCAAGACTTACAAGAAGACAGTAGCAAAAAACTTGCAGGGAGTGAGCCATTCGGGTACAATAGTACTCGTGAAAAAGAAAAAAGTCCTTCTCATGACCGCTACAGGCTCGTATAATCTCTGAGATGAGATTATTTTGCGCGAGGAACTTCGATTTCTCCAGTCCCAGTATGGAGAATCAGCACATTTTACGATATTTACTCATGACAAGAAGAGCGCGCTCTTCGATGATAAGGATGTCTCTTGGGTGACGTACTTTCCGCATGGAATTTTCAAGAATCCGCTTGGCAATATCTGGTATCTTATCCGTAATATCGTCACCATCTGGCGTGCCGATATCCTGATCGTCGGAGGTGGTGGGCTTCTTTTCGACAATGAAGAGGGGGTATCGTTTGGCTCACTCATCAACCAGTGGTATTTCCGTACCAAGGTAGCCCGACTTGCCGGAGTCACGATCGTCTATCTCGGTATCTCTCTCGAGATAAAACAAGTGAAAAATAAAATGGCCCTCCGCAAGCTCTTTCAGAAAGGTGACTTCATCATCGTGCGTGATGAGAAGAGTGCCGGCCTTCTCGAGGCGCTCGAGGTTCCCTGTTCACAGATTCCTGATATCGCATTTCTCCTCGCACCAGAGATAGTCGAGAAAAAACCAGAAAAAAAACGTGTCGGTATCTCTGTGCGTGGCGGATTTCTCGGGGAGTCTGAGATAGAAATCCCTCTTATCTACGAATACCTCGTGAACAAGGGATATGATCCTGTATTTCTCATCCATACTACGAAGTGATACGAGTCTCAGAATGACGCCCTCTTCATTAAGCGAGTTATGTCAGGGAAGACCTACAATACGACAGGGACGCTGGAACAAACTCTCAAAGTCTATCCGACACTTCATGCTGTCGTCGGTATGCGGTATCATTCTGCTGTTCTTGCTTGTGTCCATGGACTTCCATTTATCATGGTTTCATATGGTCCCAAAACGGAGGAGCTCATGAATTTTCTCGATAACAAAGGCTATACCATAGCACCAGAAGATCTCTCGGTAGAGACATTCTCGAAGATGTGGGAAGATCTCGAACGACTCTATGATTCCCTCGCGAAAAATATACAAGAACGCTATACCACGATACATACAGAAACTCTTCAGAAACTCTCAACTCTCTAAAATCCTTACCTTTCACATTATGGACTGGAAATCACTCACATCGAAGCTCGATCCCTTCATCGCGAAGATGGACCCGTATATGAAAAAACTCGATCCTCTCGTCGATAAAGCGAAGGAAATGGGTGTGAAAACCCTCGACTTCACTCAGCGTCAGATGCAGTCGACACCACTTGTTCTGAAAACTCAGGCTGAACTCGATGCCCTACGAAGTGCCAAGCGACTCATCGTCATCACGTATGACCAAGCGGACGTAAGCTCTCGTGAGGTCCTTCTGCGAGCCCCTGTCTGGGCAACCAAGGCATGGAGCGATGCTGCAGAGCTCCGCTTCGTAGAGAAATCTGCCTCTCCTGATATCGTCTCGTCACTCGGTGTCACGACACCAGTCGATATGCGTGTATGGTATACTGGAGAAGAGACGTTTCGTGGAAGTGAAGTGCCTGCTATCCTCGGATGGTGGAAGACGCGATGCTACGATGGGAAGACGGAGACCGTAGATTCTCCATCACAGGCGAGAGAAGATACTAAAAAACAAGAAAAAATAGAAAATCTAGAAACTGAAAAACCAGAACTTGTCGATCCGCTCGCAGGAAAATAACTTTCTCTTTTCTCGCGATTTCGATATAATCACACTATCCCCTCGCATCACTAAACTTTCCTCCTATGCAATCACTCGATATTCTCTACATCGTCATCTCTGTCTGTCTCATATTCCTGTCTATCCCTCTCACGATGATCCTCTGGAGAGTCTATAAGATGATGGATCGTGTCGAAAATATTCTCGCCTTCGCAGAGCGTATGGTCGGATACGCGAAAGAGCTCGAGAGTATTCCTATGAAGATCGTGGAGAGATTTATGAAGTAGATATTGATACTTTTTTCTTAATCCTCATTTTGTGAGGATTTTTTCATGATTTTTTCATATTTCCCCATTACCACTTTCCCTTTCGCGATCTCTTGTCCAGGAAGTGGTACAAAGTTATTTTCATCACAAGCGAGATAGTTTTCGCTCCATCAGGAGAATTTTTCTGGAGAGACTTTCTCCACGAGTAGCCTCAGTTCCTTCCCGATATAGTTCTCTGCATACTCTTCGAACATTTTTTCTCCTGCTTTGAGGAGAGTTTTGAGGCGTGACTGTGCGATATGGTTCGGGACTTGGTCAGGATATGATCCTGCAGGCACTGAGTAGTGGTCGACGTGAGCAGAGAAGGGAAAGGCATGAAGCTGAGTGATACCATACTTCTCTACGATCTCCAGGGTATCTGCGAAGTCAGTATCGGTCTCACCAGGAAATCCGACGATGAGATCAGCTCAGATATTGAGTCCGAGTCCATCTTCTCGTTTCACGTTTCGGAGTTTTTCGAGGACTTCTCGGAGCTTCACCCCATCGTAGTGGCGATTCATCGCCTTCAGGATTTTCGAGGATCCTGACTGGATCGAGAGGTGCGCATACGCATTGATGCGAATATTCGCAAATAGTGAGATGAGCCTGTCAGACACGAATTCGACACCCAGTGATGATATGCGCAGTCGCTCGAGTGACGTGTCAGACAATACGTGTTCGACAAGTTCGACAAATCTCGACGCTTCGTAGTCATTCGAACTTGGCGATCCCCATGCGCCGAGATTGATCCCGGTGAAGACGACTTCTTTGCCACCACTTTCGACAAAAGCGTCGATCTCTTCGATGATTTCTTCCATCGGTCGCCACTTATGTCTGCCACGTGCCTGGACTGTCAGACAGAAAGTACAGAAGTTATCGCACCCCGTTTGGATGACCATGTATTTCCGAGTAAAGAGTTCCTTTCCTGCGATTTTTCGCAAAGATCGGATCTTGGTCTTCATCATCTCCATCTTCTCTTCTCGAGTTACGGCGAAGTCATCGGGGTCTTCGGGAAGGATTTCTATTTTTTCTCTATAATCCCTGAGTTCACTATATACTTCGAAAAATCAGGGATCGACGACCCCATCGCGGATATTCCCACAGCCTGAGAGGTAGAGTTTCTCATGGTTCTGTAGCTCTGGGAGCTTCTTCTTCGCGTGTTTCACCCACTTCGCCTTTGCCTTGTCTGTCACGACACAAGAGGCGATGAAGTATCCCTCTTTGTCAGACAAGTGTGGGTGGACGAGCCACTTTTCTGCGAAATATTTATTGGTTTTACAACCGAAAACTTTATAATCCATAGGTAGCATTTATATCGAAAAAAGCTCTTCTCGCAAATGCAGATACCAAAAGAAACATCATCTCTCCAGATAAAGGTCACCCCGCGCGCCCGAAAGACGGAGTGGGCTGGTGTCATGGACGACGGTACATGGAAGCTCCGAGTCCATGCTGTTCCCGAAGATGGGGAAGCCAATAGTGAAATCCTCCGATTTCTCGAGAGCGAAACGAAGGAGAAGTGGGAGATCGTCTCTGGGTTTACGAATTCGAGAAAGGGGGTGAGAAGAGTAAATATTGACAAATAATAATATTAGAATATTATACATATATCTTACTTTTCGTATTTATGAATCAACAGGGTATACTGATAGTCGGTGCTGGAAAGATGTGAAAAAACTATGCCAAAGTTCTCACATCTTTGTGAGTACAAGCTCATGTGACCGATGTTTCAAGTGAAGTACTTGATAACTTGGGTGCGCAATATCCCAATGCTATGCTTTATCATCCGGATGCCTGAGGGAATGTATTGCTCCCACCAAGGATGCCTACCATAATAGCGTCTAATACCCCAGCCCATGAAAGGAATATAAGGGATCGTATAGAGAATGGTGGAGTGACCAGCATATTTTCAGAAAAGCCATTGGGACTCACTCTTCACCAAACAGAGGGGATAGAAGAGATTGCAAGGAAACATAGTACCGATATCTATACGGGGTTTCTTATACGTTTTAGTCCTGCTGTAGAAGAACTGAGGAAATTCATGAAAGAAAGAAATCTTGTCATGACCACTGGAGTTGTAGACTGGGGGAAAAATCGTCGCGGAGATACTCGTCCTACTGCTTGAGACCTCGAAGATGAGGCGGTACACGGAATGGATATACTTCTTCTTTTTGCTTCGATGAATCAGTGAATCGATACTCTCACTATCTCTGGAAAGCTCGAGTTTCAGAAATATGTCGATGAGGTAGCTCAGAAAAATGCTCATGAATGAGATCCAAGCTACCCACTTCTTCCGAACTCGAGTGCAAGCGTAGAGACAGTGATAGAGACAAGTCATACTGAAATAATTACTACACTTCAAAGTTCATTTGTCGCCCCTTCAGAACGACGTTATGTGATCATCTGACTCGCAGACCGATCCGATCCAGAGTTACTTCTGTATACGGCTCGTATGGACTTCGATAAACGTCTAGAAGGTGGCACTACTGAAGATAGTCTTGAAATCTGGTGATCGGGTAAGCTCGTTGCACATTCTTCACAAAAATCTGACAAACTCACAGAACAAATACGCTCTTGGATAAGTTCCATGGAGCAAGAAGAGGTAGATCCTCGACTGGCTGACATAGAAGATGCACTCGTGATCGCTCGCTGGACTGATGCTGTTCTCCGAAGCCACGAATCATGAGAAGAGATTACCATCTAGGGTGATATTATTTTTTGACAAAGAATTGATAATACGTATCATCACATACATATCACTACTCTATGGAATCACCACAAAACAAACTCGAAGCTCCAGTCTTCGATCTCGATGCGTACAAGACCTTTCTCAGAACGGTCGATTTCTCACTTTCAGGAAATGATCTGGAAGAGAAACTCCGACAGTTCACCGTGAAGAGAAATGGGAAGGACTACTATCCTACAGCAGTATATGATCCAAGAAATACCCTTTTCTCGAATCTTCTGCCAGAAGAAAGAATGGAGGGATCGATCCTCGTAGACGGTACAGATACTACTCCGAAATCGATACACATGTTTACCAACCATCGTCTTTTCAGGGATCCCCAGAGAATACAGGAGATCGTAGCTGTCTCTGCATATAAGAGTATCGAAAGTGAGGTTCCTAAAGTTGGAGCAGATACATCAGAGCGAGTAGTAGAAATCATCTAGAATATGAGAAAAATCATCCAAAAAGGATTCAATATGCGCCAAGATACTCAAGACGAAGTCTTCTCTACGTATGAGACCACACTCGTATGAGCATCTACATGACTTTTTGTGGCCTATATTCTTACAGAAACGTTATCAGAACTCCCACTTTCTGAGGGTCTTATCTTTTCTTCAGTGGTAGTTTCTGAGCTGATCTTCCTCCTGCGATATCGTATGAAACTCGGACGAATAAGAATCGACGAGTAATTATAGAGACATCTCTTCCATCTCTATCCTCCTCTCTTCCAGATCGACAGAGAGGATTTTTATATGTATCGGATTTCCGATGCGATAGAGTTCTTTTCATTTCTTATCGCTTAGTGCTCCACGGATAGGGTCGAGGATATAGATGGATTTCACTTTTCCGAGAAATATGGATCCTTCGACACCACTTTCGAGCTCGACATAGATATTGGATTCGGTGATACCAGAGATCGTCCCGTGGAATGATTGTCCGACCTTGTCTGACATGTACCGACACATCATGAGTGAGTCGATAGCACGCTCTACATTTTCTGCTTGTTTCTCTTTTTCAGAGAGACTCTTTCCCATGCGTTTCATGTTTTGGGTGTATTTTGCCTTGAGCTCTCAGTGGAGTTCCCCATGAAGAAATGCTTTGATAATCCGATGAACAAGAAGGTCAGGGTAGCGGCGAATCGGGGAAGTGAAGTGGCTATAGTACTGCAGCGCGAGTCAGAAATGTCACTTCGGACTCTCTCCGTAGACAGCCTTTGCCATCTTCGGGAGAAGGAGTCTTGAGAGACGATATCGCTCTCTCGGATCGGTCGCGCGTTCGAGATGACCTCGGATATGCCGTGGCTCGAGATGAGATGCCAGAGAGGCATCTTCGAGGATTTCAGAGAGAGCCTTCATATCCTCTTCATCAGGTGCCCCATGTACTCGTGAGAGGAAGGGGAGTTTGTGTTTCGCACACCACTTTGCGACCTCCTCATTCGCGAGGACCATGAACTCTTCTATGAGCATATGAGCATCGTTTCTTTCTCGTTTTTTGATCTCGGTGACGTTCCTCTTCTCGTCGAGTGTGAAGTAGCACTCGGTGATCTCGAAGAGGATTTTCCCTTCTTTTTTTCGACGCGCTTCGAGGATGTGATAAAGTGAGTGGAGATCTGTGAGCTCTATATTTTCTATGTTACTTTCATGACTGAAAGTAACCAAAGGTCTCGGGGGAGAATAAACTCGTTCGCTCTGCTCATCATTTTTCTGTTCTCATCTGTCTCAGACAGTATTCTCCCCCGAACCCCACTGAGTTCATAGTTTTCCATCAGAAGAAAGAGTTTTTATTTTCTCATAAATCTCATCATATACTCCCCGATGTATGCTCTCGATGAGTCATTCTGTGATTTCTGTTTCTTTCACTTTTCCATCTTGCCCGAGTCGTATGAGGATGGAGAGCACGGCTTTCGGCTCGCCAGGATGGAGACTACAGCGATCATTGGATAGTATCTCTGGAAGCATCGGGATGACACGACCAGGAGTGTAGACACTTGTTCCTCGTAGGTAGGCTTCATGGTCGATACGACTCCCATCGGTTACATACTCTGCTACATCTGCGATATGCACCGCGAGGAGATAGTCTCACCCCTCATATCGCGCCACTGAGATGGCGTCATCGAGATCCTTGGCATCGGCACCATCGATCGTCATGGTTGGCCATGATCGGAAGTCGAGCCGCTCACGACCGAAGACTTCTACTTTCGGAAAGAAGGAGGTTATTGGACTATTTTTTCAGAGCTCTTTTGTCATCATGCTCATATCTCTCATCGGCTCTAGAGAAGAAGAGAGGGACATGCTTTTTACTGTTTCGTTTTTCACGGCTTCTGGCCACTCGGTCCGTACCCCATTTCGAAATATGATAATCTCCTCGACCATGAGGGGGTCTCATTTTTTTCAGAAGTATTTGATGATCCTGCCTTCCCGTCTCCCCGTATAACTCACGATAAAAAAATCTCCTATACTCGCAGTATCAGGAAGATTCGAGACTTCGATCGTGAGTCCTCAGAGCTCTGGTATAATACGGAGCTCTCTCTTTCCTCTTATGGTCTCGATACTCGCAATCAAAGGAGATCGTGATCGTTCGATGAGTCTCGTCGGGCGTGCTTCAGGGAGCTTTCCTTCCTTTGCATCTCGACTCTGCTCGATCGCTACCTTGTCTCCATGGATATATCCACGAGTCCGCAGTCCAAATATATAAAATATCTCTCCGTCTACTGTCTCGACTGTAGAGCGCCTCTCAGAGAGTGTGAGTATTCCGATTTTTTCTTTCCTTGCTGGTCCCTTCTCGGTAGAGTTTTTCCTTAATGGATGGTATGATTTTCGTTCACTCGAGTACATATGCCTCTAGTATAACCAAAAGTATGCTAAAAGAAAGCGAGAAACGCTAGGATACTCAGTGGTACTCAAAATCTTCTTTTCCTTCGAGGAGTGCCAGGAATCCTCACTGAAGGTGGGGAACAATCGGATGGGGAAGATCACTCAGGGTGCACCATCTGATTTCGTGGTGGATTTTCTTCTCGATATTCTCTGGCATCCCCTCCCACGAATCCACGAGATAGAGTGTATGTTCGCGGTCTCACTCGATATAGTGTGCCATGATATGGATAGTCGAGCCGATATTCTTCTCTTCTATTTTGACACCGATTTCCTCCTGGACCTCTCGTATAGCACCTCGAAGTGGTGATTCATCTTTTTCTATCTTTCCCCCAGGGAATCCCCAGTGGAGTGGCCAGTGCTTCGCGCTATCACCTCTCTGGATGAAGAGAAAGTGTGATCCATGACGGAGTATGATTCCAGCGGATGCAGGAAGATTCATAAGAAAAATAGAGTAAATATTACAGTCGAAAAATTTTGGCGATTTTTATGATCGCTGGGAAGAGATGCTTTTGGAACAGTGGTTTCTGTATCAAGGAGACTCCTATGTATCCACCGATTGTACCGAAGATCCAACCACCGATGATATCTCCAGGATAGTGCACTCACCCAATCACTCGTGCTGATACTGTGATGAGTCCCATGAGAACGGTCACCAGGAGAATATCCCATCTCGGAAATCTCCGAAAAATCCCGACGACGA
Organism: uncultured Candidatus Peribacteria bacterium; assembly: GCA_964449265.1. GTDB lineage: Bacteria > Patescibacteriota > Gracilibacteria > BD1-5 > UBA2023 > JAGOMW01. The sequence goes on from CAYVAG010000016.1 coordinate 19,791, forward strand.
GCGCTGCCATAAACAGAGCGTGCCCAGAGGGGAATGAGTTATCGAGAGGGTGAGGGATGAGGGCGTCAGCTCCTGTGAGCTCCATAGCGCCGATACGCCACTGGGGTACTCAGAAATTCACGATGGTATAGAGAACAAATGTGATGATAATCGTGGAGAAAATCTCGAGGGCATGAACTTTGTATCCATCATCTTTCTTGTACACTCCATAGAGCCAGAGTGCGATAAGGACAAGAGCTCACCATATCACGACGAGTTCTCATGCGATCTGGACCAAGTGAGCATGCTCTATTCATACGAGTCCACGAGCGGAGAGGAGAGCATCTCGGTCGAGAGTGAGGAGAGTTTCTAACATGGATGCATTGTATCCTTCGGGAGATATTTACAAGAGATTCTCAAAGAAAAAGGTGACAAGAAAATAGAAAGTGGTATAATCTGTACATGCATCGTAATAATTTACATCCAAATATCAATTTTTGACGGTCTTTAGGAATAGGATCTACTTTAGCTGCAGTAGGTGCATTTGCTTTCCTAGCGAATAATATAATCTCAACTCCTAATAAATCTAATGATACGATTAGAGTAGCTTCAGAGAAGCCTGTAGAGCAGGTCGAATGGAATAAATTATTCGATCAAGGGCGATGAAATATCTATTCTAAATCATGATGGGATATATATATCACAGATTTTCCTAATACATACCTCTGATATGAGCGGAAAGGGGGTAAACTCATTAAATTTCTTTTCCATGATGACCTTACTAAACTCCCTATCGAAGAAATAATAAAAGATACTATTGCTGTCTGAATAAATAAAACTCCCTAAATTAAGGAGTTTTATTTTGTTTATATATTGTTTTCTTATTTCACGAATGCGACAACTTTCTCGAATACTTGAGGATTGGAGATAGCAAGATTCGAGAGAACTTTACGATTGAGTCCGACTCTCTTTGTATAGAGTGCGTGGATGAATCCAGAGTAGTTCATTCCGAGTGGACGAACAGCGTTATTGATACGCACGTTCCAGAGGCGGCGGAAATTTCTCTTTTTTGCCTTGCGTCCGATGTATGAGTTCTGTCCTGCTTTCATGACCGCATTGCGGACACGAGAGTATACATTCCCATTCATTCGGCGGTATCCTTTCGCGAGAGCGAGGATATTTTTATGTCTTTTGTGTGTCATCACACCACGTTTTACACGAGTCATAGTACAAAGGTTATTGGATTATAATGAAGTTTTTGGAAGGATTACTTTCCGTAAGGAAGAGAAGCATGTGCAGCCAGGAGATTGGTATCATGGAGTACATGTCCATAGGCATCGCGACCTTTTGCTTTCGAAGATTTATCCTTGAGAAGATGGCGTTTTGCCGTCTTTCCGACGATAAATTTTCCAGTTCCAGTGATTTTCACACGTTTCTTTGCTGATGAGAGAGTCTTGAGTTTCATGAGGGGAGAGTTAGAGAAATTATTTTTTTGGATAGAGCGTGATATTGAAGTTGCTTCCTTGTTTTGCTATTTTCTGTGCGGGATCCTTCTTGTAGATATCTTCGAGTGAGTGGATGAATTCTTCTATACGAGCAATGGCGAGATCTTCATACTGATTTTCTCTACCACGCAACTGGAGAAGTATCTTCATCGGATGTCCTTCCTTTGCCCACCCTTCTGCTTGTTTTTTTCTGACATCGAGATCGTGATCGCCGATTTTGTAGGTAAGTTTCGTTGTTTTTACTTCTGTTTTTTTGGCATTTCCTTTATTTCCGGATTGTTGTTTTTGCTGTTTGAAGAGGTGTTTCCCATAGTCGAGGATCTTCGCGAGCGGAAGACCATCTTGCATACCCATCTCGACGAGATCGAGATCTTTGGATCCTGCGAGATTGAGCGCTGCATCACGAGTCATCTTCCCGAGAGCTTCCCCATCTTCTCCTATGACGATGAGTTCACGAGCGATGATAGTTTCGTTGATGCGTTTTTCGTTTTTTTTCGGAGGGAACGGTCGATTCATGAATTATGCGTTAGCTGATTTTACCATTTTCGCGAAGCTCGACTTGCGTCTTGCTGCGGTATTCTTATGGAGGATATTCTTTTTTTCGAGTGTGTCAATACGGGAATACACGAGAGAGAGTGCTTCTGTAATCTTCTTCGCATCTTTTTTCTCGCTTGCGAGGAGTGCTTCGAGAGCTTTTACACTTTCTTTTGTGATAGCGCTATAATGACGGTTGCGTGAGCGTTTTTTCTCACTGACCTTGAGGGCTTTTTTCGCTGACTTGGTATTTGGCATGGAAAAAGGAAAAACAATATAAAAACCTGGCTTTCGCCAAAAGTAGCGGGATTATATAAAAATGATGACAGTTGTCAAAGGAAATATAGATTTTAGAGTCGAGATTTTATATTCTCAAGTCTAGAACAGGATCAGCATGAGGAAAAAATGTGAACAATACTATTTGGAATAGGCTTACTTGTCCTTCTTCACGATCTCATAGTCTCCAGATTTTTTCGCAGGCTTCAGCTTGTTCACATACCACTGTTGTCCTATGACGAAGAGAGTACCGATGAACCAGTAGAGTCCTACACCCAGAGGGAAGAAGTATGATGATACGGCGATCATGACGGGGAATATATAGAGCATCATCTTCTGCATCATAGCAGGATCAAGTGCCATTTCTGGGGCTTCTCATTCTTTTTTCTCGATTTTTTTCTCATCCTTTGCTGGAGTTGGATTATAGGCAAATGAAAGTTTCGCCTGGATATACTGTATCCCTCCGAGTACGAGAGCAAATATAAGTCCTATAGTCCCACCGATCTGCTCGAGATGGAGCCCATAGAAATATGATGATACTTTCGTCGGATCAAAATCAGCAAAAAATGAATAGAGGTGATAGAAATTCGCGGGATCAGAAATCCCAGAAATAACCCAGTAGAGCCCGATGAGTATCGGCATTTGTATAAGAAGAGGAAGACATGAGCCCATAGGATTGACTCATTCTTTCTTATAGAGTTCGATCATCTCCATACCGAGTTTGGCTTGGTCGTCTTTATATTTCGTTTGGAGCTCTTTGATCTTTGGTTGGATGACTTGGAGTTTCTTCTGACTCTGGAGCATATGGTGCTGTGGGACGAGGAGTATGAGTCGTATGATCAAAGTGATGATGACGATAGCCCATCCGAGTGAGTGTCCAGGAAGGAAGGTGAGGAGTGCTACGAAGAGGTTGTATATAGGGTTATATACAGCACTCGTGAGAAGCGAACGGACTGTCCCAGGACTACTGAGAGTGAGTGTTGTCATCCTTTCGCCAACGGGTGTGTTCACGCTGATGAGATACTTTCCTGGAGTACTTGCGAGGATCTTCGCCAGAGGTCCGAAGGGGATAAGGGTAGACTTTCCTGCTGGGATCTCAATGGGAGTACAAAAAGTCGGTACTACACTCGCTATATCTGATATCGGACGAGAGTCTACACTCAGGCGCACCATATCGCAGGGAAGGAGTGAGAACCCTGTAGCTGTATGATTCATGATCTCGATATGGGGAAGATTCGGAATCGTGATAGTATCATCTTGTATATTCAGTGTGATATCACTCACTGTCGCTGTTGTCTGAGCTTTATCTTGAGGGAAAAAATACTGGAACACGAGGGTCAAAGTAAGGGCGTAGAGGGCAATGATGAGGAACTTGGAATTCATAAATGATGGGTAATGGATGTGGAACGTGGAACAACTGACTACTCTCCGTGCATGATCGAAGTGAGGGCGATCTGGTGTCCGACAACACGCTGAGGAGAGCAAGCGAGAAGCGCATCTGTGAGCCCTTCAGAAGAGGATACGACACTATCTGGACGCGCTATGAGTGACCCCTGTCCGCTTCGTGTACTTTCGAGCCCTTTTGGTATTTCTCTGTTTTCGAGATCAGCGAATGAGTCGAGTACGCTATCGATATTGATCTCTTTATTTTCTCATTCGAGGGCTGCGAGTTTACGTAGGTGATGTATTTTTTCTTGTGTGAGTGCCATTTTTCTATATAATGTGAGCGTATTATAAAGAAAAATGCCTAAAATCAAGGAAATCACCGAACGACTCGAGAAAAATCCCACAGAGTATACTGATATCCGCTTTCTCATGGCGAAGCGGACGGTTGCTTTTTTCCTCATGCTCTACTATCTCGTATTTCTCTTCACGATTGGTGGATTTTCTCTCGGGCCTCTCTCTATCAGTGGACTCGCTGTCATCGCATATCATCTCTACTCTGTACTCGCTATCGTGATTGCTTGGTTTTTCTATGAGGTTGGGGTCTATGTAGATCATATTTATTTTGCTACACGGAAATGGCCTGTATGGATATTTCTCGCTTTTGGTATTTTCTGGCTGAGCTTTGTCCTCTTTACTCACCTTTCTACTTCTCTCTACTAGTGTATGCGTTTTTTTCTTGTCATTTTTCTTTCCCTTTCCATTCTTTCCGCTTGTAGCCTTCCTGGTACGGCTGATGAGACGACGGATGTCGGGGGAGAAAATACAGTTGCCTATAGTGACGATGCCATCTCTCTGCTCCTGCCAAAATCTTG
>CAYVAG010000017.1:0-4332 GCA_964449265.1 uncultured Candidatus Peribacteria bacterium
CTCTCCCTCGGACTTGCATCATCGACAACTACAGGTGCTCTCTCTGTGGCGGACTGGGTATCGTTTAATACAAAACTCACATCACTCAATGGTCTCACTGCTACAGGTCAGACATTCGCTATCGGAACAGGAGGACTGGATTTCAATATCACCTCTTCTGGAAGTATTCATACCTTCAATCTTCCTGATGCAAGCGCTCTCGCACGAGGACTGGTAAATACAGGAGCCCAGGTGTTCGCAGGAGCAAAAACTTTTGCTGTCGCACCGACACTTTCTGGATTTACCCAAGGCTCTATCCTCTTCGCCGGAACCGGTGGAACGATCGCTCAGGACAATGCAAATATCTACTATAATGGAGCCACGAAACGACTTGGTCTCGGTACCAATGCGCCTGTCGCGACATTTCATAACTCTGGCTCAACAGTACTTGGTGCCATTACAATCACAAATCGTACATCCAGTTGAACGATTGGGACGGCTGCGACTACGGTAGATGTTGCAACAACATTTAATATCAACCAAACAGGATCAAATATCACCCTCTCACTTCCTGCTCCTACCAGTACTACAGCAGGGCGTATTGCCTATGTGAATAATGTTGGTACAACTTCATTCTTCTTCCTTGGTACCCAAGTTACCCCAAGTTCTTCTCGTACTGTCATATGGAACGGAACTGCCTGGGTGCTCACAGGAAATGCTGATGATCGCATAAGTGGTCAGTATAGAAAACTCGCAGACGAGTCTATCGCGAGTAACATCGTCTCTCAGGATGATGATCATCTCTCATTCTCTGTTTCATCAGGCGAAACGTGGTTCTTCGATATCTCGATTATCGTGAGAAATGGTGCCACATGAGGCGCGAGAGTACGGATGAATGTACCAGCAGGTTCTACGAACTGTAGTAACTCTGTGATCACGAACTATAACGGTGCATGGTTCACCAATGGTACTTGTAATACCGATATCCAGATTACCAATCTCAATAATCTTGCTGCTACTTCGAACTCAGATGAGTTCTCATATCGATGAGTATTCACGGCGGGTGCCACTGGTACAGCTAAGCTCCAGTGGGCTCAGCGAGTCTCGAACGCTACCGCTACCATATTTCTGAAAGACTCTACCATGGTTGTGACGAAGCTCTCAGGTGCTGATGTCGCTGAGGTATACTATGCACAGGATGGAAGTATCCGTGAATGAGAAATCGTCTCTCTTACAGGAGATGGAATCTCTCAGGTAAAAAAATCGGATATCCCTTACGATAGTCGTGCTATCGGTGTCATCTCGACAAAGCCAGGTGTCGTCATGGGTGAGGCAGACGGAGCAGGGAAGCCTGTCATCGTCGGTCTTGCTGGACGTGTACCAGTGAAGGTTTCTACGAAAAATGGAGATATCAAGCCAGGTGACTATATCACAACTTCGGATATTCCAGGTGTTGGTATGAAAGCCACAGAAGCGGGTCGTGTCATAGGTAAGGCACTCACAGGACTCTCATGACAAGAACAATGAACAATAGCAGTATTTATCCAGAATACCTACTTCGATGGAGTCGATGAAGTCGAGTATGCCAATACTCTCTGATCTTCTGGATCCCTCGGATTCTCGAGTAGCTATGCTCTCGACCGATTCTCCTTCATGGTGAAGAAATCCCTTACCAAGATCGATCCGAACTTTGCTTCAGGGTGACTCCAGACATTTGGTTCTGCTGTCTCTACTCTTGCTGGCGGTGTCACGACGATATCGGGAAGTGTGAGCGACCTCTCACTCCAGTATCAGACTCTCGCCTCCGATCTGCGTACACTGAAGGCTCAGGTAGATGCCCAGACAGGTTCTCTCTTCTCACTTTCTCCAGAGTACCAGGCAGTCCTCGACTCTATGAGATCATCGGCTGGTGAACTCACCGTCTCTGTACGTACTACGTTCTCTGAGGCAGTCACATTCGCGAAGAGTGTCGTCTTCCAGTCAGATGTCACGATCGGATGACGCGTGACATTCCAGGATCGTGATATGGCAGGAACTGCTACTATCCCAGCATGAGTTCGCTCTGTCCGAGTCGACTTCTCGAGACCATATGCGGTCACTCCGAAGATCACCGCGACAGCAGATGACTTCACTACTTTCCGTATCACTGATAAAAGCGCACGATGATTCACTCTAGAAATCCAGAACCCATGAGGTGCTGTATCATTTGACTGGATTGCCCTCCATGTCGTATGAGCGAGGGATACTACAGGAACACCAGATGAATCTCCTCCTACCTCGACAGGAACCACTACAGTCTCAGGTGAAAATACTCCTCTCCCAGACATTCCGACAGATACGAGTACAGGCTGATCTCAGACAGGAGATACTGATACTCTCTCGGGATCATGACCTCCTCTCGACATATCGTCTTCAGGATCTATTCCTCCAGTCGATACCTCGAGCTCGTGAACAGTCACGGATATCTCGACTATCGAACCCGTAGAGGATCCTCCTCTCGGACAGACAGGCTGAGCGATCGCTCCAGCACCGACGGTGCCAGATCCATCACCAGCCAATACGCCTCCTCCAGGAGATGTAACCGCACCAGTTACTGATACCGGAACAGACACGACTCTCGCACCAAGTGCGACGACCGTCGTCTACGATGACCCAGGTAATGACGGATCAAGTCCGCCGACTGGTCCGCCATCGACATCGACAGATCCTCCTACTTCTTAGGATACGATCTCTGCTCGTAGATTCTAGATAGAAAAAAAGATTCTAGATATCCCGCATTCCGGCCCAGTTGGTTTCAAGTTTTGTTTCAGAATGTTTCGGTTCGGTGGGGCCCGGCCCGGCTCGGTTCGGCTACAGAAAAATTCTCATGAGTAACAGACTGCAAATCTGTTATATCGGTCTCGGCCCAATCCTCATTCGGTAAAGCAATAAGTAAAATGAGTGCTTATACTTTATGGCTCGGTTCGGTTCGGCTCGGTTCGGTTCGGCTCGGCTCGGTTCGGTTCGCGCTCGGTTCGGTTCGGCTCGCGCTCGGCTCGGCTCGCGCTCGGTTCGGTTCGGCTCTGCGTATTTCTCGAGAAGATACAATAAGAAACAGGAAAAAGATCTCATATGATCTCCTAAAGTATGACGATACCTTCACCTGAGATACACCAAAAATGCTCACACATTACATGAGCACTGAAAAATCCCTCCTCATATGAGGGGTTTTTTATTTGTTCACTATTTTTCGCGAACAGGAAGAGAGAAAAACTGGAAATAGATCTATTTTTCATATACTAGGGAGTGTATTATTTCTTTATCATTTTCCTCTATGTTGGACAAGATTCATAACTTCAACTTCAGTGTCGAGAAAGCGGTATGGTGGGCGTGGATTATATTCACTTCACTTTTCTTTCTTGGTTCTGTATTCTTCCCATTTATCTATAACCAGACACAGGGTGTTGCTCTTCAGGCAAAATTCCAGGAAGGACAGTTCAATGGGTATAATGCGGCCTTCTCACTTCTCGGTCAGGCTCTCGACTCTCAGGTAAAGGAAGGTTGTAAACAGCCTCTTCCTGTCACTGTCGCAAGTGGTCAGACTATGGGTATCGTGAACTACGCATGTCTTGCTCAGGCACAGCCTCAGACAGGTGCTCAGCCAGCTCCACAGACTCCCGCAAAATAAGCTTTAAGTTCCCCTAAAATCTCTTCCCTGGTCAGGAGGAGATTTTTTTATAAAAAACTTTTGACAAGAGGGAGGCTTTTTATACAATGCCAAAGCTTCGAGACACGCGCGGGCGTAGCTCAATGGCTAGAGTCTCTGCCTTCCAAGCAGACTGTTATGGGTTCGAGTCCCATCGCCCGCTCCATTTTCGAAAGTATTAGAAGTTAGAATAGAGAATTTAGAAATACTGGGAATCATTCCTTCTAAAATCTAAAATCTAAATTCCCGCTTCTTTTTTTTACGGGCGTATAGCTCAGTTGGTTAGAGCGCGACACTGATAATGTCGAGGTCCCTGGTTCAACTCCAGGTACGCCCACCATTCTTCATCTCGGAAACTGGCGCAATTGGCTAGCGCACGTGCTTTGGGAGCACGGGGTTGTGGGTTCGAGTCCCACGTTTCCGACCATTCACATTTTCTAGATTTTAGATTATAGAGGTCAAATCATAGAAATATGCCTTCTCTATAATCTTTTTCTTATAGCGCCATCGTCTAACGGTTAGGACACGGGATTCTCATTCCCGTAATCGGAGTTCGATTCTCCGTGGCGTTACCATGAAAAATCAAAAATTCATCCGAAAGGATGGATTTTTTTGTCCGGATTTTTTCTTTTGTATTCTGAGCATTCAGAGTACTCTAGTGAGTCTAA
>CAYVAG010000017.1:4365-21421 GCA_964449265.1 uncultured Candidatus Peribacteria bacterium
CATATCTAGAAAAAATCGCATTATCGCTCTTCTTGCTCTCTCTTTCCTGATTCCAGCGATCACTTTTGCTCATCAGCCGAGGATCCCAGTAGGGAACGAGACGATTGTGCTCGATCCTGAGATATCGAAGGCGTACTATACAGAACTCAGAGGGATTCCTCAGACATATACTATCACTTCAGATACGCCATTCGCGCTCTATGTGAATCTCCTCGCTCCAGATAGAGCATGACAGGAGAAAGATATCTCTGCGAAGATCATCCGAGACTGAGATACTGAGAAACCCTTCGCGATCCTCGATGGGAGTGGCTTCGCGTGGACAGAGTTTTTCGAGCCCTTTGGCTATGATACCTACTGGAAAGGTCCAGAATACAAGGCAAATGTAGAGGCATGAAGATACGATATCATCGTCTCGAGTAGCGCCAATGATAGTAAATATTCTCTGGCGATCGGTGAAGCGGAGAACTTCGACTTCGGAGAAACCATGAACGCACTCACTCTCGTCCCACAGATCAAGCGTGACTTCTTCGGAGAATCGCCGATCAGCTTCATCTTCTCGCCATTTGGTGCAGGACTTATCGGCATCATGTTCGTACTGGCATTTGTCTTCGGATTCGCGTATCGCGCCATCCTGAGGAGGTATGCCACGAGTAGCACACGCAAAATACACAAAAATATCTGACTCCCCGATCGCCTCATCCGCGCGCTCATAGGCGTCTGACTCCTCGTCCTCGCGATCACGACGACATGGAGCCCTATCCTCTTATTCTTCGCGGGATTCGCCTTCTTCGAAGCGATCTATAGCTGGTGTGGACTCTACGCCGCTCTCGGAAAGGATACTTGTCCTATTCGGTAGATAGTTCTCTGTTAAGATAAAAAAATCCCCGACTCGGAAGAGAAGGGGATTTTTGATTTCAGGAAGTTGATTTAGATTTGTGGTGATAGGAAATATAGAGAAAGTTGATTTTTTTATTCTAGGATGCTGGATATAATTGCAACTCGATTTTATTATATAAGATTTTTTTTTGAAAATTGGATTTTTACTAGTTACTTATATAATAATATTCGTATATACTATTAATTCTAAATGAAATGATTGATTTACTAATAAGAAATTGGATTTTTATTATAGCCTTATTATTTGCTATAATGGTTTGAATTATCATATCCTCACCTTTTAAAGCTTGGTTTATAAAAATACGGGAAAGATTTCTTTTATTGAAAAGGTATTGGGTTATTGTAATAATTTTCATTATTATTTCTTTTATATGATATCTTTATATTTTCAGAAGTTTTGAAAATGAGGACTTATCCAATGCTATAAGTGTTTATAATACTTTGCTAACATTATTCTTTGCTTGCATTGTATGATATTTTGCCTTTTTACAATTACAAGAGGGTAGAATCTTAAGGCTGAAAATGATGGAATAAAATATCTAAACTCATTTTCTTACCTTAGAGCATTGCAAACATATACGGAGCTTTATTCCATTATTCCTGCTAATCATGCATATATAGTTAATTTATTAGAATTAACGTTGATTATATGAAGGACTGATGATTTTGATAAAAAATTTCAAGAATTCACAAAAAATTGTCTAGAAAAAGAAGAGAAATTACATTGAAAGTATTTAACAATTCTTAGAATTTTTTTGTCTCTTAATATGAAAGAATATGATACTTCAATAAAAGAATATCTCCAATTTGCAAAAAAAGAAAATATTACAACTATAAATTGGGACTTTATCCATGTAATGAAATCACAATCGTTCTTAGCAATTAAAGAGGAGTATAGAAATAAATTCATACAGTTTACTAATTATGCTCAGAATTTTCATTCGGAATGAAGTAAGGAAGCCTTTGAAAACGAATATTTATAGTTTAGAGTTTTTTATTTACCGAGAATATGATCATAGTACCTCATTCAAGAAATCCGAATACTAATTTGAGTATCAATCCGAATACCAACATGAATTTTGACTGAATGATGTCGTTCACGCTTAAATTTGTTACTAATAGTTATTTTATTTCCAATAAACAAGATTGATATAATTTATTTGATCTGCATAATAAATGGATAGGCTTTATTATATAATATCTTATATGAGCAAAAGTCTTTCTATAAACTTTCGAATCATTTCCTTCCTTCCGTTCACCACTTCGTAATCTTAGAAAAATCCCCAACTCGGAAGAGAAGGGGATTTTGTGTGATCAGAGATGTTAGTCAATCCTCCTAATGACTCGTACGAGGAAGAGCACGATAGCGACGACGAGCAATATATGGATGAGTCCTCCCATCGTGTAGGATGAGACGAGTCCGAGTACCCAGAGGACGAGAAGGACCGCAGCGATAGTCTCGAGCATGAGAGAAAAGTGTGAAAATATAAAGATCCCGAAAGGGAATAGGAAATCGAGAAGATAGTACGCGAGATCGGGTGAAAAAGAAAGACAAATCCAAGACAAAGAGCACTTTCCTGATTTCGTCCGAAAGATGCACGTTCCCCGAGAATATGCGTATACTGTCATTTTACCCATATCGCTTATGTGCTTTTCTGCAGTCGCGAGTTTCACTTCTGGAGCGATACTGGTCACGGCAGGAGCATTCACACTCTCGCATGTACGGTCTCGGGCATCTCTTCCATTTGCCATGATCCCACTCCTCTTTGGTATCCAGCAGGGGATCGAGGGAGTCGTGTGGCTCACGTTTGGCTCGGAGCCACTCCATACGATATCGACCTATATGTTCATGCTATTTGCCTATGTGTTCTGGCCTGTGTACGTGCCACTCACGATATGGCTCATCGAGAAGCAAAGAGTTCGTAAGAAACTCCTCGCAGGAGTCGCGATGATAGGACTCGCGATCGGACTCTATCTCCTCGCTCGTATCATCATGTGACCTGTAGCGTCTCGGATGATCGGAGAAAGTATATTCTATGACCTCGCGGTACCACTCCCAGCACTGAGCTTCTCCCTGTACTTCATCGCGACTTGTGGCAGTACGATGCTCTTGAGTGTCGCGAAGATCCGTATATTCGGAAGCGCCATGCTTCTGGGGTTTTTCGTGGCACATATGTTCTATCCTGAGACATTTTTCTCGGTCTGGTGCTTCTTCGCGGCGATCCTCTCCCTCATCATCTATATACATATGCGAGACCTCAGAAAGCTCCTCGCGATAGAGAAATAGGGATAAATTTCTTGATTTCTTTTTTAAAGCGATTATACTCCGTTATATTATTTTTTCACTCTTTCTTTATGAGAAATCACGTCGTCGTCCCGCTCGTCCTCCTCGCTACTCTCTCGACTCTCGCGAGCTGTACGAAGCCTGTCTCTGAGACCGTCGTCACTCCCGTGACTACTCCTCCAGTGAAGGTCGAGGTCGTCACTCCAGCTCCAGTGACTCCTGCTCCTACAGAGACGGCTACTGGTACTCCAGTTACTGCCGCTCCTCAGGTACTTACTCGAAAGGAAACAGTCGGATACAAGTCACCAGGTGGTGATGATACGATCGAATTCGATGTCACAGTGACTGACGGAGTTATCACGAGTGCATCTGCTACAGCTCTCGCTCTCAGTGATGGATCAAAATACAACCAAGGAAACTTCGTAAAGGCTCTTAGTGCTGCTGTGGTCGGAAAGAAGGCAAAAGACCTCGATGTCGATGCTATCGGTGGAGCTTCTCTTACGACAGCTGCATTCGAGACATTTGTTCGCTCATTCTAGAAAATATACTTTCTCCCTCACGATATGTGAGGGATTTTTTTGATTTCTCGTGATTTTTCCCTAGACTTTCCTCATGCAGCGATACGACTTCGACATCATCGGTACGCATCTCGCACTTTCACTCGATACAACCGAGGATTGTAGTGAGATTTTCGGTGAGATAGAGTCGCGACTTCGCCAGTTCGAGGCAAAATATTCCCGATTTCTCGAAGGGAATTGGCTTCATGACTTGAATCGAAATCGTCGAGCAACACTCGATAGTGATGGTATGACTATGCTCGTATTTATGCTCGATCTCGCGAGACAGACCGATGGATACTTCGATCCGACCGTCGGCAAGAGGCTTACGGAGCTCGGATACGGCAAGCTCGTGAAGAGTGAAGAGTGAAGAGTGAAGAATAAATCCGTAGATTCCCTCATTCCTGCGAAGGCAGGAATCCAGGTTCCTAAAAAATGAAATTATCGGGATATAGAAATCGTATGAGATACGGTAATCCTTCACTCGGATATCATGCTCGAGTTCGGGGGAGTGGGGAAGGGGTACCTGATCGATGTCATAAAAACTCACCTCCAGAAATATTCGAGATACCTTATCAACTTCGGGTGAGATCTCTATGGTAAGTGAGGATGGAAAGTGGGGCTCGAGAGTCCCTTTGCTTCGGATGAAGTGATCGGCACCATCTTGCTCGAAGATGACTTTCTCGCCTGTAGTGCTGGTACGAAGCGAAAGTGGGGCGCTCATCACCATCTCATCGACCCGCATACGGGAGAGAGTGCTCGTGAAGTCGTGGCGAGCTACGTCGAGGGAAACTCTGGTATGATGACCGATGTCTACGCGACAACTCTCTGTGTGATGCCGTGGGATCTCGCATGCTCTACACTCGAGAAAACTCCAGAAATCTCTGGAGTGATCGTCCGTCATGATGGAGCGTTGTATCAGAAAGGGGGAAGTCGGGCGGAAATATTTTCATAAAAAATCCCCCATTTTCATGAGGGATTTTTTCCCATTCGGACTTTCTCTATGAATTTTCTAAAATCATTTGCTTTCATTTTATTATTTCATAAAATGATAAAGTAATAAATTTTTCTATGACTCACGCACCACTCGAAACGATACAAAAAGAAATGTTTGCTCAGGAGGATGCCATAGTCGAGATGGCGGAGATATTCGGTGCACTCGCATCTGACTGTCGACTCGAGATCATCTACCTTCTCCTGCGTGTCGATGCTCTCCCATCGGGTGAGATCGGGCGTCTCACGAACTGTACTCCGTCTCAGATTTCTCAGTATCTCGCGAAGATGTACTCGGCTGGTATCCTGGAGAAACACCGCACCTGGCGTGAGGTCGAGTACTCTCTTCGTCGCGAAGATCCATTTGTCCAGGCGCTTCTCGCTCTGCTTTCTACTCATATGCACTAATTTCTATGCGATACTCACTTTCTATCCTCATCATCCTCCTTCTCTGATCGCTTCTTTGGTGGAAGTGGCCACATGTTCGTGCATATTTCGCACCTCCTCCTCGTACGGTATATACCGATACGACAGAGTCAGGAAGCGCGCCGACAGTCTATAAGAAAGCATATTTTGCAGCTGGATGCTTCTGGTGTGCAGAGTCAGGGTATGAGAAATATCCTGGAGTCATCGATGCTATCAGTGGATATGCAGGAGGGAAAGAGGTGGCTCCGACCTATGAGCAAATGGGTCGACAGGAGACAGGACATCGGGAAGCAGTCGAGGTTATCTATGATCCATCTATTATCGAGTATAGTGATCTCGTCGAGATATTCTGGCGGACAGCTGATCCTATAGACGATGGAGGGCAGTATGTCGATCGTGGATTTCAGTATACTTCTGCGATCTGGTATCAAAATGAAGAAGAGAAAAACATCGCCGAAGCTTCGAAATCAGCGCTTGAAGCATCATGAAGATTTGGTAGTGGCGTCAGACTAGTCACTCCGATCATTCCATTTACGACATTCTACCCCGCGGAAGACTATCATCAGAACTACTACAAGGTGAACCCGCTTCACTATAAGCTCTACACTTCTGGATCTGGACGCCCAGAGTATCAGATGAAAGTATGGTGAGATGACTATCACTACGTAACCAAGAAAGAAAAGATGATGAGTACGAATACTTCCGGATCAAGAGAAGCTATAAAAAAACTTCCGACAAAAGAAGAACTCAAAAAAATCCTCACCCCACTCCAGTACTCCGTCACTCAAGAGGCAGATACAGAGCGACCATTTGCCAATGAATATAATGATAATAAAGAAGATGGGATCTATGTCGATATCGTCGACGGGACACCACTCTTTTCATCACTGGATAAGTATGATAGTGGCACTGGATGGCCGAGCTTCGTGAAGCCGATAGATCCTAGTACTATCACGCTCAAAGAGGACCGAAAATTCTGGTCGACTCGTACCGAGGTCAGATCCAAACATGCTGACTCTCACCTCGGTCACATCTTCGATGATGGCCCGACAGATCGAGGAGGGAAGCGTTACTGTATGAACTCTGCTGCATTCCGATTCATTCCAGTGGCTGATCTCGAGAAAGAAGGATATGGAAAATATCTATCTCTCTTCCAATAAAATATAAACTACTCACTTATGAAAAAACTCATCGCCATCATCACATCTTCGGTTGCTTTCGCATCACTCTGCTGTCTCTCATCGGTCGTTATCGTCGCACTTGGACTCGGAAGCGTCTCTTTCGCAGCATCACTTTCCGATACTTTCTACTGAGAGTATAAGTGGTACTTTCGAGTATTTGGACTCCTCTGTCTCATCGTAGGACTCGTATGGTATTTCCGATCGGAGGGGATCTGCACACTCGATCGAGTGAAGCGCGAACGAAAGAAAATCATCAATACTATCCTCATCACCCTTTTCGCAGGAATTGCTGGATATATATTTTTTCTCTATGTCGTGGTGCACTATCTCGGTGTCTGGCAGGGAATCTGGAAATAGAAGAGGATTTTTGAAAAACTTCGAATTTCATCGTCAGTAAAATTTTCTCTCGCTCATTTACACATAAGTAAACTCACTTCGATAAAATTTTACTTTCTCGAACTTCTGGTTTTTGAAAAATCCTAATATCATAATCATCTATCTAAAACACTATGCAACAATATAATCCTCTCACTTCTGAGGAAGCCCGTGTCATCATCGGAAAGGGTACAGAGATGCCCTTCGTCGGAGAGTATACCGATACCTTCGAAGATGGTGTCTACTCCTGCCGTCAGTGTGGAGTCGATCTCTATAGAAGCGAATTCAAGTTCCACTCTGGATGTGGGTGGCCGTCATTTGATACCGCGATCGAGGGTCGAGTACTCGAGACCGTCGATGCAGACGGAAGACGGACAGAGATCACCTGTGCGAACTGTGGTGGACACCTCGGTCACGTATTCCATGGGGAGAGATTCACTCCTGCCAATACCCGACACTGTGTGAACTCACTCTCGATGAAATTCCGAAAAGAGCCAAGAAAAGAAGAATAATTCGCATACTTTATAACAATTTTACCTATGTCGAACTTCGTACATGCATATTTCGGTGGAGGATGTTTCTGGTGTGTGGAGGCGGTGTTCGGGCGACTCGAGTGAGTGACAGAAGTGCACTCAGGATATATGGGTGGTACGACAGAATATCCGACTTATGACCAAGTCTCCATGGGGAGAAGTGGTCATATCGAAGTCATCGAAGTTCTCTACGATCGAGATGTCATCTCGTATGAGACACTCCTTTCTGTATTTTTTGCCACGCACGATCCTACGACTCGTGACCGTCAGGGTGCGGACTCGGGGATACAATATCGCAGTGTGATATTTGGATCCGAGGAAGACCTCGCGGTCGCGAAGGCGTATATCGACGATCTCGAGGCACATGCCACCTTCGGTGCTCCCATCGTCACAGAGCTTCGGTGACTCGAGAAATTCTATATCGCCGAGGACTATCACCAGAACTACTATAACGATAACTCCGATAAGCCCTACTGTGCCTATGTGATCGACCCGAAAATCGCTAAACTCAGAGAAAAATTCGCGAAATATCTGAAGAAAAGCGCATAAAAAGTATTGATAAAATATATATTATACATAATATATATTTTATATTTAACTTTCTTATGTATGAAACTCTGAGCAAAGCCACAGATGACTATGGATGAAAACCTGAAAACGGGAACATGAAAAGGAGCAGAAGACCTAGTATGACAGAAAGCATCAGCTGTAGATACAGCTCTTACGCAAAATACCTTCAGTCTCACAGAAGCAGAGAAATCATCTATCGAAAAAGATATCAATGCAAAAACCCCCATTGGCGATACTCCTGCATATCGGAAGTTTCTCCAGGTAATTTTTCCAGATAAAGAACCTGTACTTCCGTATCTCGCAGACTATAATGATGCACTCATGGTAGTATCAGGACTGAGTATGCTCTTCGGAAAAAGTGTGCGACTTCCAAATGATGGTGAAGCTACGGCGTCACTAAAAAATAATAATTACCCCATAGGGTTTCGCAATACGGATAGTGATCGAGTTAAGCTTTTCAGTGGTTATAACTGTGCGTGGATCTCTGGTGAGATGCGAGGCGAGAATGCTCCGTATGTCTGACATCATCGCTTTGGCAACCCGTACATGGTTATGTACAATCGTGGCGATGGTCGCTCTGTGATCCCAGTTTTTGGATAGGTTCCGATTCGACTCTTTGACTCCCCTTGACTCTTTGGTTTTAGCTTTTTCGAAAATATTCGAAATGAGCTATCCGCTTTATGCGGATTTTTTCTTTCTAGAGTCCTCGAAAGAAGTTCAATATATCTCCTCCTCCATTATTCGGCCAGCTATGCGGATCACCACCGAGTGTCGGATAGTTCTCACACCAGACTACAGGATTTCCTGTCGAGCAGTCTTTCCACTTCTTGCAGGTGAGTGACCCGATCATCATATCTTCAGTCGTAGCACCACAGGTATTGATATTTTTCATCACTCTTTCTGTCGTGCGAGCGCTGGCAGGTGAGGAGAGGGCATCGTTCGGATTCTGGTAGATGAGTGCTGCTGTGGGAGTCGGTGCACATGGTGTCGTCCAGCTTCCTCCACCTACTATCCCTATACCACGGATCACATCTCCTCGCACGCAGGCGAGCTTCGAGGCGAACCAGGCACCGAGGGAGTGTGCGACGACGAATACTTCAGATCTCTCTATGCAGTAGTTATCTCCGATATCTCGGACGATCGTATCGAAAAATGTGACATTCTCCGCGGCACTCCATGAGCGACTTCCTCCTCCCGCATCGAGTCCTGCTGGGTAGGCGACGATGAAGTCACTCTGTGTTCCGCCTCTTCGTCATCACTCGAGTCCCATATAGCCCTGTACCATAGTGTTACTATTGGTCCGCCCATGGATCGCCACGACGAGACCGACCGCTTTGCCACTCGTATATCCTGGGGGGATAGAGAGGATATAGGATCGGTCTTTTCCTGCGACTTGCACAGTATTCGTACTTCCGAGTGTTCCAGGATTTTTACATCCTCGGGAGACATTCCTGAGGAGACTGCTTTTTGTGGTGAATTCTCGGATCTTCAGGATGAGTTCGCTCGCTTTCCCACGAGAGATCGGAGTCACGAGTGAGTAGCTCGCACTGTCGAGGATGTCATTGGTATCTGCAAAATCCTGATATGAGATATACCATGGTGAGCTTATCGTAGTTGGGGCGATTCCATAGAGACGCAGTCCCATAGCGAGTGCTTCGAGAGTGGTGACGGATTTATCTGGTCCGAATGTCCCGTTCTCGAACCCCTTCACTATACCGAGTCGTACCCCTTCACAGATGTACGCATGGTACCACAGAGTCGTCGCGACATCTCGGAAACATCGAGTCTTCGGAGCCTCGGGGAGGGGAGTGCCCTTCGCTTTCAGATATACTTTCAGGATCTCGGCTCGGGTGATAGACTTCTCCGGACCGAATGTCCCATCTCCGAATCCAGATATCACTCCCTCAGCAGAGAGTGTCGTGATGGCATCCCGATAGAATGAGAGACTCGTATCGGTGAAGGCTGCGAAGGTACTCTCGACTGAGAGTGAGAATATAGCGAGAAATGCGGTAAGAGTACGAAGATTCATAGAGTGGGATAAAGAGGTATTTTACAGGATTCATCTCATGAGTAAAGAAAATCACTTCTCTTTCACGCGATTTTCACTATACTTTCACACATGCGATACTCACTCATCATACTCATACTTATCGGTTCACTTCTCGCGTCTTGTGGGAGGGAAGCGCCCATCTCAGATACTCCTATCCGTACAGGGACACAGACGATCCTCGCCCTCGGCGACTCTCTCACCGCAGGATATGGACTCCCGATCGAGTCGAGCTATCCGAGTCAGCTCGAAGCTAAGCTCACTACACTCGGATACCACTACACTCTCCAAAATGCAGGAGTCTCCTGAGACACGACCGCCGCGCTCCTCGCACGTCTCGACTGGGTACTCGAGTGACCCACACCGAGTCTCGTCATCCTCTGTGTAGGTGCCAATGACGCCTTCCAGGGCAAATCCGTCGCCGATATAGAAGCAAGTCTCAGAGCTATCATAGAGAAGATCCAAGCCAAAAAAATCCCCATCCTCTTCGCAGGGATGAAGGCACCACTCAATCTCGGTGGAGAATACGGTCGATCGTATGAAGCGATATTCCCGAAGCTCGCGAAGGAATATGATCTTGCCTATATGGATTTTTTCCTCGCGGGAGTCGCCCTGAAGTGAAGTCTGAATCAAGATGATCGCATCCACCCGACCTGAGAAGGATACACTATCGTGGTGGAGAATCTGGTGAAGGTGCTGGAGAAGGAGAAATTAATCGTGAAATAATCATTTAAAAAATGGAATATTCTGTAGTACCAATTAACTGGAATAATAATGACGAACTACTTTTCTGAAATACCACAAATGCCGGAGAAGAGATATTTCCTATGAGTTACCCTAAAGAAAAGGATAAGTGACCTATACCAATGATTTTTCTAGCAAAAAATCAAGATAATAAACTTATCTGACGAGCTATCCTATGAGTGTTCGACGAAGAAAAAGAAGGAGACTATTTCGTAAAGGGAATTTCACATCATGAGCCATCATTATTTGGAGTTTTTGTGGATGAAGAGTATAGAAACCATGGAATATGAAAAAAATTAGTAGATGCAAGCATCCAGTATTGTAAGGATAACTGATTTAATTTTATATCCCTGGATACGAATACTGCAGCTGAATTTTATAAAAAGAACTGGGGCTTTCAGTTCTCACATTCAGTAGAATGGTATAATCCACTTACCAAAGAAATAGAAATTTTGGATATACTCATTTTAAAGCTATAATACTTCTCATAAACAACAATGATACACGTCAAAAACATCTCCAAATCCTATACCTCGAAAAGTGAGAAAGTCACTCTCTTCACCAACCTCGACTGGCAGATCGAAGCAGGCAGCTTCGTCGCGCTCATGGGAGCCAGTGGAGCAGGCAAGTCGTCGCTCCTCTCGCTCGTCGCAGGGATCATCCGCCCCGATAGTGGCTCTATAGAGCTCGGAGATACCGATATCACTACACTCTCCACAGACGCGATGATCGAGTATCGCGGGGGACATATCGCATTTATCTTCCAGTCGTTCGAGCTCATCCCGAACCTGACAGTACGAGAGAATATCGAGATCGTCCTCGACATCTCGCATGCGCCTCGTCGCTATGAGACCGATACGATCCTAGAAAAAGTCGGACTCGCAGGCAAGTGAGAGCGCTATCCGACAGAGCTCTCAGGAGGAGAGGCACAGCGCGTCGCTATCGCGAGAGCATTCGTCGCGGAAGTGCCGTACCTCTTCGCCGATGAGCCGACAGGGAATCTCGACGAGGGCAATGCGAAGAAGATCATGGAGCTCATCACGACCCTGCACCGCGAGACGGAGAATACGATCATCATGATCACGCACGATAGAGATATCGCAGGCTATGCAGATAGGACATATAGGCTGCATGGTGGCAAGCTCAATACAATATAATATTTATTTTTTCATATATGGAGATTCTTTTTGCATTTTGTTTTATCATACTCGGTCTCGTCTTGCTTGCTTTCGGGTGAAATGTCCTCGTCGATGGGGCAGTCTCTCTCGCGAAAAAGTTCCATATATCTGAGGCTATCATCGGGCTCACGATCGTAGCTATCGGTACGAGTATGCCTGAGTTCATCGTCTCAGTCATGGCAAGCATATCAGGAAATACTGAGATCGCTATAGGAAATGTCCTCGGATCCAATATCGCCAATATATTTCTCATACTTGGAGTTACAGCGCTCATATCACCTATGATGCTGACGCCAAATACCCGATTTTTCGATCTTCCGATCATCATGCTTTCGAGCATGATCTTTCTCGTACTCGTGAGCGATGTATTCCTCGATAATGCAAGTATAAATATGGTATGACGTATCGATGGTATAGTGCTCATTTTCTTTGCTCTTGCATATACTCTCTACTCTGTCAGGCACAATAATTTTGTCCCAGATGCAAGCGAAAAAGTCGAGCATATAGTAAGTCCGTGGAAAGCATGATTCTGGATTATTGCTGGTATATCGGTGCTGCTCGTAGGAGGGAAGTTCCTCGTATCAGGTGCGGTCGACCTCGCAAAAATGCTCTGACTCTCAGAGTCTATCATCGGACTCACGATCGTAGCTATCGGTACGAGCGCTCCTGAGCTGACTACCTCTATCGTCGCGGCGAGAAGAGGAAAGTCTGATATCGCTGTCGGGAATATAGTAGGGTCAAATATCATGAATCTCCTTGTCATACTCTGAGTATCTGCTATAGTCGCACCACTTCCATTTCTCACTCCATCATATGTCGACCTCATGATGGCTATAGCTGCCCCTATCATCCTCTTATTCCTCTCACTTCTCTGGACCAAAAATCAGATAGGGAAAAAAGAGGGATTTCTTCTCGTGTTTATCTATCTGCTCTACCTCGTGTACCTGATCATGCTAGAACTCGCATAGTCGTATAAAAAAATAATGCTCAAACTCCTTCGCCTTATCATCTTCCGAAATATCAGATCGCTCATCATCCTCTTTTTCGTCGTGCTCTTTGCGAGTACGGGATTCCTCCTCATGCGAGAGCTCACGGGCAATATCGAAGCCAGTGTCGCGCGCGAGACTCGACCACTCTTCGGGGCAGATCTGCGGATCTCTCATGAGTGAGTCACCGCTCGTCCTATCATCGAGACCTTTGCCCCGTATCTTTCCTGAGAGACCTATACCTGGTGAGAGATACGAGAGTTCTCTACGACGCTCATATCGGGCGATGGGAAGACCTGACTCGTGAAGGTCATCGCCTATACGGGAGAGTATCCACAGAAGGGAATACTGGAGACTATGAGTATTTCTTGATCACAGGATTCTGCTTACACAGGGCAGATTCTTCGTGCCTCAGAATGACAAAAAAATGGTGAATCCATCGCGAAAAATCAGAAAGTTAGCGTTTCTGATGATCTCTGGAATCGCTATGCGACAGGAGGAAGCGTCGAGATAGACGGGAGACAGATAGTGGTGACCGATCGTATCACGAAGTCGAGCGATCTCGGTCTCTCATTTGGCAATGAGAATAGCCTCATCATCCTCCCACTCGATCTCCTCTCAGGATCACTCCTCATATCCTCAGGATCCCGACTCTCACAGGATCTCCTTGTGTCATTTGCTCGTGAGGGTACCGCAGATGCTGTGAAAGAAAAGATCGGTGAGAAGAAATATAAAGACTATCGTATCCGCACATTCACCGAGCGATCCGAGCGCTCTCTCGATACCGTCGAGCAGCTCTCTGACTATATCCTCCTCATCGTACTGGTGTCGTTCGTCTTCGCGGCGGTCGTCCTGCGATCGGCACACGATCGACTTTTTGCCTCTCTCTCGCGTACGCTCACTATCGTTGAGATCCTCGGACTCACACGGAGGCGACAGGCGGGACTCTTTCCCATCGTCTATAGTATCATCCTCCCACTTGCAGCACTCCTTTCGGTAGGCCTCGCATACATCGGACTGCACTTCATAGCGAAGCTTCCTGGAGCTGAAGAGTTCACTTTCCTCATGAGCGCGCTACCATTCTCTTTTGCGCTTCTCGCACTCCTCGTCCTCGCATCGTTCTTTCCTGCATGGAGATCGAAGATCGACTTCTCTCTGACACTCGCTTCTCGCGATCTCGTCGCACCTCTTGTCACTCTTATCACGGTCTATTTCGCCGTACTTCTCATATTCGCTCGACCACTCTTCTCACTCGGACTGACTCTCGGTGCGCTCGTAGGTATCGGAGCTCTCTTCGCTCTCCTCTCGCTGCTCTATAGACTCATATTTCGGCTCGTCACACCGCTTCGCTCTTCGAGATTTCTCCTCTTCGATGCCCTCCGTACCCATGTCCGACCACTCTCGCCGACGCTTCCTGTGACACTCTCACTGGTGACCATCACGACGTGTTTCATCGTATTTCTCCTCTTCTCCCTCTCTTTCCGCTCGAAGCTCACCATCGACGCGACGACTACGTCGAATATCTATGCCATAAATATCCTCGAAAGTGACCGTGAAAAAGTCGAGAAATACCTCTCATGAAGTGGAGATATGTACTCGATACTCAGAGCTCGTATCTCGAGTGTGAATGACCGTACTCTCGCGGAGCATCTCTCGACCCCGAATCCGACGGGAGAGTTCACCCGCGAGTTCAATATCACTACCACGCCTCTTCCGAGTCGTATACTACGTGGGAAACCCATACTCGCGAAAGATGAAGTCTCTGTCGACGATGAATTCTCGAAAAGACTCCGTGTCGACCTCGGAGATCGTATCGAGTTCCTCCTCTCAGGAAAGAGTGTCACTCTCACTATAGCGAATATTCGCGATAGTAAAAAAACAGGATTCACCCCGTTTTTCTATTTCTCATTTGACCCTGAGGCGTTCCGCACCGCTCCGAAGACCTACTTCGCGACGGCCTATGCTCCAGATACTGAGGTATGGAAGCGCGGTATCCTCGCGAACTCCTGACCGCATGTCACCTTCATCGATGTGGAGAATATCCTCACGATCGTGCGAGATATAGCAGGGAAGGTCCTCTCGGTGATATCGCTCTTCCTCGCTGTCATCTCACTCTTCGCGCTCTTCGCGATCATTGCTCTCTTCGGGCAGATGGAGACGATCGAGCGGACGAAGGCTCGACTCTACCCACTCTTCGGACTCACGCCTGAGAGACTCCGATCATCTCTGCAGATGAGTCGAGCGAGTATATTTGCTCTCTCATGGATCCTCTCGACCATCATAGGAGTAGCACTCTCATTCTATGTGTTCTCTTCCATATCATTCCTCTCACTCTCCTGGACGCATATCGGACTTGTTTCCGCTCTCACTCTGGTAGTCTATATTGTGTTGGTTGGGTTGCTGAGGCCGAGGGTATAAAGAAGAGAAAAAAAGAAAATCCCACCGATAAGGTGGGATTTTTACTTATTTCTGTATTTCTCTTATTTTTTCCTCAAGAGCATATCGAATTTGCGATATTGCATAATGAGGATTATATCAATGTATGTAATTAATTATTCTATCCTTACCGTTAGGTTTATCTATACAATTATCTATATCAATATATATTCATATTTCTTTTTTAATAAAGCTGTTATCTATATATGACTGAAATAAAAATATAACTATATTTAGTATCACAAGAGACCATGCTGATATATCTAAACCAAGGTCAGAAGGATAGAATAAATTATATATAAATAATCAAATTATTAATGGATACATATAAAACTCAAGATATAGCAAGTCTTGAAAGATAGAACGAAGCAATCAGCTGATGTTATATACAGAAATAGCAAGTAAAATTATATGAAATAATCATTGTTTCTGATAAGTCATATATCCCATATAGATAATAATTCACCATGCAATTATCATAAGAATCGTAAAGAAACTCCTGTAGTTCATATAATGAGTAAAAACTCTTAAATTCTGATTATTTCGTAGTAGTTCATTATTAATATAGCGAGTTCATATATAACTCGTTGATATAACGAGAATTAGAAAGCTTATGTAATCAATAAAAATCATAAAATTTTTTTAAATCCTGAATGATGCAATTATATCTTTTCTGTTCTTTTGTCCAATTTTTTATATAAGACTTATATTTTATCTGTTCAAAGGGATTTCTGAAAATAAAGAAATCCTTTTTGCATATCCAATCTTGCTGGCTGATAATATACTAACTCCAATTAAGATGCCATTTTTTTCAAAAGGATCTATCCGTTTATTGCATATAAGGCTAGTAACTTGAGAATCATCTTCATATGTAATATTTTTTAGTGCATCTAAAATAGTCTTAGATAGATTATCAATATCTACTTCCTTGTATCTACTTACTTTTGCTATAGATATAGATAATATAATCTCAATTTCATTAGGTTTCAGTATCTTCTTGCTATCTCCAAAAATTGGATCTGCTAATTTTTTAATTCTTGAATTAAATTCTTTAGTATTATCTTTATCTGGATTTTTTATATAAAAATTATCTAAAGCCGTTTCTGTAAGATCATCATTTATTTTAATTCCATTAATTGGCTTAAATTTATCTTGCTTTGTTGGTATTGGAAAGCCTCATACATATCCAAATAAAAAATCAATATCTGGATTTTGGTAGAATTTTATCATACTTCCTGAAAAGAGTAAATTTTACAATCGTTAATGTTATTAATTGACCAGATTGCTTCGTACCTCGCAATGACTGGTAATCCTAATTTTCTAACTCTCGAATAAGCGAAGTTGCTGACTTATGAGTGGTGAATTTTCACTTTAGCATATCAATTTCAGACCTGAGTATACGGGCATAGGCATAGTATCACTCTATTTTTCTATAGAGCTTTTCTATATGTATAGTTTTCTTACCCATAGATATATTCTATCTTTTTCTCTTATTTTGCAAATTCTCTATTTCGTACTTGCTTCGAGCTTCGCTTCCACTTTGGTGAACCAGTACTCATATCCTCGTGAGGAAGGATGGAAGTAGTCGGGAGCGAGATACACCTCTGGTTCTCGGACGAATGGATCGGACTCCCGCTCATCGAAGAGATCGACATAGATACTTCCATGCTTCGTAGTAATCTCACGGAGCTTCGCATGGTAGGTTCGAGAGATATGCTCATAGAGAGATCCGATGAGACGTGGGAATATCCCCGCTCCACCGAGATTCCCACAACTGAGTACTATGAGCCTCCGGTGTCTCGGGAGCCTCTCTATCATTGCCTCGAACTCTGGCGCGCCGCCACCCCCC
>CAYVAG010000018.1:0-16299 GCA_964449265.1 uncultured Candidatus Peribacteria bacterium
ACTTCACTCTGGAGAAAAACAGAATTGTGATGTATTGAGTTCGCCAGCAGTATGTGTTCGGTGCATAGGTAGTAGTGATTAGGAATTAGTTATTAGATTTTAGAAGGGTTCATTGATGAAAAAACATTTGCCATCACAATTCTGTTTTTCTCCAGAGTGAAGTACGAAAGGAAGTCGTAGGGGGTTCTCAGGAATTTTCTATGGTACACGTATATCGAACTTGGGAAAGAGCCTCTGAGAGCATATGAACACCCATTTCATATACTGCAAACTTCTTTTTCTCTGATTCTTCTGGAAGAGAATCGAGACATTCAGCCTTTCAGAATCGGTCTCCAAACTTCCCACACTCAAAGAAATCATCCGCAAGGAGCTCATTTATTCGAGAAGGATTATGGCGAACCTCGGGAGAGAGGAGCTCTATTTCCAGATTTTTGAGAAGTTCTTCTGTTTGCATAGAAAAATAAAAAACACACGAAATAATTCATGTGCTTCGGTTCGTTTTATCGAAAGGTGCCACCGAGGCTGGTACTTGATTTTATTTTTTTGACAAAGTGTTTCGACTTCGGACAGGTCTAGTCTACTCGGGAAGAGTATTTCTTCTGTCAGCTCGCGGGTGTTGGCCGCTCGATCGCTTTTATTAAGTTCAGGATATAGAATCTCTGAAAGAAGTCAATTATTTTATAGGAAATCTCACAATAAGTTTATCCACAAATTTTACTATTCAATCTTTGAGTTGATCATATTCTTTCTTCGAAAGTGTATTTTTTGCTCTCTGAAGTAAAGTTTTCACTGCCAAATTCGACGCTGAAGTGGCGTACGCTTGAGAATGTGGTTTTTTTATACTTTCTTTTATACGATCTCGCATAGCTGTCTCACCATGAGAACTGAAAAAATACATGAATGCAATGAGAGTGTGCAAGTCGCTCAAAAATTCTCACGACTGCACCAACTCCTTCATAGCATCTGCGTCAGTTTTTTCATATCGAGTGGAGATATGCTTAATGATAAGAGGAATTCGTTTTTTCGTGAGACCTACAGCAGACATGTCTACAACCTGATGAATACGATCTTTAAAATCCTGTTTCATCTCATGGTAAGAAGCTGTATTTATAGCATTAATATCAAGTTTTTGCTTTTTTCACTTGCCAAAACGGGAGATTTTTACCTGTTTTTTCTCTCGAATAATAGCTCTTACTGCATTTTTCACTTCTTGAACGAGAAATTCAAGTCGTTCAAAGGCAATAAGAGAGTCTACTCAAAGTTGATTTTCTACGTAAGTAGTTGCATCCGGAATAATCATACAAAAATCATACCATATTCCCTTTTGAAAAACAAAAATTCCCTTCTTTTGAAGGGAATTTTTGTTATCTCATCATCGGGACTGGGTAAAATGGCTTACTGACAGTTCCTGTGAAGATGACAGATGCCTTCGGACTCACCGTATTGGCGAAGTTCCATGACTTGATCCCTCCTTCAGCGACAGAGTAGAATGTATCACCGACATAGAGCGCGCGACTGATGAAGTCTCGCTGATAGTTCCACATCTGTGAAGCGAAGTAAGTCTCGACGGTCGATCCTGCATAGCAGTATGGTGGGACGTAGTTATAGGAACCGCCACAATACTCACTTCCATCGAGGAGCTTTTTACAGCTATTCTTCGCTCCAGTATACTGAGCACAGTCTTTCTTCCACTCTTTTTCGAGATCAGCCGAGAGAGTGATATGACTCACACGGAATTTCTCTGTGATCACGCTCGGAAGGATCGAGACTCCGACAATTCCCTGAAAAGCACTACTCGATCTATATGGATCATTTTTATCACCTGCGCTCTTCATGAGGGTCGCAGGAAGGAGGAGGAGATTTTTCTCCTTGTACCATACGAATGCTCGAGGATTCGAGAGGGCATCCGCAGATGATCCTGCATCACCGAGAGTGAGAGTAGCTTCTTGTTTCGGATTTTTTACATCTTTTACATTGTAGAGGTCGACTTTCAGTCCCCCATTTTGTGTCCCTCACCACTGGTTCGTGTGTGTATCGTATCCGATACCGATGAGACGATCACTGTCATACGGATGGAGATAGGTCGAGTATCCTGGGATTTTCAGTTCTCCGAGGATTTTCGGAGCTTTCGGATTCGCGACATCGATGACGAAGAGTGGATCTATCTGCTGGAACGTCACGAGATAGAGTCGATCTCAGATAAATCGTGCTGACTGGAAGTTCTCACCTTTTGCTATGCCTGTAAGCTTCCCGATGACCTTTCCAGAAGGAGAAATGATCGAAAGCTCGGTACTGTTCTGACTCTGTCCACTCGACCACGCATAGTTCTGTGTGACGATACGGAAATTCCCACTCGCATCTTCATCCATAGAGTACTGTGTCATAGGATTCCCTGCTATCGTAGTAGAGTATTGATAGGAGAGACCTCCATTCGAGAGGGAGTACTTATGAACGAGGGTCTGACTCACAGTCTCATAGCTCGGAGCGAAACACTTGGCACCAGGAGGACAGTTCGATCGTGAGGTTGCTGCTGGAAGAGAAATCGTCGAAGTGAGGTAGAGCGCACTCTTCGACATATGGATCTGAGAGGCATCTCCGAAGAGGAGCTCACTCTTCATCTTCGCAGTCGGATCGGTGATTTTTATCGAAGAGAGGGAGACGAGTGATGGCGTGAAGTCGACATTCGCGAGAGTAGCAGCATCGGGAAGGACGAAGGTGATGTCTTTACACGAGGCGACAGAAGAGCGAAATGACTGAGCGTATCGTCCATTTTTCGAGAGGAGTGACTCACGGATATCTGGAACGAGGTTTTTGATCGTGAAGTTTTTTTCTACATCTGTGAGTGCTTTCGTAAATCATTTCTCATCTTTTCCATACTGCGTCATATAGACTGGTGGCATACGGAGATCGTTCGATGAGACGAAGTAGAGAGTATCTCCGACGACACGAGAGTCCCGATACGATCCATCGATCTGGTGGTAGCGCTCGAGGACAGGCTTACTCGGATCGGTCACACGGTATACTAGGGCGGTCGTCTTCATCTCTGGAGCATACCACCGATAGACCCATGAACTCGAAGACGAGACGTATTTCTGCCCGACAAGGACGAGTCGCCCCTCAGAGAGGTACATCTGCATAGAGGAGAATGTATCGGGAAGCTTGATCGTCTTCATAAGAGCGAGGTCAGTCGTACGCACGATACGGACTTCACGAGACTCTTCGGAGTAGCTATAGAGATAGTTTCCATCGGTCTTCACCGTATCTGCCTCATCGACTCCGAGAACTTGAGTATTGGTCGTCGAGACAGGTACACTTCCGACAGTACTCGCATCTGCACCTGCTGGTGAGGCTACCGATTTTTCGAGAGATGCTCTCGGTGAAATAGGAGGAGTAGCGAGAGTACCCATCTCTTTATCTCGAGTATATGTCATTGCATATGGATACCAATAACGAGACTGGTAGCGTTTTGTGATTTCTATGAGACGAGACTCGAGTTCATCACATGATGCGAATTTTTGTATTTGGAATTTTGTTGTCGGATTTTTCACTACCCTGGGGACACTACACTCTTTCACAGGAGTCCATCCTGTCGGGACATCACATGGCGTGGGAAATGCCTGACACTCACTCGTACTACTATTCTCTGCATACTGTATGACCTGCGCACACATAGTCGCGGCACTCGTAGTGAGTGGCGAGAGAAAAAGAGAGGAAAGGAACAACAGAAGAGAAATACGAGCAAACATAAGAAGAGGGTAAGAGGATAAGCGTTTACTCACTCTAAGACGAGAGGAGAAAAATTTGGTGACAAAATTATTCAGAAAAAACTTCTACCAAGTAACTCTTCCCTCCCGAGAGAGCATACCCGATACCGATTTTTTTCCAGTCTGATCTCAGCATATTGTAGCGATGACTTCCCGATTCTTCGAGTCCATCCTGAAGTGCGAGATCAGAGATAGTCCCGTAGGCGAGATTCTCTCAGAGAGCACTCTGGAGATCGAAGCCTCTTTTTGTCGCAAATCCGTCGATATAGTTCCCATCTGGGTCTCTATGTGCCGCATATCCACGAGCGACCATATCATCCGCTTTCATCTGCGCGAGCCGAGTAAGCTCACTATCGAGGACGACCATGTCTTTGCCGAGACTCATGCGAAGGGTATTGATCTTTTTCACGAGAGAGGATCTCACGGTATCTACATTTTTTCGAAGGGTATCACGGACATCATCACTGATGGTCGAGATGAGAGACCAGACTTTTCCTCGTGTGGTCGTCGTATTGATATAGGCGATGCCATCGTCGCGAACGATCTCGATACGATAGGCGCCATCCTCTGTGAAGGGGAAGGATATTTTCAGAGACTTTCCGGGTATGAGAAGATCATCTTGGATATATTGTCATGAAAATGTATACTCCTTCACACTTCCATCAGGGAAAGTGATATAGTACTCGGATCTCAGTCTGGGAGTGGCTGGAACAGTAAAGCGAAAGTTTGCGATAGATGCTCTCTTCTCGAAACGGATGAACTCAGACCCGACATCTTCGTGTGTGCGATCGAGGATCACCCGGCTTCGAGTTGTGGTAATCTTCCTGGAAATATCGAGTGGTGATGGTGTCGAGAGTATATACCCAGAGATACTGATATCAGCACTTCCTGGTCGGAGTGGCATACCCTGGAGAGAAAATGCGGTTCCAGAAGTCTGGAATATACGACCATCCTGCGTCACTGAGAGCGATCACCAGAGACCAGCAGGAAGAGCGAGATAGGGATTCCTTCCTGGGGTAAATACAGGAGAAATTCTCAGAGAAGATGGAGAGAGAATCGGATATGAAAGGGTTTCACGATCTATGAGTTCGATCTTCGAGAAGGTCGAGGTATTGAAGCTATTTCCACTCGCGAGAACGAGACTATAGAGTCCAGAAGTATTCGGAAGTGTCAGTACCGTACGAAATGTCCCATCTTTTTTTACCTGAATGAGGAAGCTCTGTGGCGAAGCCGTCTCAGCGTCATTGCCGAGATAGGCGATGACACTTTTCTTTCCGTCAGTCACTCTTCCTCGGATCTCTATGCTCTCCCCCATGAAGAGGACAGTCGGTATACTCGAGTCGAGTATGACGCCCAGGTGTGCGAACGCATCTCTCGGGAGAAATCCCTTTCATGACTTCGGTGCCCAGCCGATCGGTGTGACCGATACGTCAGAGACTCGTCCTGCAGAAAGTGGCGCGAGGAATCGGAACGCTTCACGAGAAAGGTCGATTACATTCGGGTATTTCGTACAGTTCGGGCGGTCATTCGCCTTCACGACGATACCCGTACCTCATTTCGAGACGTAGAGATACTGCCCGAGGTCCATACCACATATGGCTGCCGAGTGTTCAACTTGGGAGAAGGTATCGCCATTCGACGTACTTCCTCAGTCGAAGCTATCCGAGTAGAAAGTCGCTTCGCGAGAGAGAGTGTCAGCGAAGAGTGAGTCAATGCTGATAATGAGAAGCGAAAGTGAGAGGAAAGCTATCCTCCGAAAAAAATGAGAAAAAAACATACCGACATGGTATGTTTTTTTGCTGTTTTTGCAAATAGCAGGAGGTGAAGAAGGGGTGAGTTAAGCTTTTTCTTCGGTGAGTGAAGTGGGATCGTCCACCTCATCTTCCACATCACTCTTATCTACCACCGTCGCGCTCGTGAAGGCATCTTTTGCATTTTTGAGCTTCGCGAGGATGACTCCCTGAGTCGTACGTCCAGTAATGCGAATATCCGCAAGAGGGACTCGGACAGTTTGTCAGTCTTTCGAAATGAGGATGACAGAACCTTCTTTTTTCTGCTCTTCAGTAAGAGTGAACGCGCCGATTACATGACCTGTTTTTTCTGTGGTAGCACCAACTTTCACTCCACTTCCTCCTCGTCCTTGTTCTCGGTAGTCTTCGAGAGCAGAGATTTTTCCCATACCATTTTCTCCGACGGTGAATACATATTTTACTTCCTTTCCAGCAACACACCCTTCGATCAGTGAGTCTCCCTTCCCCACCTTCATACCTCGTACTCAGGCTGCTGCACGTCCCATGACACGGACATCTGTCTCGGCGAACTGGATCGCCTTACCACCACGAGAGACCATGAGAATATTATCTGTCCCATCAGTGATACGTACCCAACGAAGAGTATCTCCATCATGTGGTTTCATGACGATGAGTCCACTCGCACGGATATTTGCAATCTCTGTCATATCGATGCGCTTCACGACTCCCATAGCTGAGATGAGGAAGAGATGCTTTCCTATGGTATTCGTCAGATCGAGAATTGCGGAGATACCCTCGTCTTTCGCGAGAGCGAGTGACTGTACGATCGGCTGACCCTTCGCAGTACGCTGCATCTCAGGGATTTCGTAGGCAGGGAGACGGAACACTCGACCAGTATTGGTAAAGAAGAGGAGCGTATTGTGATTTTTTGTGGAGAGGATACTCGCGATCTCATCTTCATCTTTCACGGCAGTGGTAATCCCCTTTCCTCCTCGGCGCTGTGCACGGAAGCTCGAGGCTTTCACGCGCTTGATGTATCCATTTTTGGAGAAGGTCACGACGACATCCTCATTCGGGATAGTATCTGTAGGATTGAACTCGCCGATAGCACCCGCATGGACTTCAGTACGACGTGGATCAGCGTATTTCTCACGAATCTCGAGAAGTTCTTCTCCGATTATATGCTTCACACGAGCAGGTTTCTCGAGAATATCTTTGAGATCGAGGATCAGAGCATGTTTTTCTGCAAGCTCATCTTCGATTTTTTTTCGCTCGAGACCAGCGAGTTTTTGGAGTTGCATCTCGAGGATAGCTGTCGACTGTTTTTCACTGAGAGTGAATTTTTCCATAAGGGCACCATGAGCCTCTTCTCTACTTTTAGAAGCCTTGATCGTCTGTATGACGGCATCGATATTATCTAGAGCGATTTTCAGTCATTCGAGAATATGTGCTCGTGCTTCTGCGACAGCCAGATCGTAGCGAGTACGACGAACTATGACCTCGTCTCGGTGAGCGATAAACTCGATGAGCATCTCTTTCAGGTTGAAGAGTCGTGGTTGGAGCCCTCGTCCCGTCAGAGCAATCATGTTAAACGAAAAGCTTGTTTGCAGTGGTGTGAGTTTATATATCTGATTGAGAACTTTTTTTGGGAAGGCATCTCGTTTGAGCTCGATAACGACACGGACACCATCTTTATTGGACTCATCGCGAAGTTCCGCAATACCGACTATAACCTTGTCGAGAACGAGATCAGCGAGTTTTTCTACGAAATCTTTTTTGTTCATCTGATACGGTACTTCTGTGATGATGATAGCATCACGACCATTTTTCATTTCCTCTATTCCCGCTCGTCCACGCATCACGATAGAACCACGACCACGAGCATAGGCTTCTAGAATATCTCGTTTGTTATATATGATTCCTCCTGTAGGAAAATCAGGTCCCTGTATGAACTGCATGAGCTCCTCGATAGTGATATCATCTGGAGATGTGTGACTGAGAATATGCATGATAGCATCGATGAGTTCTCAGAGATTATGGGGAGGGATATTGGTAGCCATACCCACGGCGATACCCATGACTCCGTTAAGGAGAAGATTCGGGATACGAGTGGGAAGTACGGTTGGTTCTTGTTTCGAAGCGTCATAGTTATCTCTCCAATCTACGGTTTCCTTATCGATATCTGAGAGCATATGTTCTCAGAGTTTCGCCATTTTTACTTCTGTATAACGCATGGCAGCAGCATTGTCTCCGTCCATAGAACCGAAATTTCCCTGCCCATCAACGAGCGGATAGCGGAGAGAAAATTCCTGTGCCATACGAACCATAGAGTCGTATACAGCAGTATCTCCGTGGGGATGGTATTTACCGAGTACCTCTCCGACGACGGTTGCGGATTTCCGGTACTTTCCTGTCGAGCGAAGTCCTGTATCATACATCGCAAAGAGGATGCGGCGGTGAACTGGCTTGAGTCCATCACGAACATCAGGAAGAGCTCGGGAGACGATCACACTCATGGCATAGTCGAGATAACAGGTTTCCATCTCATCGACGATATTGCGATTCTGATCTCCGTCATAGTTCATTCCCGTCATGATAGTGTTGACTGGCACATCTAGGATAGTATCGTCTGTTTCAGGAGTCTCGATTGGAGGATTTTCTGACATAAAAAAAGAGGGGTAAATTCTCTTCCAGTATAAGAAAAACCCCGCTTTTTGCAAGCGGGGTTAGAGAGAAAATAGAGAAGAAAATCCTAGAGATCAGTAAAGTCTGTTCCTACAGAAGTCGGAGTATCGATATTGTAGGTAGATGACCCTCCTCCACTGAAAATACTATTGGCAATGTCCTTAATAGAACGGAATATCACATCAGGTCCAAGATACTGTTTCATATTTTCGAGACCCATGAATTCGACAATCTTCGGTGCGACGAAGAGAGCAATGACGATAACAATCAGTCCTATAACCGAGTAGCGGATAGAGTTGATCGCTGGCTTTACTTTCTCATCTTTGCCTCCTGAAAGGATGAGCATGACTCCCCCCCATACGATGAAGAGAACTGCACAGATAATAGCTACGAGTACGACGATAGCAACTCCTGTCGTGATCATATTTCCAGCAGAGTAGTTGCTACTCACATCAGCAAGGGTCGTGGCAGCCTGAGCATCGTAAATGAAATTCATAGAAAAAATGAAAAAGTACTAAAGATCGGAGAAATCGGCTGGTAAATCTGACGGGGATGTCGAGTCGAGTACGGAAGGAGTAGTACCTATAGGACGGGAGAATACATACGAGGAAATATCTCCTATACGTCCAAATACATTACTCGCTGTGATGATATCTGCATAGGGAAGTCCGAAAAGAGAGAGGACTCTCGGCGCGATAAAGAGAACCAGTATCAGAGCAAAAAGTCAGAGAAATGCATGTCGAATGTGGTTCACTGCTGGTTTCACCTTTTCTTCGTTCCCTCCTGAAGTGATCATGAGAAACCCTCCCCATATACTATATAGAATCGCTATAATTCAGGAAAAAAGCACGACCACTGCTATGGCAGTGATAATTACATCTTCGATGGCATATTCCTGAAATGGATTCATAAACTCTATTGGGATACAGCAATCTTATAAAAAAGGCTCGAAAAGTAAAATGATTTTAAAGAAAAAATGAGAAAAGCCAACTATTCGACTCCTCTGTCTTCTATGATTCTGAGATTTACACGGGCTCCAGATTTTGAGCCAAAAACTCGCATAACTGTACGCAGCGCGTCGATAGTCTTGCCTCCACGACCGATAACAGCACCCATATCAGATGGTGCAACTTTCAGAGAAACGAGAGTACCGAGCTCATCTTGTTTTTCTGATATCTCGATCGCTTCAGTATTTTGTACGAGAGATTCTATGATGGAGCGGAGAAACGCGTGTGCTTCCATAGTGAAGAAAGTAAGAAAAAAGAGAAAATCCGCTTCTGGCGGATTATAATTATTTTTTAGCGATGATCTTCGCAAGTGTCTCAGAGTACTGGGCACCGTTCTTGATATACCCCTCTGCAGTTTCCATATCCATATCGAGAGTTTTTGTATGTGGATCGTATGATCCGAGAACTTTGAGAAATCCGTGTTTCGCAGACTGACGGTGGTCTGTGAGAACAACTCTATATTTCGCAACATGTTTACGACCGACACGAGAGAGACGAATCTTCAGCATAATGGTAAGTTGTTAGTTTTATTATTGGATGGAACGTGGTGCCCAGGACGGGACTTGAACCCGTACTCCCGAAGGAAGAGGATTTTAAGTCCTCCGTGTCTACCATTCCACCACCCGGGCAAGGGGGGAGAATTTAGACCTTAGGCTTTAGATCTTAGGAGTGAAATTCTAAGTTCTAAGTTCTAAATCCTAATTTCTACTAGAGTATTCCTTTCTTTTTGAGAGTTTTGATAGCCTTTGCAGAGAGTCTGAGGCGGAGAGAAAGTCCTGTTGCAGGATCAGTAATGTTCCTCCAAAAAAGGTTTACATAAAATTTCCTCTTTGTACGACGTACAGAGTGCGAAACATTATTTCCGACAGATGTTCTCTTTCCAGTAAGTTGGCAGACGCGAGACATAAAATTTTAGGGTTTAGGATTTAGATCTCAGGATCTTAGATTCCTGAACTTTCCCTTATTTCTAAGTTCTAAGTTCTAAGCTCTAAGCTCTTGAAGATTACATTACTTTGATTTCAACTCCGACTCCTGCAGGTATATTGATCCCTTGGAGAAGCTCGAGGGTTTTTGGAGTGGGGTCCATGACATCGAGAAGTCTCTTGTGACGACGAATCTCGAATTGTTCACGAGCATTCTTATTTACGAACGTAGAGCGATTCAGTGTGATTTTTTCGATTTTTGTCGGAAGAGGAACGGGTCCGACAACGATAGCACCACTATCTTTTGCCGTACTGACAATCTTCGTAACTGCTTCATCAGCAAGTTTATGATCAAATGCCTTTACAGTAATTCGAATCTTATTCGTAGATTTCTCTGTTTTCTTGGTAGCCATGGATTTTAAGGAATGAGGAAATAAAACTCATGACTCCTAGGGAATTGCTTCCCGAGGAGCACATGAATACTATTAAGCAAGAACCTTTGCAACAACACCAGAACCAACGGTACGACCACCTTCACGGATAGCGAAGCGGAGACCCTGATCCATAGCGATAGGAGAACCGAGCTCGATCGTCATCTTGATGTTATCACCAGGCATAACCATCTCGACTCCAGCAGGAAGCTCGATAGAACCAGTCACATCAGTTGTTCTGAAGTAGAACTGAGGCTTGTATCCCTGGAAGAATGGAGTATGACGTCCACCTTCATCTTTCGTAAGTACGTATACTTCAGCATCAAATTTTGTATGAGGCTTGATAGATCCTGGCTTACAAAGAACTTGTCCACGTTCGACATCAGTACGCTCGATACCACGGAGGAGAAGTCCTGCGTTGTCTCCAGCTTGACCTTGATCAAGAAGCTTGTGGAACATTTCGATACCAGTGACGGCAGTCTTCTGAGTATCACGGATACCGACGATCTCGATTTCATCACCGAGCTTGATAGTACCCTGTTCGATCTTTCCTGTAACTACTGTACCACGACCCTTGATAGAGAAGACATCTTCTACTGGCATAAGGAATGGTTTATCGAGATCACGCTCAGGAACTGGAACGTATTTCTCAATAGCCTCGAAGAGAGCAATAACTTCCTTCGCACCGTAAGCCTTTTCCATGTCCTCTGGATTTTCGAGAGCGACAAGTCCAGAACCACGAATAACGGGGAGATCGTCTCCAGGGAAGTCATACTTCGAAAGAAGTTCACGGATTTCCATTTCGACGAGATCAAGCATCTCGGTGTCATCGACCATGTCACACTTGTTCATCCAAACAACGATATATGGAACACCTACTTGACGAGCAAGGAGGATGTGTTCACGAGTCTGAGCCATAGGACCGTCAGTAGCAGCAACCACGAGGATCGCAGCATCCATCTGAGCAGCACCAGTAATCATGTTCTTCACATAGTCAGCATGTCCAGGACAGTCAACGTGTGCGTAGTGACGAGTTGCTGTCTGATATTCGACGTGTGCAGTATTGATAGTAATACCGCGTGCCTTCTCTTCTGGAGCAGCATCGATCTGATCGTATGCCTTAGTTTCTCCACCGAATTTCTTCGCGAGAACGTATGTAAATGCCGCTGTAGAAGTCGTCTTACCGTGGTCAACGTGACCGATGGTACCGATATTCATATGCGGTTTTGATCTGTCGTATGTAGCCATATGAGGAAAAAATAAAAAATAAATGCTGGAAAATTATAGGAAAAAAGCGAGAAAATGCAAAAGAATTTCTTATGGATATGAATAGAGTATAGAGGTTTTCGATGCTCCATCCATATCCACTATTTTCTTATTTTTTTGTTTTCTGCATCTTCTTATTGATGCGGGTAACTGCTTTTTTTAGCTTTTTGTGTGCGTAAGTAGTAAGTCGTGGCATAGAAAAAAATTAGATTTTGGCAACATTGATAGCGTACTTCTTGAATTTCGCAAGAACAATAGTCATAGCGTTTTGTATCCAGAGAGTCTCTCCCTCGATTGATTTTCGAACAAGAAGCTTCTTATAGTGCGCGATAGCGTGTTGGATTTTTCTTCCAGAATATGCTCCTTTTCTCTTTACAGAGTAGATCATATTATGGGGGCGTTTGTTGCGAACTCACATAGAGAATAATAATTAGAATGGTGGAGCCTAAGGGAGTCGAACCCTTGACCTCCTGCGTGCAAAACAGGCGCTCTAGCCAACTGAGCTAAGGCCCCGAAGGGGTAATAAAATGGCGGTGCTGACGAGACTCGAACTCGCGACCTCTGCCGTGACAGGGCAGCGCTCTAACCAACTGAGCTACAGCACCAAGAAGAGTTGATCTTTTCGAACAGGTAATGTGTACAAGACCTCGTCCAAAATGCGAGCGGAGTATATGTACCTTTTGTGAAAATGCAAATATTTTTTCAGAGAAAAGATTGTCCCTACAGACGAACATACTTCCGTGTGGCGAGAAGCGCAGAAATAAGAGAAAGAATCGAGAATATGCCAACCTCGGAAAGTGCTCCTATACGCCAAGAGTCTGTGATACGAGAAAGTGTTCCTGTAAAAGGTCCACTTATGAAATCGACCGAAAGACTAGAACGAATAAGGAAAAAAGTGAGAAAAACAAGAGAGAGGGAAATTAGAATAGTAAAAAGTGCCTGAAGAACAAACGGTCAATACATAAAAACTCTCTTCCCTCCTACGAGTTCGATAATCTCGATCTCCTGACGATGAAAAAAAACAGAATTCCCGATCACCATATAGATGATAACTGCTACAGTGAATATAAAGAGTGTGAGAAGTGCATACACACCATACTCTATAGTCCGCAGCAGTTTTATTATCACTTGTGCTCGGTCGAATTGTCCCTTATAGTCGAGAAGTTTTCTATTCATAATATCCTTATCATAGTTGAGCATCTCTTTTTTCAGCTCAATTTTTGCATTGACACTCTCATACAGATCAAGCGGGATGCCATCGATACGTAGTGAGTCTGGTAATGGGTTTTCTCCGGTATTTTCGACGAGGCTTGCGAGGTCAGGATTGCGAGACTTGAGAACGAGAAATGCTTGCTCTTTCGTAATCGTCTCAACCACGAGTCCAGAAAAAGAAGAGCGTAGATCGTCTACAAAAAGTTTCACATCGAGATCTTCTGTCGTATATCCACTCTGGAAATTAATCGTGAAAGAGATGCGGTCGTTCACACTGGCGATGAATCTCTCCGAAGCAAACAGCACGACGAAAAGGATATTCACAAAAAATATAAGAAGCGTAATCACAAGTATCGAAGAAATCGAGAGAAATGGATTACGGATGATATTCTGGAAGGCGTACTTCAGGATGCGCATAGAGGGTTTGGGTTTTAGGTCTTAGGAAAGATTCTACAGAAAAAAAAGGAAAAAGCGAGTAAAAAATCCCACTTCAATGGAAGTGGGATTTTGATTTTTTATGGTGGTGCATATGGGGTCAATCTTCGAATTTTTATAGAGAACTATGATAGAGTAGCCAAGAAGTACAACTTTTAGTTCTTTCCGAAAAACAAATCCCAATGACTATAATAAAGATGGCTTCTTTTGTTGATAAGGAAATACTGTCTTCTCTTATTACATAAGATGAATCGAACTTCTGAAATAACAATTCAAGAACAATCCAAAATAACAACTTAGGAACAACTCAAGACAACAAAAAACAACCGTAATACTACCGTAAAGAGTAAAATAACAATGAAGAAACAATGAGGAGTCTTGAAGATCGACACCCACCAAGATACTTCTTCCTACTTTTCTTGTATTAGACAGGAATCCCCTTTACAAAGAAAGGTTGTTCTGATAACTCATCAGAGTTTATTTTGTGCATCTGCTTCTCAGAATATTCATGTACTCTTATCCCAATTACAGCTTATAAACTTTACTGTACTTGGGGATTTATATTCATTTGCAATAGCTTCTTTCATAGTAGAATCACATGAGCCACTTGAAATAGGTTGTGTGTTTTCTGTCTCTTGGCTACCAATGATTGCACTGATGATTATAAAACCAATGATTGCTGTTAATATCAAAGTAGCTACTGATGTCTTGTTTGCCTCTTTTAGCTTCTTCTTCCCTTCCTCAGTAGTAAAATCTCACTGACAGTGTTTGCATTTCTCAGCTCACTTTTTGATTTTCTCCTTACAGTATGGACAGATCATAAAATAAAAATTAAGAAAATAAATTTACCGCATCTTGTTAAGTTCTTCAATCTTCTCAATATAATTTCTAGACTGATCATTAACTATCTCTAATCACTTTCTATAAGCATCAATACTATCATCTCATACATAGACACTCATCTTGTTGGTATTATCTCATGCAACTCTATTACAAATATACTGTCATTTTGAATATGCTCAGAATCCATTCTTAGACTTATATTCTCATTCTATAACTAATAAAAGACCTTCTTTGATATTTATATCACCGAAGAATTCGGTGCTATCACTATCTTTCATACTATCCAAAACAAGACTCTTACATTCCCTTATCTCGAAGAAATACTTAAACTCCACTGGATAAAGTAAGAAATATCCTGCAATCCCTAAGATAACTATTGTTAATACGGATCATATAATCCGTTTAATAGGAATATTCTTTATTTTCAGACTTTTATTGCAGTATCTGCAAATTAAAGCATCATCTTGAATTTCCTCTGCACAATATGGACATTTTTTCATAATAAGAATAATAAAGGAGTTTTATTTACTTTTCTCTAACTTACCAAGTTCTGTTTGATAAGCTGCCTTAAAATACTCAAGAAGATATATTTGATTTAGGTCTTTCTCAGAGGCTTGAATTGAATTTACATTCTCGATTTGGGATTTTATAACCTGAATCTTTCCTTCCCTCTCAGTAACTTTATTCTTTCGGAAATAGAGTATTAAATCATTCCTAACCCTTCGGGCTATTCAAAGACCTGTTCTATTTAGAGCACCATGTTCAACCCCCTTCATTTCCATAATCTTGCAGTTACCAAGCCCAAATGATGTAAGGTAGGATGTATAGTCAGGATAAAGGATTGATCGGTTTATTGGAGTTACTAGATGATACCATAGATAGTTATTTTCTCTGGATGTAACCTTGATCTTTTCAGAACATGTTCAGATTCTTCAAATATAGTCAATTCAAGCTGTTTTATCATAAAGCAAAGCTACTCCAATATCTCTATTGATTGAGAGTAAAAGTATTGGATATTTTCACTTTCAGCAAATAGGAGCAGAATTATTCTCTTCATTCTTATATACTTCAGAATATCCTTCTTTGCATTCACACCTAGATCAGTTCCATTCAGTATCACTACTTCTCAAGCATGAATTCATATAGTCTAATTTATCATTTAGTGCCTCTAATTCATAGTTACCATAAGAAGAATAGGCATGAGCAAAAGTTATAGGAACTAGCAAGAAGATTAAAGTGAGATATATTTTCATACCAGAAGAAATAAGTGATATATTGCAAACAAAAAAGGGTAAACTATTCGCCTTTGATGTTTGCAATAACACTGTGACACATATGCATATAAAAATATATACAAATGGTAGGCAAAATAATTTACCCTTTGTTATATATATTTATGCATAATAAAATGCGTCACTGATGTGTTATTGCTCGATCATTCTATGAGAATTCCTAATTTTGTCCACTTTACTGACAGTAAAGAGTTCATTGGACTTTTCCCGACCGATAAAAGGGAGTTTTCCGCACCGATAAAAGGGACATTATTAGTAATTTTTCCGACCGATAAAAGAGAGGTTTTTCCCACCGATAAAAAGACTTTTCCGAAGCTACAAAGAGGCTCTACAAAAAGAAACTATCAAAAAGCGTAATTTTCTCTATAATCCGAATATGATTTGTTTGCTTGTTCCCCCTTTTCTTCTTATGTGGTGTTTGGAGAAAATGGGAAATAAGCACATAAATTAAACACCACATTATGAGAAAAACACCATCAAACAGCACTCATAGAAAAGTGCCTCTTCAAACTCTTTCAAAATCATGAAGAACAATATTTGCGTACTTGCGAAGAAGTACGAAAAAAGAGGAACAGGAAACAAGCCTAGCAAAACAAAATGATTCCATATCCTTTATCCTAAAAGATATGGGTTTGGATGAATCAGATATAACAGAAACATTTTCAGATACCTTTACATGATATAAGATTA
>CAYVAG010000018.1:16399-19361 GCA_964449265.1 uncultured Candidatus Peribacteria bacterium
AACACACCATTAACAACTATTGATAATGAAGTAAATAAAGCAGTTGCATATAGTGAAAGGCTTGCTGAGGATAAACAAGAGAACAACACAACCTCTCTTGGTAATGGAATCATGCCAAAAACAATAAAGACTCCAAAATGACTAAAAGCAACTAATATAGGAATGATTGAAACTGAGGATATGCCACATATTCGAATGGCTTTTGAAATGAAAGCAAAATGAAAAACAGGCAAAGAAATATGCAACTATCTTAGTCAAAATCATATCAATATAAAAGAGTGAAATCTTGCTGTGAGTATATTCTCAAAAACTCAATATATTGGAGTATACACCCATCAGAAAACATGAGAAGTATTTGATAATCTTATATTTGTAAGTAAAAAACTACCTATTGAAAAGTCATTATGGCAAAAGGTGCAGAATAGACTATGAAAGAAGGGATGATGATACTGAGAAAAACAACAATGAGATATAATTGCACCCCTTTTAAGATGGGAAGAAGATATTGAAAAAGATTATACCTTTAGTCTTGATATTAAGGCATTTGAAACAAGAATTCATAAGTATTACAAGAATAATGCTTTCTGAGGTATCAGTATCTCTGAAACTATGATATTTAACAAATTTCTAAGCGAAGCAGTACCTGAGATAATAAAGATGCTTCATTACCTCTACAAAGTTTGAATAAGAGATGCTGTATGGTCTCAAAAGATCAGTTTTGAGGAATATGAGAATATTTACTTTCTAGAGAATAGATATAGAAGAATCCTTGCTACAAATAGTACCTCCTCAAAAGAGGAGCTACTAAGAACATATAATAAAGACTATAAATATATTCTTCAGGAAAATGAAACTATAACTGATTCGAACATATCAAGAATTTCTCAAAGAATTATAGAAAGAGAGTTCTATACTTTCATTTGAGGAAACTTTAAGAATCCTGTTACAGTTAATGGATCAAATATATGAGAAGAGATGAGAGCTAAGGCAATTAGCTTATTTCAGGAAGCCCTAAAGAATACTCCCATTTATAAAGAAGCAAATCAAGGAAAAACTTTGAAGAAATCAGAAAGAGAGGAACAGAAAAAGATAATTGAAGAACTGAGAAATCGTATTGATAATGCTACTATACTACTGACTCGGGGAAATATTAAACAAGAAATCTATGATCGCCTTTTAGAAAACACTGAGAAGGAAATAAGTGAAATTGCTGAAGAGTTAAATAGCTTTGAAGAAACAACGGATATAGAACAATTTATTGAGCGGCTACCAGAGATACTAACAAAAACATTCGAACTCGCCAGTAAAGTGCTTCATAAAACGAAAAAGTCAGATATAAGTGATGATTTGTATAAACTATTGGAAATAGTAACATTCGAACTTCAAATAAGCACAAAAAAAGAGCTTACAGTAAAGCTCTTTGATGTCCTAATGGACTTGAAAAACATAAATGGTGGGCGATATAGGATTCGAACCTATGACCCCCTGCGTGTAAAACAGGTGCTCTAACCAGCTGAGCTAATCGCCCGAAACAAGACAACGGATAGGAAATGATACAAAAAATTTCTTCTTTCTATCATCTCAAAGATCAATAATCAAGAGACGTGGTGGATCATACTAGATTCGAACTAGTGACCTCTTGGATGTCGACCAAGCGCTCTAACCAACTGAGCTAATGATCCAAAAAATTTCTCCTCAATGTCTTGGCATGTATCTACTCTCCCACGTGAAACCACGAAGTACCATCGACGCAGTGGAGCTTAACTTCTGTGTTCGGAATGGGAACAGGTGTACCCTCCACGCTATACACACCAAGACATTAAGGAGAAATCTAAATTTTTCATAAATGTAACGACTCATATTTTAAAAACGGTGCGACCAAAGAAATATAATTTCAATCAACATTGCTTCTTTCTAATTCTATTTCCATAAAATGTGATTTCAAGCTTCCATTCATACCAACAGACATAATATCCGAGTAAGAACAAAAAGCATGCATAAATATCGTTCGTGCTATTAGTAATGCTCGGCTACACATATTTCTATGCTTCTACCTACATCCTATCAACCTCGTAGTCTCCGAGGGCACTTATGATCCTTACAGACCTGAGATATCTTATCTTTGAGTTGGCTTCCCACTTAGATGCTTTCAGTGGTTATCCATTCCGAATTTAGCTACTCGGCGGTGCAGTTGAACTACAGCCGATACACCAGGGATTCGTCCATTCCGGTCCTCTCGTACTAGGAACAGATCTCATCAAATATCTAAACGCTCACAGCAGATAGGGGCCAAACTGTCTCACGACGTTTTGAACCCAGCTCGCGTACCTCTTTAAAT
Source organism: uncultured Candidatus Peribacteria bacterium (assembly GCA_964449265.1). Classification (GTDB taxonomy): domain Bacteria; phylum Patescibacteriota; class Gracilibacteria; order BD1-5; family UBA2023; genus JAGOMW01. The sequence goes on from CAYVAG010000018.1 coordinate 18,738, forward strand.
GGCGAACAGCCATACCCTTGGGACCTTCTCCAGCCCCAGGATGAGACGAGCCGACATCGAGGTGCCAAACTGCGTCGTCGATGTGAACTCTTGGACGCAATCAGCCTGTTATCCCTAGAGTAACTTTTATCCGTTGAGCGACACCACTCCCACATGTTGGTGCCGGATCACTTTCACCGACTTTCGTCTCTGATCGACTTGTAGGTCTCTCAGTCAAGCAGGCTTGTGCGAATACACGACCAGTCCGATTTCCATCCGGACCTAGCCTACCTTTGTGCGCCTCCGTTACTTTTTAGGAGGCAACCGCCCCAGTTAAACTCCCCACCAAGCACGGTCCCCCAAATAAGGGGTTAGAGGCATACATATACAAGGGTGGTATCTCAACGACGACTCATGGTGAACTGGCGTCCACCTTTCATAGTCTCCCACCTATCCTGCACAAATATATGTACGACTCAGTGCCAAGCTAGAGTAAAGCTTCATAGGGTCTTTCCGTCTTGCTGCGAGTAATCGGCATTTTTACCGATATTGCAATTTCACCGGGCCTATGCTTGAGACAGTGCCCAGACCGTTATGCCATTCGTGCGGGTCGGAACTTACCCGACAAGGAATTTCGCTACCTTA
>CAYVAG010000019.1:0-4513 GCA_964449265.1 uncultured Candidatus Peribacteria bacterium
TCAATAGTCTCATCTGAGAAAAGGTGAGTGCTGTCTCATCTCGCCCACAGACGACTCAGAGGACCATTCCTGGTATCTATACCGATGAAGGGAAATGAATCCAGATCATATTTCTCGATACTCCCGGGATACATAACGATGCGAAAGAGCAATATGGCAGCCAGAAATCAGGAGAGATCCATGAGCGGATCAACTCAGAAGCATTCGCGTCCTTGCGTGAGGCTGACGTAATACTCCGACTGATCGACCCGACTCGTGTCCAGTGAGTCGAGGATGAGCGTATCGACGAAGTCGTGTCCTTCTCGAAGGCACCCGTCATCCGTGTCGAGACCAAGCAGGATCTCGCGAAGGGATACCTCGGAAAAGATATCGACTCCTATATCGACTCGGTGAATCGGACAGGATTCGAAGAACTTATCGAGAAGATTGCTGTCCACCTTCCAGAAGGTCCGTACCTCTACGAGAGTGACTACTATACCGACCAGCCGATGGATCTGCGTATCATAGAAGTTATCAATGTCGAATCCGAGAGTCAGAAAGTCATCGTGATAGGAAAGTGATGAGCCAAAATCCAAGAAATCGGAACGAGATCTCGTCTCGTCCTCGAGCGTATCTTCGACAAAAAAGTCTTCCTCGCCCTTCGTGTGAAAGTCCATAAAAACTGGAGAAAAGACCAGAAAGCCCTCGATAAAATATTTCCGAAGAAGTAATATGGGAAGCTACGATCAGTTCGCAGAAACATTCTCGAAGAGTCGGAAAAATCTCAAGTGGCCAGAACTCGACTATATCATCTCCGATATCCATGAACAAGGTTATACGAGTGTGCTCGATGTCGGATGTGGAAATGGAAGATTCCTTGAACAAATGGAACGTGGAACTTGGAATGTGAGAAGGTATCTGTGAGTCGATAATTCTGCAGGGATGATCGAAGAAGCTCGGAAACTCCATCCTGAGTATGGTTTCGCTGTCTGCGATATGCTTTCTCTCGATACCCTCGAAGTGTGAACATATGATGCCATCGTTTTTCTCGCTTCTTTCCATCATCTCGAAACTCCCGAAGAGCGGATTCAAGTCCTTCATGACGTGAAAAAACTCCTCGCACCTGGAGGTCGGGTCTATATGACGAACTGGAACCTGAGAGAACAGCCGAAATACGAAAAAAGCCACCGATGAAACGGTGACTTTGATATCAAGATCGGGGCATATTCTCGCTACTACCATGGATTTACCCTTTCTGAACTCGAGGATTTATTCGTTCAGACTGGGTACACCGTAGTGGAGAATAGAGTGTGGGAAGGGGGGAGGAATATCGTGAGTGTGCTCAAAGAGAGTTTATACACTTATGCTTTTTGTTCAAAGTAATTTTTTATCTGGGCGGCAGCACTTCGGAGACTCATCATCTGTAGTTCTGTCACTCTTTCGGATCATACTTCGACATATTCCTCTAACATCCTTATACGGGTTGTTATATCTCTTGCTTGCTGGAGATTTGTGCTAACAGCTCTTATGCCATCTTCGTACACTCCTCGATTCATATCCCTTCCTCTATTCCATGGATTATCTGTCAAAATAGATGATGAAATGTAGGGAATATCTTTCACTGATTCAAAAATACCTATAATTGCCTTATGATTCACTTCCTCTAAGAGTTCTGATGGATTTATTTTAAGCCAAGAGTTCAGTTGTCTGGTAGTATTTATATCATTCCTAAATACTCATGAAGCTTGCAAACGAGAAAGTTTTTCATGAATTGCACGGGCAGTATCCCTATTATATGTATCCTTTTGTGCAACGAAATCTTTCTCAGTTTTTCATCAAAGCAGTTTTCTATATGATCATCTTAACTCTTTGAGTTCATCTGTATAATACCCGAAGATATCCCCTGTCTCATCTAGTATTTTTACAGAAGTGTAGAGAGGATGTCTGGCATCAGCTCTCACATCTCCAATCTCAGACAGAAATGCTCAGTTTTTCTGAAAAAATGTAGATATGCTATTATAAACGTTATTCCATTCCCTCTTTTTTTGCCTCTGTTTCTCTAGAGAATGTCGTTTCTGAGTAGCATCAGATATATTTTTTAGTGCCCCGGGACGGTGTAGAATATCCTCTATGGCCCCCACTATTCTATTATTTCCTCATTGTAAAGAAAAAGGGGCTATTCCATCTGAGGGGTTTTCTTCATCTTTTTCTGATCTCTTTCGTCAAATAGAGTTTGCCCACAATCGAAGTATATCTACCCATTTCTTATCTTGTTTTGGTTCTTCGCCAGTGAGGTCCTCTCTCCAATTCACGAGACTATTATCGAGATCACGTATACGGCGTATCTCTGGTGCTGAATATTGTCACATGAATGCAGCACCGAGATACTCACGTACACTTTGTAGACGAGAGTTTACCTTCTTTCATGCATCATCGACGACAGACATATGGTTTCAGAGTCATGTATCAGATTCGCTAGTGAGTGCTGTAGTGATGATAGTATGGATTTCTTCCTTAGTGAGGGATTTTCCATTGAGCATCTTCCATGCATCTCCTCCAGTGAGTCGAGATATACGCTCGACGATAGCAAGGTACTGCCCATCAGTCTCTCGAGCGAGATCTTCGAAGCGAGCCCCTGGCGTACTCAATGCTTTCCTCGTCTTACGTACTCGCATACAACCGATAGCAAATAGGAGAAGTTCTACTAACATCACACGCAGAACTAATGCCCAACTGTAACTCGCTGGAATAGTATCATTACCTGTTAGTTCGAAGTACTTGCCCCATACTCGATATGGATCAAGGACAGTGACTGGCACCTTTGTACTATCGAGAGCTTTTTTCAATGAAGAAGTGTCGATCTTCGGTGGTTTCTGTTTTGGTGTGTAGGTCGAAGGAGAATTAGGATATGCCTTATTTGCAGACTCTACCATATCTTTCATAAAACTATCTATCGTATCGATAGTAGCATCGAGCTGAGCGGCTATCTGATCTGTATTTTGGCCAGCGCTTGCTATTTTTCTGTCGAGATCTGCTCTGAGAGTATTCACATCGTCAGGATGAAGTTTCTTTCCAGCATCGAAAACAAGATCCATAATAACATCTGTAAATGCAGGGTTAATCAAGTTATGGTCATCGAGGACTTTATCTACTGATGTTGTAGCATCTTTCGAGAGTTTTTTCGCAGTTTCACTGACATGAAATCCAGCATCGTAAATCGTCTCTGGAGCCGAGAGCTCATTACTAGATGGATTTACGGTGATACCATGAGTATTTTGTATCTGTATCATTGTATCTGAATGTTTCTGAAGGCTTGAGTATAGCTCTCAGACTTTTGGAAGAAGAGTTGGGTAATATTGTTTTTTATCTTCTATTTCTCCGGGTTTCTTTATTTGACTTCTAGGAACATATGATGCTTGTTTTGCAGCTGCAAATGGTCATACTTTTCACGATTTTAATGGTCGTGCCATCATCTCGTCATTAAACATTTTTTCTCATTCTCAAGCGTACTGTCAACCAATTGTATTAGCTTGATTTGTGAGTGTGGCGAATACTGTTGTATTACCTTGGGTTGCTTTCTGGAGTCACTTCTTCATATCGACGACTTGCTCTTTCAAGTCCGTACCGATAGTGATACGAGAAAGACTTCCTGTCATCTCGACTCCGAGAAGCGCGAGACACCCGAGTCCACAAAGGGTCTTTTTCCAGTGACGACTTGTACCCATGAGTTTATCAGAAAGGTGGGTCTCGAAACCTTCCTTCACCAGATATGCAAATGAACATGTCGTAAGTATAGACCATGCGAGCCCACTTCATGCCAGAGCAACGTTGTTCTGGACGAGTTGGACTATAGCTCAGGTCTTCCCTTGATTGATATCTGCCTGAGCAAATGCATGAAGAAGTGACTCCATAAATCTATACTGGAAAAGTCCCATGATTCCAAAAGATCCAGCAGCGATACCCGCTTTCACATAGTTCATAGGTCCTCATTTCTCAAGAATATCTCCGATACGAGTGCGAGAATTGTACACATTCGTCAGTACGTCTCCCGCAATTCGTTCTATCTCAGGGGCGACAGCCTCAACAAGAACTTTTCCCTGAATTTCTCGCCATGCTCTGAGGAGGTCGATCGAGAGCTCACCATTATTTCTATACACAGGTGAATTCGCAATAGACTCGACAAGTCCTGAGAGACTATCCATATGCTCGTGGTTATAGCGAAGTGATGCTTCAAATCAGAGAAGTGGTGCAAACAAGGGTTCATTTTTCACATCAGAGAGCCAGTTAAAAGCACCTACGCGAGTTAAATCACTCCCATCAGGGGGGAGTGGGAAAGGAAACGAAGTAAGTACTTGTTCTATTCACTGACGAAGTGATGATTCACTTCCATTCCGTTGAGAGTTGATATCCGACATATTTTTAAGTGTTATTTTTTTGATTCATTTACTGTGCTATAGTAGATGTTCTTCCTCATCTTTGTTGAGGAGGGGGTGGGACTACTCATGCTGGCCCTACAGATGATTTTTTAGGGGCA
>CAYVAG010000019.1:4613-17889 GCA_964449265.1 uncultured Candidatus Peribacteria bacterium
GCAGCAGGGGCAGCAGCAGGGGCAGCAGCAGGGGCAGCAGCAGGGGCAGCAGCAGGGGCAGCAGCAGTGCCTACACTATTAAGAGCTTTTATAAGAGCTTCGGTTGTTTTCGGGCCTGGGAGTCCATCACAGTCTTTCGTGTCAAAACCGAGTTCCTTTTGCATTGCTTTAAGTGCAGTGTGTGTATCTGGTCAGAATCTTCCATCTACAGTAGGAGACTCATCGATACCACCTGGCAAGAGAAAAATAGCCTGTTGGTACAGTGCTATCATCTCATAGGTATTTTTTGAAGCATCTTTTCCAGGGATCACTCACTTATACTGAGCGAGTCACTGCGCTACTTCTTTTGCATTGAGTCCATCTACCCTTTCTGCTATTTTTTCTGGAGTGTCTCAGTTGAGATTGTATTTTGGACCGTTGTATGGTTTTCCAGAAGGGGTCATTTTTTCTCACATAATAAAGAAGTTAGGAATATTTATGCTTACTATATCACTCATCCTATATTTTGTCAAAACTTTTTATTGACAAAATATAATATTTTATTTTGAAAATTTTTTTATGACACTTGGCGCTCAGAAAATATCTACTCTTGTATCATCTGCATCAGGGATTGTTCAGAAATATCCATAGACTATATATGTCCAGATTTCATGTTTTGTGTAACCAAATTCCTCAGCGATATCATTTATGCAGCTATTTATCATTGCAATCTCATCCACGTATGATGACTTATATTTGGTTCCTGATAGCACTGGAAATGCTTTCTGAAATGATTCTGAATTGTAGATCTCTTCTGCTAGTAGCTCTGTGATGGCTTCATTCTCTTTTGTCATATTGGATCATATTCATCACGTGCCCCGAGCAAAAAACTCTATCCCAACCTTCGATATCACTCACCCTTCAGGGAGGAGGTATACATCTCTCGATGCTACATGAAGGAGTTCATGTAAAAGAGTAGAGAGAAAGTTCGAGAGATATATTCACTCACTTGTGATGCGCGGATGATTAAATAAATCAACAGTTCGTAGATAAGATGCATCCGATGTATGCCTCATAGAGAGGGTGAGAGATACCGTTTTGAGTTGACCTAGAGTGTGTTCTATGTGACCGAGTGATCATGGTTCACGTCATAATTCCCTTGTCTCTTCTGTATAAGCAGGAATAAAAACTATATCATCCAAAAGCCCCTGTATCTGGCCTATCTTACTTGGTGAAAAAGAAATTCACTGAACGGAAAATCAGTGTAAATATGCTATGATAATATCTTTTACCTTTTGTCCATGATCAGCAAAGAGTGCGTGACCCTGCTCTATATATCAGACATATCGAGAGGTAAAAGCAAGGGATTTTTCCTTGGGAGTGAGAGGGTGAGGGTGATCGGGGAGAAGAACTCACTTATTTGTCAGTGCTTCTGTAATCTTTTGGCGAGTATGATGAGAATAAGCAGCTATCATGAGTAACCTACGATCTATAGTATCATCGTATTGTACCCCATGATTAGCTTTTATGTGATCGAGTGATGTGGTACTGAGCATGCATGTTGCCTATTAAAATTTTTGCTTGTTCCAAGAGATTCAAGATGCGGAAAGTAGAAGCCTCGAAAAGAATATTTTCTGACTAATTTCTTCATGTAAAAATTCAAGCTAGACTAGTTCGTCGCGAAAATAGTGGTAAGAATATAACAGCGAGTATGAGAACTGCAGCGAACGCCGGCGATTCTTTTGCAAATCATATCATATGATCACTCATGGCCACTCACATATCTTTTATTTTTTTTAAGATTACTTTTATATCAAACATACTTGCGAGAAGGTTTCTCACATCTAGCGGAATTTTATCAAATATAGATGTACCAGACATGAGTTCTGTGACATTCCCAAAGTTAAAGAGTTTTCCACTGAGTAACCCAGATCATTCAGGGGTTGATCATACCATCATGAGAAATCATGTATATAAACCAACTCTTTGCAGAGTGTCCATAGTATCGAGGCTTGATTGACCTTTCGTCAGAACAAAAGATTTGACCATATCACCGAGATTAATTTTTCCAGAGCTATGTATTTTTCATACGTCCGAACCGATACCAAAATTCACGCGATCATCTGTTGTTATAGTTTTTATAAAATTCTCTCCAAATATTCAAAGTTCATCTAACTTTTTTCTATCGTCATCTGAGAGATTTTGATTTTTTCTCAAAGTCTCTAGAGATTTCTTATCCATAAAAGTAGTTTCTCTACTTTTTAGAAGAACCGAAAGTAGGTTCTTCGATATTCCTAGCTCACGTGATTTCTCTACTAACTCCCCTGAAACTTCTCCACTTGTATCAATCGATAACATTGATTTGGCGAGCTTCTCTGTACTCGCTTCATAGTCAGTTATATCTATACTTTTTATAGATGCTAATATTTTAAGATCGGATCATACGGAAGAGAGTATATCAAAAATAGTTGCATCTTTTATATTCTTTACTCATTTTTTTTCATATGATCAAGCAAGCAGAAAGTAAAGAGGATGTGACTTGTTAGTCATAATGTCCATTAGTTCTGTTAAAGCTGAGTCTCAGACGTCAGCTCATATACCAAGGCGAGTACGAAGTCAAGTAATATCTTTTTTTTCTGCAAAAGTTACAAGTTCCACATATTTTAAGTTTCTCAGTGAAGGAAGGTTGTATACTTTTGTAATATCTTTATTTTCTTTACTGGAAAGCTCTCCAAGAATAACAGTTGTTGCTGTATATTTATTCTCAGCTTCTTTTTGTAATTTTCCTTTGTCCACTTCTGTCACTGTATTCGGTCTTTCTTTAGGTTTTCCTCATTCCACTTTTCCTTTTATCCCTGCGAGTTTCATCTCTTCTGGAGTGAGTCATTTCGCGAAATCCACACCCAATATTTTCCCTATAAAAATAGCGATAAATAGGGAAAATTTCGCACCAATTTTATCAAATCCTTTCGCATCTTTCAGGTCTGAGAGAGCAGATTTGATATCAGAAACGGTATCCTCTGGAGTGAATCCCATCAATTCAAAGATTTTTCTCGCTGGATGTTTTTTTAGTTCTGTGACTTCTTCTGTGACCGCTTTTGTTGCGTCGTTGACTCACTCTTTGATCATGCTATTCACCTCACTACCCATAGCAGACACTTCAGGAGATACACTCGCAGTTGTAGTGACGACTGGTAGCGCAGCACGTGCTACTTCCGCATCTTTTTTATCTTCAGCTTTTTCTGTCATCTGCGCCTTGAGTGTCGTGAGATCAGCGAAAGTATGAGAGAGTACCGTGTTATATCATTTTTGTTTATCGGCATTCGCAAGATAGTCCTTGAGAGTATTCATGACAGATGCGAGTCTTCCTGGGGATTCGAGACCATTCTTGAGTGCTGTATCATCTTTTATGGCACTGAGTGCCGACATCGCCTCATCGAAAGTAGCCTTGGCTTTTTTATAGTCAGCATCTTTATTTCTTTCAGTTATTGCATCGGTAAAACCTCATAGTGGATGTGCTGCCACTTGCACCTGTGCTTCCTTCATGGTTGCAGCGTCGAACTCTTTCCATCTCTCTTCAAGAGTAGTCTTGAGACTCTTCAGGCGTGCATCTGAAGGAGATTTTGGAGTAGTAGCAGGATTATTGTTCGGATTCTCTGAAAGAGTGGTCATATATCTGAGATAAATTGATAGTATTGTACAGAGTATTCACTTTTTTACAAGAAAATACTTCTTTCTACTCCTAGAGTAGCATATAGCAATGAAAAAAGCAAAAGAAAACAGAGGTAAAAAACATTTTTTATGAACCCCTTCTTTCCTTTTCTGTGAGAAGTTTCTCGAGTTCTTTTTCTATCTCTCGATCCGACATGTACGCTATACGCCGATTGGATCCGAGCATATGTGCGATGTCCTTTCTCATGCCATCGAGCCATGTATCGCGATCTCAGAGTCGGATGAGTCGCACACTCTGTGCGAGAAGGAGGTATATCATGAGTACGACTATCATTGCAGCAAGCGTCTCTCATGGCATTTTCTGGTAGTTTTCTACACCACCCATTATATCCTTTATATGCTCTTTTTCCCGATCGTAGATCTTTCTGAGCAGGCTTGTTCCAGTATCCATGAGTTCCCGCACTTTCTCTATACTCCAGGGTTTATCGAGAGTAGCGAGGAGCTTCTCTGTATCTGCTACTTCTCGAGGAAGACTCTGGATATGTCGGATGAGTCGCTCTGGGGCGAGTATGCCAGACTCTACCTTCCTTCATATACTTCACGGAGATATACCAGCACCAACCGTAGCTACTGTACTTGCTGCTCATAGAGCAAGTTCTACAGCGAGGAGAGTTGCTCCTAGTGTAGATCGGACTCATTTTCTCAGGAAAGAGGTGGGTTTGTGAGGGGGTGTAGACTGCTTTTCCATGAGTTATATGATAGCACAGTATCTATAAAAAAGCAAAATCCCCCTTTTTAGAAGAGAGATTTTCAGAATTTAATTTAGTGATGAGATCAGTGAACTTGCTTAGAGCCAGTCGTAAGATGTCGTCCTTTTCAATGGATTGTAGCTCCAGTTTTCATCCAATCAACGAGAGGATCAATCGTATTTTCCCATATTCTTGCCAGAAGTCTGATCGGCGCAGCAGGAATCACATTGACTCATTTAACAATATTACCTGTGAACTTTCCGATTCCAGGTACTCGATCCGTTGTACCACTTGTGATATCTACTACTGAGTTAGTGATCCCATTTGTATATGCATGATCGAGTCAGCGAACTGTACTGCCAGCAATGAGATTATTTACTGAGTCTATAGCATGACTCATCACACCCGTTATAGATTTTGGTATATTTTTCCATCCATGCTCACGGTATTTTGATGGCGAAACAAGCGATCCAGCATTTTTTAGAGAGGCCCAGAGGGGATTGAGTATATCTGCTGCCCATCATGTTGTATTTTTCACGATACCTGTCACAAGGTTGTCTGCAGTTGCATCTATCGATGAAAATGGATTCAGGTGTCTTGGAGATTTTGTAGCAAACCAACCTTTTGCTGCAGAAAATGTGGAAGATCCATTACCTGACCCGTGGGATGGTGTGTGTCCTGACATTGTGAAAAAAGTGAAAAAGTAAAATTACTATAATGATATATGATATCGTGTCAACAAAAAATTCTTAAGAAGAAGTGCCTTAAAACAGTTTCCATTTATTTGCATATCCGATAGATTTTTGAGTTTCTATATATTTTTTTTGTTCTCGATACTCACTATGTGTAGTGAGAAGATAATAGAAAGCATCTCATATTGTTGGTGGAGGATTTTTTTTGTAGAGATTTGCTGATACAGCAGAATAGTCTTTCATAACATCTTTTAGAGCGAATACTCCTGTTGGTAGACTCACCATCTGATTAGCTGGTATCTGGAATGGAAAAGAAGGATTCTGCCTAAGAGTTTTTATAAGTTGTTCATACTTTTTTCAGAAGTTTTGGTCTGTCTTTCCGCATCACTCTAGGATACCGAGACGCAATATCCTCCATAATCACTCAGAGACTTCGACCATATCTTTTCCTATGTTTCAAGATACTCAGAGTCAATACTTTTGATCCAATATACCTAATTTTTTCTGAGAATCTTCTAGACTCACTTCGGTATATCCGAGTATATCATACCACTCTTGTTTTACAGTTTCGGAATCATCTAAGAGTGATGTATAGACATCCATTTCTTTCCTGTCAGATTGCCATAGTTTATTTTTTCCACCTCGAGAATTTATAGCCTCTATCATCCTCCCATCGACGAGCCTTTCTCATTTTTGAAGTCGCATGAATACCTTTTCTGCGAATACGCGTTTCTCGGGACTCAGATTTTCGAGATACATTCGAGTCTGGCTACTGAGAATAGCTTTATCTCTTTCTAGAAGAATTTCATCGTATTTGATAGATGCTTCATCAATCTTGAGAATATTTCCATAGTTTGCAAGGAATATATTCAATCTTTCTTTGCGCAATGAGAGGTCTGATATTTTTGTAATTCGAGTACTTATATACTCTATACAATCTTCTACTATCATGCTATTTCTCTTATTTTTTCCATCTTCACTATCGAATATATTACGAAGTCTTTCTTTTAGAAGCATGTTTTTATCTCCATTTTTTGGAGAAAAATAACCTTTACTATTTTCATATTCCCAGAGTACTCGCATGACAGCATCTGTACTCCACTTTACATACTCGTCTACGCGTTTGTTCCAGTGGATATCAGTACCACCTATACGAGACTGGAGGTACTCACGAGGGTTCACTCAGAAGTCGATATGTGTGCGAGCAAAGTCTATATTTGGTATGATACCATCTTTTCCAAGAGGATTATAAACCATAGCACCTCAGCGAGTTCCTGGTATGCCGATATCCGTACTCATCTTATCTATACCATCATTAGTTGCTCCACCAGATAGTATATGTCATGTTACTGACTTTGCATCATCTCCCGCTATACGATCTGGCATCATCCGCCACATTTTCTTATCGAGTCAGAGAGCTCACCCCGCACTATGTCATCCGAGTATTGCAAGACCACCCCCGATAAGTCATGCAGGCATCTTCCATGCTCCTGGAGCTACTCGAGATCCGAGATTTGCTCCAGAGAAAAATAATACTGTTTCTGCTATCCCTTTGTATGCGTTGGTGATATCGTGACTATTCTTCTGATATTCTGCAAAAAATACTCACCAGAACATGTAGTGCATAGTCTTTCCTGGGATTCACTTGATAAGTTCTCACGACTTCATGAGTAAGGTAGATTTCGGGGTACGCGCGATTTCTGATATAACTCGATTTTTTTCTATCTCGAACTGAGCATCTGTCATGGTGCGACCATTTTCTATATCTGATCGTTTCATTGCTCTTACTTTCTCTGTTGCTCGATCGATACCAAGAGTCATGACATCAGTAAAGGAGTTGCGAATACCATTATAGACTCTTCCTGTTCCTTGCATCACTTTCATGATGAGAGTATTGATCCGAGTCTTATCACCGATTCACTTCAGGATAGTCCTCACGATCTTGGGATCTACATCCTGCATACGACCAGCCTCATCACGGAACATCATACGACGGACAGAGTACTCGAGCGTACTCACTGCTCATAGAGTTCAGATAGTCTGAAGTCATACTCATAGAGTTTGTTTCGCTATTTCTTTCTTTTCATAGGAAACCACTATTGCTCAGTCAAAAAATGATTCTGTTTCGAGAGATTCTCGGAGTTTCGAGAGGTCTTCTTTTACTTTTCATTGGAGCTCCTGATCCATTTTTTTCTCATTGAATACGAATTCTCAGCGAGTATTCCTTGTGAATACAGATGAAATATTGATATCCAGAATCTGGATATCTTCACGAGGAGGGGTTTTAATCCCCAAAGAAAGGACTCACTTTTCAATACTAAAATATTGAATATCCTTGAATTCTTTGAACTTATCCTCCACTTTCCCAAAAAATACTATACACGGATTGATAATACCTTCCAGTATCTTGTCTCTCTTTGTAGCATTGGCATCTTTATCAAAAACAAATCTTCATGTATCATCAACCTCCACAGGACCTAACTCTATGTCAGAAATATACTGTGTGAGATAAATCAAAAGTTCATCTTGTTTCTCATTTCATGTTTTACCCTGTAAGTTCACCCCATATGACGCTCTTCAGAGTTTTTTTCCATTGGCATCAAGTTTTTGTGCAAGTTGAAAATTGGTAAAGCCAATATCTTGACTCATTCAGTTTCACATCTTTCAAAGACGAGCTTTTCGAAACTCGTCTCTTGGTTCTGGTATACGAATGCCTGATTCAGGATTTCACATATGTATTTATATTTGTTTTCTGCGATGCTATTTCCTAAGGGCAATCTTTGCGATTTCGAGAAAAGTTATTTTATTGAGCTTGAGATCTTTGGGATTAAATGCTGTATCAGCAATAACTGTAGATCCTGCGTGTGAATTTATTCTTTGGATGAGTCATGGTGTGGCTGCAGAGGGGTTTGATATTTCAAGTTTTAGTGCTTTTATATCACTCTGGAATTGTTGTCGTGGTGCAATAGCTGGGGTTCCTGGTGTTGCAGGTATAGCAGGCATACCTCATTTTGATCGTACATATTTGGTAGGCGCTACGGCAGCAGTAGCCTTTGGTCTATATGAGAGAGTTTTTCATTCAAGAACTCAAATCTCTCATTTAAGCTCAGTTATTTTTGTATAAATACCAGGGACATCTGGATTTAGTCTTTCCAATTGCTTCATAAGAGCTTCTATTTGAGGGTTTGGTAATATATTAGTGCTTGATCCATGGACTCAAGTACTGGTAGTGGTAATAGTAGGCGCAGTCATAATAAGAGTATTTATCTGACCCGATAATATATGTGCCTGAGTTCCTGGAATAAGACGACTTTGTATATCTCAGTTATATTTTGTTATCAGAGCCTCTTTTGCCTGAATTATTCTATCATTCGCATCCCATTCTTGCATTTGAGAGTATCTTTCGATTTTATCGCGGAATTCTTCGAAAAGTGCTTTCGCATTTGTATCAGCGAATTCTACTTTCGCACCAGCAAAGTCTACGGATTCGTATGATGTCCCTTTTATACGCTTCTTTGCTTCCTGCATAGCACTTACTGAGGCTGCAGCAGAACCGTTTGGATTATTTTTCGTAAATTGACTTACTCCTGGAATACGATCTGCAATTCGCTGTTTTATATTTTTCACTGTTTCCCCTTTATCTACCCGTCCAGTATTATCTACAACCACCACTTTTCCACGCCCAGCCATGATATCTTCCGTTCGCTTGAGATATTCGGCAAGCGATAATTTGCCTGCTCGGTATTCTTTGTCAAGTCACATAAATAAGCTTGTACGTTTTGTAACTTCTCCAGCACTAATAGCTGGAGCTGGGGCAGGAGCTCAAGCTGCTGGAGCAGCAGGCGCAGCACCGAGGCTTTTGATTTTTTCCACTGTTTTCTTATAATATTCTTCATGATTCGGTTCACCTGGTTTAAAATCCTTGAGATCGGCAGGATTCACTTCTACGAATCGACGTGGTGTCTTCGGTCATTCTGGAGCTGTTCATGGAGTTCAGGTAGGATTTGCGACTCATCATCTTGATAGTATTGTTTTAAGCTTGGCAGGAGTAATCCATCATTTCTTGAATGCTGTGATGGCTAGTATAATACTAGCTACTGATGTTACTGTTTGTGTCAAATTCGATGGTATGAATGATCAAGCAAGTAGTATTCCGAGTTCCGCAGGCAGACTAGCAATCGAAGACGCCCATCATTGGTTCGCATCGTCGATGCCCCGCTCGAGCGCATCGAGATAGCTCGCCATTTCGGCAAGTTGATTCAGCTTACTTCCGAGATTGACAGATTTGCCACCCCAGAAACCAGAGAAATCCACATTAGTATCTTTTGGATCTTTTGCTTTTGTCACGAGCATTAAGAGAATATCTTCGATAGTGTCCTTATTGGTATCTTCTACTTCAGCATGTGCTTGCTTTTTTCATTCAGATATATCATCTCATGAGAGAAAGTTTTGAATCGGTCATCCACCACTACCATACTGTTTGCCATCGCCATTGTATACATAGTCATCGAATTTTGCTTGTACCTTTTTAGCTCGGCTGAGTACCTCGAATAAAAGAGACTGCTCACGTTCGTTGGCATCCTGGATTCCAGATACCGATGTGAGAAAGTCCCCTGCTTCTTGAAGCTTGGGTCATACAACTCATGGAAGAGTAGTTATGATTTTTTGTGGTGCTACTCATTTGCGAGAACTATAGCTAAAAGTAGCATCGATAGAACTCACAAGCCCATGGAGTTCTGATTTTGATTTCCCGAGTGTAGTCATGAGCTCAGTTCTTTTTTTCTGATCGAGTTGTATGAGCAATGGAGTGAGTATTTCTTTACGGTACTCGGGCGTGAGTTTATCCATATTATCGAGATCATTCGCGAGTATAGGGAATGCATTCTTGAGTGCTTGAGTTGTATCACTATCTGGAGTGATATTTCACTTAACAGTGTCTATAATACGATCGAGAATTGGGCGAGTAGTTTCTGCCATATGAGAGAGATTAGAGGATTATAAATATTTATTTTATAGGCTTAAGAGAGTTCTCATGTATAAACATGTCTTCCCCTTTATACTTGATTTTTATGTAAGTGAGGGCACCTATTTTTATAGCAGAGTCACCGAGAGTGACCACACTATCTGCAGGAATAAAATAAGAACCATTAGCATGTTTTTCTATAGTGCTATTGATTAGCGGTTCTCATTTCTCATTTCTAGGCACAGATCATTCTTTTAATTGTACATTTTTCCCTATATCTATATCTATATTTCCTATCTTATGAGATTTGAGCACATCTGGTTTTTTTGCATCAGGTGTTTTTACTGGATCTTCTTTTGGGTTTTCTACTGGCTTCGTTCCACCAGATCGTTTTGATTGTAGACGGGTGAGTATATCTGAAAGTTTCTTATTCTTGATGTCGTCCTCCGTGATTTCCATATTCTTTAGGAAAGCTTCTTTTTCAGATTTTCACTGAGTATCTCATGCACCCGAGAGCGTATCATATCCAGTTCCTACAAGATATGCTCTCATCACACGCTTGAACATCTTTACTCATAGATTTGTATTCGGAGTCAACTCTGTATTGGCGCTATCGTGGAATATGGATTTTGTATGTTCAGTTGGAAAAATCTTCGAGAGAGGAGTATCGGAAAGATCCTTCTCTATATAGTTCAGGTAATCATCGAGTTTCCCAGGACTTGGAGTTCCCTTCGTATTGGCAAGTTGATCGACTTTATTTTTTAGTACTGTATCTGATGTTACTGAGCTACGAAGGTACTTCTGTGCTTCAGTGAGTCATGTTGTCTCATCTTTTTTCTCATCTCATTTTTTATCTCCTTCTTTTCATGCCTCAGTCGATCCGTTACCTCCTGCGAGTTTTCTCGCTTTTTCGGCAGCTTCGCTGGCAGCATCAGCGACTCATGTAGCTCAGGCTTTGATTGCGTTTTTGTTTCTATCGTAAATATCGACGATACCTGAGAGTCCAATCCCACCACCGAATACCATTAACCCTTTCTTAAATCCTCCAAATATCATTGTTGCTATCGTTGCAAGGAGAAGTCAACTAAAAGCGCCCGGTGTTGTCATCAGCTTATTGAGTCCTCATGAGAATCCTTGTCCGATTTCTGCGAGTGTGCGATTGACAGGGTCTTGATCCCATCCGGGGAGTGGTGTATTAGTTTTTGGAGCAATAGGAGTTGAAGGGGGGTTCTGGGGAGTATTTGATGGAGTTGCTGTAGTGATAGTAGGACTATTTGTTGCTGCTTTTTGAGCTGCTTCTGCTATACTCGGATCAGCCTGCATTGCTTTCATAGCGTCAGTGAGAAATGGTGTCCCTATCATGAGTCATTTTACCTTGTTTTGGTCTCGAAGTATGGCATCTATACTTCCTTGGGATTGTATGAGGGCAAGGTCATTCGGAAGCGATACTTTCCCTTTTTGTGTATCGCGAAGATATTCGATATAGTTGCGAGGAGTCTCAGGTTTTATAGATTTTTTATCTTTCTCCAGATATACAGCACTATAGTTACCGATTTCAGAACTTCTATAGATCATACCGAGAGCGAGATTCTCTACCATGCCTGATTGACCCCGAAGATATGTCTCTATCTGGGTTGCACGAGAGGCATTCTCAGGTTTTGATGATGTCATATGTATCGTGTTTCCTGTGAGTGATACGCTGTATCCTGCACGAGCAAATCTCTCAAGAAGCATAAGTCAGAGAGCTCCACGCATCCCTTCTCGGTATTGTGGTTGGAGCTTCTCGAAGGCTGATATGATTGACTGTGCCTTTTCGATTCCACTCTTCATCGTGTCGAAATCACTATCTGTTATCGTTTTGAGGGCTGCTTCTATTTCTGATTTTGCAGATTCTGGTGTGCTTGAGTCAGGAATAGTTGCAGGAACTCATAGGGTTGATGTGGGAGTAGTAGTAATTACTGGAAGTTCCTTTTTGAGCGCTTCGAGTCGGGTCTTTGCTACATTATCTGTGAGGTAGTCTTTTTTTGCATCAAGTTCAGTCACCCATGACTCTACGAGTGCTCTCTCTGCAAGGGAAAGATTAGCCTTATTTTTCATAGCAATTTCTATCTCAGAGAAAGTTCTATCCTCACCATTGAATATACGAGGTTTATTCTCAGGTTTTAGGTCTTTAAAGTAGGTGATATCTTTTTGGAGTACGTTGAGATCAAGAGCCATAAATAATAACTTAAAAAAATAATTTACCCCTCCAGCCTACCACAATATTTCTATTTTCGCAAATATTGGAGACGGTTTTCGAGGATTTCTGACACGATTATAGGAAAATACAGATAAAAATCAAATTATTCCTCATAAATCTCATGAGTCAATAGATATTTTTTGAGAAAAGTGATTGACAAAAATATAAAATATAAATGAAATACATATTTTCATTTGCTTTTTTTCTTTTCTCTGTATACTCCGACCGAATTTTATTTTTCTCCCATTTTTTACATGAAATACCGTAATATTGCCATCATTGCCCACGTCGACCACGGAAAGACGACTCTTGTCGATGCTCTCCTGAAACAGTCAGGAACATTCGCTGCTCACGAGCAAGTGGATATCTGTGTCATGGACTCCAACGACCAGGAAAAAGAGCGTGGTATCACGATCTACGCGAAGAATACTGCCGTCATGTACAAGGATGTGAAGATCAACATCGTGGATACTCCAGGACATGCGGACTTCGGTTCTGAAGTGGAGCGAGTACTGCGTATGGTGGACTCCGTGTGTCTCGTCGTCGATGCATACGAAGGTCCTATGCCACAGACGAAATTCGTCCTCAAGAAGGCTCTCGAACTCGGTATCAAACCGATCGTCGTGATCAACAAGATCGACAAGCCTACAGCTCAGCCAGATGCTGTCGTCGATATGCTATTCGACCTCTTCGTCCAGCTCGGTGCTACCGATGAACAACTCGACATCACCGACGGACGTATCGTCTATGCGATCGCTCGTGAGGGTATCGCCAAGCTCGATCTCGCCGATGCGATCAAGGATATGAACGATGAACGAGTGAATATCAACCCTCTTTTTGACACCATTCTCGAACAAGTTGCAGAGTCTGCTAACGACATCGCAAAACCATTCAAAATGCAAATCGCCAACCTCGGCTACGACAACTATGTCGGACGTATGGGTATCGGTCGTGTCTACGAAGGAAAGGCAAAAGTCGGACA
>CAYVAG010000020.1:0-17732 GCA_964449265.1 uncultured Candidatus Peribacteria bacterium
TGATCGTGTCGACTATACTCCCCATATCGATAACGGAGCAAATGTCGTGGTCATAAACGCTGAAAAAATCGGCGTCACAGGATCAAAAGAAATGACAAAAATGTATCGTACACATTCTCAGTATATGGGTGGACTCAAGGAAACTCCTCTCGGAAAAATGCGAGATAAGAACCCGACACATATGCTCCGTCATGCGATCGAGGGTATGCTTCCGAAAAACCGCCTCCGTGATGGTATGTCTCAGAGACTCAAGCTCGTCATCGGTGGTTCACACGAATTCGAAGCTCAGAAACCTGAAACAGTCACTCTCTAAAATTATTTTTTACGCTCACTCTCTCCTATGTCAGATACAAAATACTCATACGCTGTCGGTCGTCGCAAAACGGCGGTTGCAGAAGTTCGTCTTTATAAAGGTAAAGGTGCCAATACTGCCAACGGTATGCCACTCGAATCGTATGTAAAGCGCGGAGATCTCTTCTCTACGATCTACTCTCCACTCAAGACAGCGGGAGTGTATGAGTCTTTCCACTTCGATGTCACTGTCGAGGGTTCTGGAGAAGCAGCTCAGGCAGGTGCTATGAGACACGCTCTTACTCGAGCACTCGTCATCGCCGATGAGAATCTAAAAAAAGCACTTAAAGGTGCAGGATTCCTCACACGAGATGCACGTAAGGTCGAGCGAAAGAAGCCAGGTCGTCCAAAAGCTCGTAAAGGTCCTTCTTGGTCTAAGCGTTAATATCACTTTCCATATACAATATCTCATCTTCCCATGACTACTATCAACCAACTCGTCAGAAAAAAACGAAAAGATCCATCTCGAAAGAGTAAATCTCCAGCACTTCAGTTTACGAAAAATACTCTGAAGAAGGAAACATTTCCTCTCGCTGCTCCACAGCGCCGAGGAGTATGTCTCAAGGTCTACACGACGACTCCAAAGAAGCCAAACTCAGCTCTCCGCAAGGTAGCAAAAGTACGTCTTACAAACGGATACGAGGTCATCTCGTATATCGGAGGTGAAGGACACAATCTCCAAGAGCACTCAGTCGTCATGATTCGTGGTGGTCGTGTGAAGGATCTTCCAGGAGTACGTTACCATATCGTTCGAGGACTCCTCGATTGTCAGGGCGTCGATAAGCGTGGTCAGTCTCGATCTCTCTATGGAGCCAAGAAGCCAAAAGCAAAAAAATAATACTTTATCACTTTAGAAGTTTGTATTTCGAAGAGAAGATTCCAGACAGGAGTTCATAGCTGTTCTCGACCAAATACTACTCTCAAAATACCTAATTTCTAAAATCTAATTATCACTATGAGTACCAAAGGAAGCGTATCATTCGCGACACAGAACGACAGACTCTCGAAGTTCGTAAACTACGTTATGAAAGAGGGAAAAAAGACCCTCGCTCATAAACTTATGAATGCAACATTCGATATCCTTCGCGAGAAGGGATATACGAACCCAGAAGAAGTCTTCGATAAAGCTCTCGATAATGTCATGCCAAAGATCGAGTGTCGTCCGAAACGAGTCGGAGGTGCTATCTACCAGGTTCCGACGGAAGTCCCTCCTGGTCGTTCTATCGCCCTTGCGGCACGCTGGATCCTCGGGGCAGCTCGTGGAAAGAGTGGAAAAGATTTTTCTCACTTCCTTGCACAGGAACTCATCGACGCTGCTACAGAGACGGGAGTTGCCGTGAAGAAAAAGCTCGATGTCTACAAGATGGCAGAAGCCAATAAGGCATTTGCTCGCTACGCAAACAACAAATAAGCACAACTTCATTTATAACTAAAAACTAACAATTCCCCTATATGGCTCATAAAAAAGCGATGTGATCGACCTCCAATGGTCGTGATAGTCAAGCCAAAAGACTTGGTGTAAAAATCTATGGTGATCGTCCAGCAATCGCAGGAAATATCATCGTTCGTCAGAAGGGAAATACTTTCTGGCCTGGAGAGGGTGTCTCTCAAGGTTCTGACTTCACTCTTTTCGCTACTCGCGATGGTGTCGTGAACTTTCAGGAAAAGCGTCGTACTCGCTTCGATGGACGTATCTACCGGGATACTTACGTATCAGTAGTATAAAACTCAAATCTAAAATCTAAAATCTGTTTTTATGACAATTTCTCCTCCACAGCAACTCTCGAAAGTCCGTAGCAAAAAGCGATATGCTGCATGGCTTCGTCTCAATGCAAAACGTCTCAAGAACCTCGTTTCACTTCAGTATGATACGAAGGGTGATGCGACAGCTCTTTCTCATTTCGCTTCTCCTATCACTGGAGAGTACAAGGGAAAGAAAGTCTTCTCTGTCCGTAGTGGAAAGGGAGCAACTCCGACGAAGATCCGAGCGTAATCCTTGCTCTGTCATTCCTACAAATGATAGGAATCTGATTTCAAAAAAACTGAAAACTTATCTGAAAGGGTGAGTTTTTTCTTTTGTTTTGCCTCGCTTTTCTCACCTTTTTCGCTATAATCCGACTAATTCTTAACTCTTCTCCATGTTCTCTCGTCGTCGTACCCGTGAGTTCCTCCTCCAGTCTCTCTACTCTCGCCATGAGCTCGGAGATGCTTTTATCCGCGAGGACTTCCTCGACTCCTACTTCGATGCAGATAATATTGCTTCTATCGATATGGCGTATGTCGATACTTTGGAGAAGGCGATCCTCGCTCATGAGGTGGAACTTATCTCTATAGTACAGACCCTCGCTCCGAAGTTCGAGCTCTCGACTATTCCTGTCATGCATATCATGATCATCATGATCGCCCTCACAGAGATGCTCTATGCGTCGTCTGCAGATACTCCCGAGGCTGTCTCGGTGAATGAGGCTATCGAGCTCGCAAAGCGCTTTTCTGATGACCAGGGACGTATGTTTATAAACGGTGCTCTCTCTACCTTCCTGAAAAAGAGAGAAACAGTGATGCTTGGAGGGAAGGAAGTGGAGTTTCGGGTGTTTTCGAAATAAATAACTATATCTGAATATTGGCATTTACTTTTGTAAGCACTCTTTAATGTGCAAAATGTCCTTGAAATTTAGAATCAGATAAATCATGCTTATTTTTCTTACTAAAACTTCAATAAGTTACTAGCCTATAGATCAAAGAAAACCTAATGAACTATAGTCACCTCCTAGCATTCATCAAACAGATTTTATTTCTCCTAATGTAAGATTATATATATATCGATATTTCAGAATCTTCCTCCGAAATTCCCAAAGACATAGTGAATATAGATTGATTTTTAGAAGGTATTATATTACTTTTACACTTTGTTCAATTTTATTTTCCAAGAGAACTTACGATTTCATGTATTGTCTTTCTTAACTCTTGATGCTTTAATTTAGTAATAGTTTCCTTTATAAGTTCCTTATCTGGCATACTACGGAATAGTGCTACCCATGTCTTAAGTATGAATCCAGCGATATTTTCGACTGACTCCTGTGATCTTTTGATCCAATCTTCCTCGATAAAGGAAGAAAGAAAGTTACTCAAAAATAATGTAAGATTAATCTTTGTTTCGTTGGTGAACCCTGCCTGATTTACTCGTCTCCAAAATTCTGCAATAACAACAAGGAAGCTTTCGATATTAGATCAAGGTAAATTTATCTGATTGAGGATATGGTAGAGCCTGAGGGACATACGAAATTCACCAAGAAAATCTTTGAAGGCTATATGTGGGATTCTATTACTACTGAGAAAAGCACGTTCATCTTCTTGAAAAATATTATATAAATCCTCTGAATCGAATGGCAAGAAAGTATTGTGTGTTTCACTCAATTTAGCGAGTATGTGACCATATTGTATTTTATCTATATATCATTCTGCAAACCCTGTTTGAAAAAATTTCAGAGTATTAATACTCATTCCTTGAACCTCACTTCATGAAATAAATTTCGCAAGTCGTAAATCATCGGTTACAACTGGTATATTTCTTTTTTGTGCAAATGAAATACTTTGGATTATCCACTCTGCAAAAAGTTCCCTTAATCAACTAGTAAAGTCATCTGTCACTCATGTGATATTTGTGTACTCAAAATGTGCTGGTATGAGTTTTACACTCTTCGATGTTTTTAAAAAATGCCATATTCTTCTTACTACTGGATTTTCGCTGGCTACTAGATCATGTTGTATTTCTATAAATAACTCTTCATGAACCCATAATGTCTTTCATACGTGTGCTAATAGTCACAGCTGTCCCGTACTAGAAAGATTGTACAAGGCTAAATAATCCATTACCAACTCTTCACTTTCCATCATTATTTTTGGATCATTTTCTCCATTTGGTGTTTCATCGTATATGATATGAGACTCACTATCTGTTGCTACCATTTCGACCACCTCAGGCAAACTTTTATCAAACCATTTTTGTAAAAAATAAATTGGGTATGGATTATTTTTATATGCATTCATACCATTAGTATAATGTTTTTGATTATTGGATAGTATTTCAAGCATTTCACTACTTAATCTTGTTCCTGTCTCATCCTCCTCGATTCATTTTATCATTTTCATGACTGTTCATTCAGGGGAAATTTCCTGCAATGTAAATACATTTTTTACAAACCTTTCAGACTCCTCAGGGAAACGCATCATTACAGCAGCATTATGTGAAAATACTCTTTTTTTAAAGGTATCGTCTGCTTCGGGAGTTTCAGCAAGTCTTAATAAAACATTAGTATATAAAATTGCAGACTCTTTATCATTTTCGAGAGTATAAGCTATACTTAAAAGAGCATTAATCTCGAGTTTTATTCCCATCTCAGAAAGATCCTTTGGTATAAGTTTTAATATTCTTATAGCATATTCACTTCATCCTCTCCAGAAAAATTTATAGGCAATGTCTAGTAGTTCATGCGGAGACATATTATTGCCACCAGAGTCATAAATCTCCATTATTTTAAGGTAAGCATCTGCAAGATTCCTTTGTTCTATTAGTTGACCAAAGTGTTTCACTAACTCAGATTCAACTCCTGGTAGAGCTTTTAGTTCAGTCTCATAATACTTGAATTGCTTTTCTCATAAGTATTCTCACCGAGATTTTGCAATGATATACTCACAATCTCGCATACCTGTAAGTATGTCATATTTCATGTAATGATCTACCTCATTATCGCCAGTAAGAGCATTTGCTTGTTTAAAGCATTCATGAGACTTTTTTAATAAATCTAGACCTTCCTTAGTATCCACAACTGGTGTAATATCATGATTATTCCGCCTAAAATGGTGTTCTCGCTCGAGTTTGGCAAGATTAATTTTTCAGTAATATGTGAGTAGAGCCACCGAGTTTGGAAATGCCTCAATAATTCCAGGAAGGAAAGGCTCCAGTTCTGTATATTTTTTTACCTCAAGAGCAGCTTCGACAAAAGAGATAGCCAAAAATTCATTTTCAAGAGTAGTCTTGCCAAGAATCTCAAGGTTCTGCTCTAGGAAAGTTACTAGCTTTGTCTCTTCTTTATTTAGTCTTAAAGCATGCATTAGTAGTGTTATTATCTCGTGGTTTTCTTTATTTTCCTCATATAATTTCATAGCCACCTCAAGAGACTCTTTTACATTTTCGATATCTCAACTATTAAGAAGAGCTGCAGCAAGATTCTGCTTTGCAGTAAGAAAGTTTGAATCTATATCAAGAGCTTGGCGGAATAGGTCTATTGCTTTTTTTGCGAATTCGTGAGTATATTTTTGCAGATAACAAACACCTATATTATTTTTTATTTTCTTAAGGTCATCTGACTCTCAAGAGCTTTGAATTATCCTTCCTATTCCCATTAATATCTCAAGAGCTTGTTCATATTTTCACTCTCACATTAAGTCTTTCGCTTTCCGCATATCAGCTTTAGCAGAAGTAATATCTACAAGAGCTTTACCTCACGGTACTATTATTCCTTGTTGTAAAGTACTCATAACTGCTTCATGATTCTGACGATTCTCTTCTCTTCACTCTTGAATGGATTTAATTGCTTCTTCGATGCTTCAACCAAAAAACTCAGTATCAATTGACGGTCGCTCTTTGACAAGGATATCTAAGGTTTGAGAATCCCAAAAGAAAGGCTCAGGCAGTCATAAATTTTTTGCATGAGTCTTTGATGCATCCTTCATATCGGCAGATACAGGAATGGCTGTACAAAAAATAATCTCTTTTATTTCGTAAGGGTAGGTATTCTTATTACTGAAAATGCTATTGAGGGCATCTATAAATATTTTAGTCGTATGTTTTTTGTATTTTTTGCACTGGAATAGTGATTTTCATCACGAGATTTCTCTATTCTGAGAAATAATGTCACGTCATTTATCAGAAGTTCCTCACTGCCATTCAGGATTAATATACCCCGAATGGTTTAAGAGGATTTGTAGCACCATTTTTTCAAAGTTTTCCCATGATAATTCTGTAAAAGCACGTGAGTTTCTTCCTTTTACCCTAGGACGATCATCAGAAAAATATGATGTTGAGACTCAGAAAGTTTCAGCAATCTTTTGGAGTATTCCATAACTTGGTTGCAGTGTCGATCATGTTTCAATTTTCCTGAGAGTATTATAGTCAACTCATGATTGCTCTGCTAACTGAACTTGAGTCAATGCTCTTGAATCCCGCAGAGACTTTATCTTATTGCCGATTGTGGACATACATTTTATATGGTAAAATATTACTGATAATATATTACTGATTGTTATTAAAAAATCAAAAAGAAAATTATTTTTCCTTATCCAGACATATTCCCAATAGCATCTCTTGCATCAGATTTTGTAAGATAGTTCCATTTTTTAAGTCCTGTAAGCTCAGGAGTTCATAAATTTTATTATCCTTATGAACGATTCACCATATGTGCGGTTCACTAGAATGGAATTTTTATTTTCTATAATCTCGGGTTTAATTTCCTCTGTATAGAAGATTTTATTCTGCTCGTGAACCTTCCAAAAAACTCCTCGAATAAGCAAGGACAGCCTTAAGGATATTTAACGAAGAGAACAAAAAGAGGGCGATAGAATTTCTGAATTCCTAAAATAAATCCCTTTCTTTTTCTCGATATTTCCTTATGATGCGGGAGTATTTACTTTTATCTTTCCATGCCACGCACATCCCTCCGCTATGATAGATCGGAGTTTGGAGAAAAGGTAGGATCACTCCTCTCTTCTCTCCAGATTCTTCCCCGCGACCCCGCTCTCTACACGCTTGCTTGTATCCACAGAAGCGTGCTCAATGAAGCACACACAGGCTATGAAGAGTCCAACGAGCGACTCGAATACCTCGGTGATGCGGTTCTCGAACTCGCCATCACAGAGAAGCTCTACCATGACTTCCGAGAAAAATCGGAATGAGAACTCACAGATATCCGCTCAGCGCTTGTGCGCGGACGCAATCTCGCAGAAATAGCCCTAAAACTTGGCTTCTCGAGCGCGATCCAGCTCTCTCGTGGTGAATCGCTCGCAGGTGGTCAGGACAACCCCTATATCCTCGCGAATACTCTCGAAGCGATCATCGGGGCGCTCTATGTCGACCAGGGTATCGAGGTGACCAAAAAATTCATCCTTACGCATATCTACTCGACACTCGACCATATCCTTGAGAAGTGACTCTATGTCGATCCGAAGTCATACCTCCAGGAGTATACACAGGCAGTCTGGGGGATCACTCCGACCTATACCGTCGTGAGTGAGGAAGGAGCTGATCATGATAAGGTCTATATCATCATCGCGTCTCTCGGTGATCATCTTCTCTGACAAGGAAAAGGATCGAGCAAGAAAAAATGAGAGCAAGATGCGGCAGAAAATGCGATCTCGAGAAAGAAGGAGTGGGAAGGGGAGATAGGACTTCCGAAGAAGATAGTGAGTGTCTAATTATTGCCTTTTTCTTCTATTCCTGCTATACTTCCTCTATGATCCACCTCGAACCAAAAGACTATCCCAAAGATTTCTACTACCATCGTACTGCCTCAGCGACCTACAGAGAATATCTCCATACGTGTAAACTCGAAACCTTCGATATCGGGAACCCTCCGCAATTCGCATGGAAAAAAAAGATATTTGGGAATAGTTTTGGAATCATCAAATATGAACGCATCGACGTCGAGCCTGATATCGAGCATATAAAAAAAATGACAGGACTCCGTCATGCCTTCGTCGCGTGGATACCGTACTCTCGAACACGAGAAGATATCTCTCCATCTTGGCGACGACTCTGGCTCACGGATCACTTCCAGGAGACGGGATATGCGGAGTTAGTGAAGAGTGAAGAGTGAAGAGTGAAGAGTATAGACACAGAGAAATCCCCTCGCAATGACAATACCAAGGAACCATATCTCGCCTCTTGGAATGATCGAGCGAAGCGCGCACGCAAGAAATTCATCCTGTCAGGTTCACGAATCGAGAGCGTCACGCCAGAGGTCTTCGTACAAGCTTTCCAAACGACGAAAGTGAAGCACTGGTACAAGAGTGCGTATATCAGCTACTATAAACGTATGGTAGGGATAGATGCTAGTCGAGTACGTCAGTGGATCGCCTACGATCCGAGTGGAAAAGTGATGTGAGGACTCGCGGTACATGACTTCGTAGACAATCACTCTGTCCACCTCGTCGCATTTACCGATCAGCGATCCTATCATCTCCAGCCAGGAACAGGACTCATCGATGAGTGGTTTCGTGAGTCATATGAGCGTGGGTACAAGTATCTCTCTTTCGATCAGCTCCGTAACAAAAATGGTCCTCGAGATCAAAAGGGGTACAGTGAGTTCAAGGAAAGTTTTCTCTCTGCGCGATTGTCATTTCCGAAGGCCTATTTTCGATTCTTCTAGAGTATTGTATAATATATTCATCCCACAATACCTTCCTTTTGTCATCCTCCAAAGGAGGATCTCTTTGGTTTTAGTCATCGGAAACAGATTCTCTTCGAGAATGACAAAGGTAAATATAATGATGAGTGGCTGCGCCTCTATAAGGATTCTATTTTCCTAGTTTCTAATTATTCTTCGGAATTTTATAGTATTCGAGGAGGTATTTCGCGATATCTGAGAAGAGCGCTGAAGAGGTATTCTCAGAGTATTGGTCGGTACGAGGTCGATTGATCGCGACGATAAGGACAAATCTCGGATTGTTCGCTGGAGCATATCCACCATACGAGGTGATCGTATGTCCGAGATCCGCTCAGAGGATGCGGTTCTCATATCCTCATTTGTATGGGATTTGGGAAGTACCAGTCTTTCCTGCCACCGTATAGCCAGGAACTCATCACTTTTTCGCGAATCAGACGCGCACACCATTTACGAGCATAGCGGTGATTTTTTTGGAAGTTTCTTCTTGGATGACGCGCCTGAGAGGGGTAGGGACGGTGTCTATCTTCTTCCCATCTGGAGATGTGACAGATTCTACGATGTGTGGTTCCATATAGATACCACCATTTGCGATGACAGAGTACGCTGCTGCCATCTGGAGCATTGTCACATTGATACCCTGACCGAATGACATAGTAAAAAACTGTGTACGAGACCACTTCTCATAGGGGTCGATCCTCGCAAAGTGTTCTCCGTCGAGAGTGATATTGGACTTTGTGCCGAATCCGAAATCTTCGATATATTTATGAAAAAGAGATGGTCCGATTTTTTCGATGATGTTGATCATACCGACATTACACGACCAGTCGAGTGCATGCATAAATGTATGACGACCCATACAATTTGAGGATACGTTCGAGATTTTCCCTTTTTGCCCGCCACCATAGTCGAGCTCTACATATCATTTATCGAAATAGGTATCACTCGGATTGATCTCTCCTGTATCAAGTCCTATCGCTACAGTAACTGCCTTGAATACTGATCCTGGCTCATAGAGAGAGGTGATGATATCATTGGTATATGTTCCTGCTCAGAATTTATTTTTGTATTTATATTTCGGTATTGCGAAGTTGGCTACCTCGTCTGTACTGGCCTCTCTCAGGCGGAGACGCTTTCCATCGATATTCGAAAATGTCGTCCCACTCGCTGTATCTGGAACAAAAAGAGGGATACCAAAAAGATCGAAAAATGGATTCGGATATCTTATATAGTCGACTTTCTCCATTTCGTAGACTTGCGTGAAGCTATTGGGATCATAGTCAGGATAGTTCACCATAGAAATGATCGCTCCCGTCTTCGGATCCATCACGATTACACTTCACTTATTTGCCCGGAAACGTTCCACCGCGCTCGCGAGACGACTCGAGATTTCCTTTTGTATATTTCTATCTATCGTGAGAGAGATATCTACACCATTTTTCATAGAAATCATCTCTTTCGAGAGGTACCCACCGATAGGCCTTCCTGCACTATCTTTGGTTACTCGTTCTGTCGGACTTTCAGCTTGGAGTTGGTCCTGGAAGTATCACTCGATCCCGTATTTTCCATTTCCTTCCCCATCGACGAAACCAGTGATCTGGCCTCATATCTGCCGCTCAGGATAAAATCGTACCAGATTATCTTCGATTTTTATATACGATATGATCGAATTTTCTAGAAGGAGTTCCTTATTTTTTACAGCGTTCCTCTCTGTATTTACACGCTTTACGACAGCATCTCTCGTACTTACACTCATTTTCCGTATGATTTCCAGATGGCGTTTTTTGCGGATTTCGAGCTTCGGAAGGATTTCATCTTGAGGTATTCCGAGAGCATCTGAGAGTTTCGTTGCGAGAAGGTTTTTTTCACTGACTTTTGTCGGATTGACATAGAGATTATTGACCACGAAAAAGAGTGAGGGATCTTGCCACGTAGATATACGCTCGATCACATCCTCACTGAGCGCCTCTCTAATCTCTACACTTTCTATGGGGGTATCGATTTTATTGGTAAGGTAGTTTTTGATTTTTGTTTTGATTTCTGTAGCGGTTATAGACTTGGTTGTGGAGAGGTCTTCTCGGAGATAACTCGACATATTCTCCAGACATGGAGTTGTCTGGTAGGTGCAGAACTCATCGAATACAACATCTGAGAGGAATGTGAGAAGTCGATCTCGTGAGCCGCTTTGTGATGGATCGATTGCGAGATTTCCGAGATTGGTAGATACAGCTAGCGCTCATCTGAGTGACTCTTCTGAAGAAAAGATCGTCCCTCGAGATACAGGATTTCGGAGAATCATAGTCTGCTGCTCGTAGGCAGTATTTTTATAGAATGCGCTATCGATGACCGTATACTTAAAGGTCACGACTAAGAGAAAAACCACATACAAAATCCCCACATACCATACGATCCCGATGCGATCGAGTCTACGAAAATGGTTATAGATAAGGGTGAAGATATGCTCGAAATAGTCTTTCATTATACTGATTTAGTAGGAATTATCTGAAAATCGCGAAAATTCGCAAGAAGAGAGAGTGTCGGAGAAGAAGATATGATTGTGATGTCGATATCGCTTGCATCTGCGATAGAGCGGAGAATATCGAGATTTCTGATTCGTGATGGATATTGGTATTGTTCCATGCCAAATGCATCTTCCACATAGATGAATCTTCTATAGCGAGAGAGATTATAGTAAAGAATCTTGCGAGTTCAAACCAATATTTCATATTTTCCTTCGTAGGCATCGATCCACATTTGGGACTTTCTCGTTGTACTCGATTCACTCAGGATGATTCCTATCTTTTTTTCTCCTATTTTTTCGCAGAAGGAAAGTGCGAATACATCATCAGGGAAGCAGATTACTATACCAGGTTCAAGATAGGTTTCGAGATCCTTCGGAGAAAATATCGTATCGAAATAGTGGTGGATGGTTCGAGACTTTTTGGGCTTCGAGGGTATCTCCGGTACTGCTCCTATCGTGAGAAGATAGTTTCGCTTGTCGAGACGGGAAAGGAGGGGCGCAGGAAGAAAAAATCCGAGAACCTTATGTATAGGGATGAGATACTTTTCTGAAAGAGCTATAGTTACTTCTATCTCTCTTCGTGAAAGAAGGGCAGTACTCGATATGACTGAGACGATGGGTCGTACTTCGATATCTCCGATCTCTCCCATTTCCAGTGATATCTCTGTTATGATGCCACGTTCCACATTTTTCCCTATCGGGATCTCGACGAGACATCCCACACTCACTTGCTCTGCCCATACGGGTGATGCAGAGTAGGTATAGGGTCTCGGATGGAGTGATCGCGCGAGAGGAATTACGGAGATATACATGATATGAGTATATCGAGAAATCGGAGAAATGCGAAAGAATAGAGGCAGTATTTGCCATTCCTAAGAGAGATAGGAACTCCCTGTTCCATGAATAGAAAAAATTCCCTCTTGTGAGAGGGAATTTTCTAGAGGCCGAGGGATTTTTTGAGCTCTTCTGCTTTCTCTGCATCAGCATTCGCGACGACTTGAGCCCTCATCTCTTCGATATAGATATCTTTGAGCTGTTCCCATTCATTTTGTGCTTTCACGACGAGTCCTTTGATGATCTCACCCTCTGTTGGCATGAGCTTACGGAACTCGACACGCTCATCATCGAATACTTTGATAAGCTCATCGATCTGGAATTGAGAAAGTGTCGGGATTGCATCGATCACACGCTTCTTCTCGAATGTCGAGAGAGAGAGCGAGTGTTCGAGGAGATCCATGAAGCTTGTCTCATCGAATGTCGTGAGGGGGTGCACGAGAAATCGCTGGAACACCTCATCGTTGGAGGTTTTCGGTCTTGGCGGAGGTGGTGGAGGGACGGGAGCCCCAGTTTGATCAGCGGGGGGTGTAGGAGGATTTGGCACTGGGGTAGTATCGTCTGACATAGAGAGAAATTAGTTACTCGTATTATATCAGAGAGAGAAATATACGCAAATGATTTTTTATGTCCGAAATCGACTTGCCTCGACTTTTTCTCTGCACTTTTCCCAAAGAGCATCAGAAATATCCGCGTTGTTCCAGACGACTTCTACATCCTCATCATCGTCGAATTCTTCGAGCATTTTGTAGATTTTGAGAGCATTATCTTCGTCGGTGACTTCGATATAAGTCTTTGGTATGTACTCCAAAGATGCTTTTTCTATAGTGTATCCAGCGTTTTCGAGAGATTTTTTTACTTCGGCGAATTTGGTCCTATCAGCGAATATTTTTGCTCTACTTCACTCGATCATATAATCTTCTGCAGAAGTATCCATGATCGCCATTTCGAGCTCTTCTGCATCAGAAAAATCAGAAATCTCGATCACTCCTCGGTATTCGAAGGCGAAGCTCGAGACAGTACCAGTCTCTCCGAGAGAACCTCCGAATGCAGAAAAAATATGACGTATACTCGGAGCGGTGCGGTTACGATTATCTGAGAGCGCACGGATGATCACACCGACTCCTCCTGGAGCATATCCCTCATAGATAATCTCTTCGACTTTAGCTGACTCTTTCCCCTCGCCTGCACCACGCTTGATGGCTCTTTCGATGACATCAGCGGTCACGCCGTCTTTTTTGGCAGCGTGGATCGCATCGGCGAGAGCGTTATTTTGCCCTACGTCGGCTCATCTTTCTGCGGCGATAGAGATGAGTTTCGCATGCAAACTATTGACTTTGGCTTTCGCTTTTGCATTTTTATCTTTCTGGGCTTGTACAGTGGGTCAGCGTCACATAGATTTGAGAGCTTAGATTTTAGGATTGAGAACTTAGGATATGGAAAAATGGAGGGAAGGCAAATTATGATTTCTGTATAGAGTAGAGCCACTCTTCGTTTCCGGCCTCACCGATCACAGTCGATTTTTCTTTTTGCAAAATTTTGCAATTGTGAGACTTCAAGAAATCTTCCCATTCTTTTTGCCTTTTTGTTACGATTTTCTCATCTTTCGGAACTCAGGTTTTCCGAAGATGTTCTCTCCCAACTTCAAACTGCGGTTTCCAGAGGAGGAGTATGTGTGTCTTTTGATTCGCGAGCTCCAGTATACTCGGAAAAATCTCCTGAAGTGATATAAATGAAGCATCACAGACAATGATATCATAGTGAGTTTCACTCTCGAACTCTCGGATATCAGTCTGCTCATAGCTCGTGACTCGAGGATCATTTCTGAGGCTTTCGTGAAGCTGATCGGTCCCGACATCGACCGCATCGACATGACTGGCTCACCGCTGGAGAAGTACTTGGGTGAACCCACCCGTCGATGAACCCACATCCAGACAGTAGGTATCTCTGATTTCTGGTGACTTACCACAGAGTCACAGTTGCTCGAAAAATCCATCGAGTTTTCCTGCGCTGCGCGAGACCCAGTGAAGACTCTTATCTTCGATTAAACTGACAATATCTCATTCACGCACATCGAACGATACTTTGGTTATATTTCTCGCATTCACTTCCGCGAGTCCAGACTCGATATACTGCTTTGTTTTATTTCGAGTAAAGCCAAACTTCTCTGAGATGAAGAGATCGAGACGCATGGTTAGGATTCGATATTTTCTAAAACTTTTACCAAAACTTCTTCTTCGAGGAGCACTATCTCCTCTTTCGTAAACTTCGAGAGCACCCAGTCAGAGACTTCATACTTCTCATGTCTCCCGATCCCGATCTTGATGCGAGTGAATTCATCAGTCCCAAGTTTTGTGATGATATCACGAAGCCCATTTTGTCCGCCGTGGCTTCACTTTTCTCGCTTTCTCACTTTAGCGAACTCCATATCGATATCATCAGAAATCACGATAATATCCGACTTTGGATCGAGTTTATAGAAATGCACGAGGCTCGCGACCGCATCTCAGGAGAGATTCATGAAAGTCGTCGGTTTGAAAAGGAGAATATCACTTCCTGTTTTTTTCGCGATGAGCCCTTTGTGTTTCGACTCTTCCCAATCACCGAAATCCCAGGATTTCCTAAAGAAATCTACCATCATAAACCCGACATTGTGTCGAGTATTTTCATATTTTTTCCCTGGATTTCCGAGTCAGATTACTATTTTCATAGAGAGAGGAGGTGATCAGTATCTATTTGAAGAAATTCTCACTTTTTTAGAGTTCCAAGTGCCCGACAATTTCAAGTAGAGGCATCAGCTTGTTCACAATGGGCTACCAGTATTATATATCCTGATGAAGAGTTATTCAGTAGTTCTTTTACAGCGTTTTGGAACTTCCGCAAATATGGCGCATTTCCATAGTCTCAAGGAAGAAAATCTTCCTCCAAAACAACGTCGTGAATCGCAGGAACTACCACTACTGAGTCCTGCCCTAGTACTATCTCACTCACCAAGTGTGCCGTTTCGATACAACGTACCCTCGGTGATGAATATACGACAGGTACTTCATGGTAGACTGGCGGTATCAAGAGAGCATTTTGTATGACAGTTTCTTTGCCATAAGCAGTAAGAGAGTCATTATGGTCTGGTTCCCCATGTCGAAAGAGCAGAAGTTTTGCCATAAAGAGAGTCTATTTTTTCTCTTCCGAAAGTCAACCTCTCTCTTTCTCACTTTTATGATCAATTGTCGAGACTTTTTGCACCGAAAGAGACCTTCGAGAATTGCTTAGTGAGAAAATACCTGCTAGGATAGAGTATATTACTATTCTTCTATGGAGATTCCTCGTTTCGTCGCACTCATCGATGATATCATCAAAAATCGCATCTCTGATCTCCACTTCTCCACAGATGAGATGGCGTATATCCGAAATGGTGTCGGAGATATGTCGCCTATTCCTGCTTTTGGTAAGCTCAGTGAGGGGGATCTCGCAACCATATGTGAATACCTTCTTGGTCGCCCATTTACCGAGAGAACTGTCGATGCTTCCTATGAGCAGTCATCCACGCGTTTTCGTGTGAATATCTCTCGCACTATCCGTGGGGTCACACTCGCTTTTCGTATGATCCCATCGAAAATCCCAGAACCAGAGTCGATCGGTCTTCCGAAACATCTGCTCGACCTCACGGTTGCTGAGAAGGGTATCATCCTTATCACAGGACCGACAGGAAGTGGTAAGTCGACGACTATGGCGGCTATGCTCGAACATGTGAATCGCACCACACAAAAACATATCATCACTCTCGAAGATCCTGTCGAGTTCGTCTATGAGAATGCGAAATCTCTCGTTCACCAACGAGAACTTGGCAAGCAGTTCGAGAACTTTCCTGATGGAATCCGATCGATTCTCCGTGAAGATCCTGATGTTATCGTCGTAGGAGAAATGCGTGATCTCGAGACAATCCGTGCAGCAGTGACGCTTGCAGAAACAGGACATCTCGTCTTCTCGACACTTCATACCAACGATACCGTCCAAACTGTTGATCGTATCATCCAGTCATTTCCCCCTGACGAACAGAGTCAGATCCGTATGCAGTTCTCTCTCGCCCTTCGGTGTGTCATATCGCAGGTTCTCCTTCCAAAACTCGATGGTACTGGGCGCGTCGTAGCTCGAGAAATCATGCTCAACAATGACTCTATCCGAAACCTCATCATCCGTGGAGAGACTCATCATATGTACTCGGTTCTCGAAATCAGTAAACAAGAAGGGATGATCCTCATGGATGATGCTATCATTGATCTCTATCGTCGTAAGTATGTCGCGAAAGAGACAATCCTGAAGTATGTCCGAGACAAGGATCGTATTGCTATGCTCACAGAGGGAACATAATTCACTATAAAAATGCTCCGCAAAAATCTTTTTACATCCCTACTCTCGCTCTGCGCGAAACACGAAGTAGAATCTCGGAGTTTTGTTCCAGAGGATATCGTGATCGACCATGAGTCGAGCCATACTCTCTATGTATTTGAATCATGATGGTATACTGTCTGGGCAGTAAGTCCATTTGGTGGACTCCATGAGATTGGTGAGATCGATGCTCCGAGTGTTCTCGGGGAAGGGATATTTTTCTGATCATTTCGAAAACCAGTAAAGGTCATCACGAAATCGGGAGGGAAAGTCTACGTTCTCAGTGAGAAAAAAATCGCAGAAATCGCGCGAGAAAATACCTCTTTCTATGAGATACTCATGCGAGCGTGTCTCGCTGTGACCAACGAGCGAATCCGAGAGGCAAATATGGAACGTACTATAGGATATGCTCTCATGGATGCTCTCGAGAGTAACACTTTCTGAAACATCCCGACACTTCTGAAAACTCTCAAAAATACATTTTCCCTCGATGATGTTATCTGGATCGAGCGACACGAGGTGTTGCATGATATTTTCTCCGTACGATTTCGAGAATCGTCGGGGAACTTTATGATCAATGAGCGTCTCCGTCATCCTCTCGGTGTAGTAGGATATGCGGTGGAAAAATGACTTTTCGGAACAGGATATGCACATATATTTGCGATCGAATCACGACGAGAGTGCTATGGATATCTGATATACACTCTCTCTGATGAACGACTTCCAGGATATATTCGCCGTATCACCACTGATATGATGCCCAACTGTATCCGTCTCATCGAGGCAGGGTGGAAAAAATAGTAAAAATAGAGCTTATTCTATAGCGAGAGGATCATAAAAAAGTTTTGCAAAAATAAAAAATATGATATAATACCCTTGTCTTCGAAACGGACAAAGAGTAAAAACTCCTTTGAAAAATCCCCAGTTGCATGGGGATTTTTCTTTATCGGTCTTAGCGCGAACGCTTCACGAATCGTTTTCGAAAGACAGAGAATTCTATCTTCACGAACCGATGCTTCCAGTATGGAAGTTCGAAACGAAATCTTTTCATAGAATGAAAAGGGGGTTAAGGAGTAAAAACTCCCTGCTCCTCCTGGAAGCAAGGAGCCGTCATATTCTATAGAAATAATCCAAAAATCAATCTGGATACTTTCTCGAAAATCTATACAATCTTCGCATCCTATTCCCGTACAAATCCTTTG
>CAYVAG010000021.1:0-13379 GCA_964449265.1 uncultured Candidatus Peribacteria bacterium
TACTTTCTCGAAAATCTATACAATCTTCGCATCCTATTCCCGTACAAATCCTTTGCTCAATACATGAAAAAATCGACAATCATCTTAGCCAGCCAGCCAGCCAGCCAGCCAGCCATAGCCTAGACTCATCCTAGAGAGCGATATCCCCACATCTCATCTCGAAATGATTGACAAAAAAATAAAATAATATACAATGGAAGAGTAATTTTTACTTTCTCATTCAAAAATAATATGAATCTCAATGAACAACTCACTTACGATAAGCTTCAAAAATTCAAAGGAAGATCCTGAAAATGAGTAGATAAGAGTATGAAAAAAACATGGGTGAACGTGGAAAATGCACTCAATCCATCTCAAACGATCACAGTCCCACCAGAAGCTCTTATCACTCTCTGAGATTATCAGATCATCTCTCAAGAATGGCTCTCAAAACAAGCTCCACTTCCTGAATTTTTCGAAGAATGACAAAAGCTCAATCCTTCAATAGATCAAACTGACAAAACAAAAAGACAATGTTGGCTCGATGATGGCATATACCGGTATAATGAGCTCTGATCTGATTGGATGCTCAAGCAACTTGGAGCAAATACTCCTGAATATGACACACTCTTAGGGTTATATAAAATCGCAACAGGAGAAGATAATAGAGAAAAAATGCAGAGTATGTGAGTAAAGTCTACAGGTTGGCGTAATGCCGTTTATGGTCGTGTCGAGGATGTAGGTATTGCATATCTTCGTTCTCGCTCTCCATATGGTTATGGTGGTGTGCTTTCCGCTAGTCTTCTTCCTGGTAGGTCTGATGTAGGCGAGGTCTGGTTCGGATCGAGGACTGGTATAGTTCCGTTTGGTATTATGGATAAAAAAGTTTCTGCGTAGTCTCTTTGCTCTCTTTGTCTCTTTTGCTTCGTGATTTGGTCAATAGTATCTGAGATGAGATATCCGCTGTATGCGGATTTTTTCATTTTTTCATTTTTTTCCATGACTCTCCATGACTGACTTCCCGTGTATAAGGTTACCTATGATTTTCTCCTTGCGATCTTCATATTCTCGAAAGGCTTTGCCAGAGAGTACAAGTATACTATCTGACAAGAACTCAAAGATGAAACAATCAGTCTCATACTCGATATCTATCGAGCGAACTCTTCTCAGATCAAGAGGTATGGACTTCTCGAATCTGCAAGAGAGAAACTCGAAACGATCCGCCTCCTGCTGAGGTTGACGAAGGATCTCAAACAGATATCGCTTGATGAATTCGTATCTCTCTCTGAAAAGATAGAGAGCATATCCAAGCAACTTGTCGGATGGCAGAAAATAAGTGAGAAAATATGATGCTAGAAATATACTCGGGCGAGAATCATATATCTCATGGGATATGTGAGAGTGCCTATTTTTATCGAGGATTCCCTGGATTTTCCAGGAATATAAGATGGTGTACTGATTTTTTGGTATATCACAATAGAGTAATCCTTGTTCGACTTGGTTGGCGTAATGCCGATAATGGTCGTATCGAGAATGTAGATATTGCATATCTTCGTTCTCGCTCTCCGAATGGTAATGGTAATATGCTTACCGCTAAACTTCATCCTGATAGGTCTGATGTAGACAAGAACTGATTCAAATCGAGGACTGGTATAGTTCCGTTTGGTATTATGGCTAACAATAATGAGTATATTTCTAGTATCATGTTTTCCCTCTCCGACATCTTCACGGCGTACTATGACTGTCGGAGACACAAGCGTCATACCTATGGTGCTCTCGAATTCGAGCTTCACTATGAGCGAGAGTGTATAAAACTCTGGAAAGAGATAGAAAGTAGAACCTATAGACTCCAGCCCTGTACCGCATTCATCGTTCGAGATCCTGTCCAGAGAGAGATATTTGCTTCGCACTTCCGTGATCGAGTCGTCCATCATCTCATCGCTCGTAGACTCGAACCCATACTCGAGCGAATCCTCATCCATGATGTGTATAGTTCACGCAAGTGAAAGGGAACTCACTATGGCATCTCTCGCATAGATCACTTCATGCGATCCTGCTCGGAGAATTACCAGAGAGATGCATACGTCCTGAAGCTAGACATCTCAGGATTTTTTATGAGTATCGAGAAGGAGAAATTGTGGGAGAAGGTGAAGGATTTAGTTATCTCTGCCCGAATTCCCCCTTGAGAAAGGGGGTTAGGGGGATTTTGCTCTGTCATCGCGAAGAAGGACCCGTTCTCCGAAGCAGAGCTTCTGCGAGGGGTGAAAGTGGATTCCTGCCTACGCAGGAATGACAGGGGCAGTCAGAGCAAGATTTCTCCACTCCGCTCCGCTTCGGTCGAAATGACAAAAAGAAACCATGGATCCCAGAAGACGAACAAGATATGCTCCTCTACCTCATAGAAACCATCATTTTTACTGATGTGAGAAAGTGAGTGAAGATCGTAGGAAGGAGAGCCGACTGGATAGGACTTCCACGAAATAAGAGTCTCTTCTCTGCTCGAGAGTGATGCTGACTCCCGATCGGGAATCTCACGAGTCAGCTCTTTGCGAATATCTCTATGCACGAGTTCGATACTTTCGTGAAGAAGAGCTTGAAAATCAAGTATTACGGAAGATATGTCGATGACTTCATCCTCATTCATGAAGACTCTGAATATCTGAAAGAGTGTATCCCGAAGATGCGAGAATTTCTCGACACGCAACTCTGACTCACGCTTCATCCTCGGAAAATCTACTTGCAACCAATTCAAAATGGCGTGTTATTTCTTGGAACGTATATCAAGCCCTGGAGAAAGTATGTCGGGAAGAGAACGAAGGGGAATTTCTATAAGCTGATCGAAGGCATCAATAGGAGAATGGTGGAGCATGGACTACTTCGTCCTCGAGAGTGACAGATACAAGAAGCAAGACAAGATCTCTCGTTGCTCATAGGTACAGAGCTCTGTGGAGATGACAGGAATTTTTCAGATGAAAAGAAAGAGAAAATTCTCGCACAAGTGAACTCCTATCTCGGACTTATGAGTCATATGAACTCTTATAGACTCAGAGAGAAGATCATGGAAGGATTGGATCAGAGATTTTGGGAAGAGTTTTCTTGTAGTGATGATTTTTGGAAAATTTATCCCAAAAAGAAGTAATAAACAAAAAAATATTTTGTAGGAAATACTATTTTTTTCGTCAAGCAAAAACTCTTACAACAAGTGGGGGTTTTTTGTTTGCATTAGGCTTTTATGGCATGATAGATATATGTTTCAGCGAGCGCTCGCATCATGTATGATTATCCTAGTCCTGACATCCAGTCTGGGGCAGGGGATTTTTGCTACAGAAACTCTCGCTATAAACTCTCTGGAGAGCTTACCGTACGGAGATATGACAGAGCAAGAACGCGAGAAGATGCTTGAGGATACTCTTTTTGCTCCTCAAAAAACTCCAACCACACTTGAGGCTTCTCTGAAGGTTCCAGAGGAAACAATGACTCTCCTTTCTGAAAAGAGGGCTTTCGAATTCTTGACCCCAGTTTCTTCATTTTCAAGTGGGCTTATCCTCGATCCATTTCAGAGTTTTCTCTCCCCAAGTATCTTTTCTGGAACAGGGATACTGGACACTCCTACCACCACTTCAGTAGATATCAGCACTGGTCCGCTTTTTCAGAGTGAAGTTCCGACACGATCTTTGCGAGTCGAGAAAAAGATAAAAAAACGTGATATAGTCTCTTCTACGAAAGGTTCTCTCATCGTCACATTCGCTACGGGAACGGTGATATCGACACTTTCTGGTGATATGATTGATCCTACGAAGATCGGGTTTCTCCCTCTTGGTGCTGTCGAGAAATCGAAAGCAAAATCAAAGTATGAGAAGAATATGAGAAATAAGGGAACAAAGAAAAAGGGTCTTGCAGAGGCTCAGGTTGAGGGATTTGAGTTCGGACTTTCCGGTACACATCTCGTCTTCTCTGCACCTGTCGAGCTCACGATCGATACTCCGAATATGTGAGAGGGTATGGCTGTAGATATCATGACCCTACACGCAGGGGATACCGAATTCCATACAGGTGGACTTTCTACCTCAGCTGAAACTCTCTGTAACAATGATGGAAGTACGAGTCTACCAGGATCTCAGGGGATCGTAAAAAATGGGAAAGTGACTTTCTATACCTGTGGAGCATCATCGTTTACCATGAACCCGACATGAGGTACAGCAGGGTCTAATGATCTGCGTATCATCATCGGAGACTGTGCTCAAGCACAGATCTACTACAATAATCTCACCCAAATATATACAGGAAATCCAGCAGCCACTGGGTGTGGGCTTCCTGCAGTATGGGCAGCTCTCCGTATCGGAGCCACCACCTATGGAAATGGGGTGGATGGTGTGACAGCGACAGCATGGTCGACACAGTCAACCACAGGATCAACGAGTGGTAATACCTATAGAGCCACTTCTACTATGACGAGAGTAGTCGGATGACTTACCTACACCCTGATTATCGACTGGGTCCATACTGTTCCCAATAAGTACCTGACATGGTCATACCGCGTTATCGTTCCTGCAGGAAATACAGCCAATGTCCGTTTCTACTTCGCCAATGATAGTGCCGTTGCAGGAGCTGACACCAACGATACTGGGTATTTCACAAATACATGAGGGCAAACTATAGGAGTCTACGATAGTGTTGCGAATGTCCTCTCTGCGTATAGATATCTCTCAGGGGCAGCATGGACAGCATATGAGGCAGGTCCATACGCGACTGTTGCAGGACGTATTACAGGAGGGACAGACTTTGCGAATACCTATATATCGTCTGGAGATCTTGGGTTTGGAGTAGACTGGAATTTCGGAACAGGAGCAAGTGTCACCTATAGTGGGACAGTCGAGTGGCGACTTACCCCCTACGTAGCAGGGAGTGTTCCTGATCTCATTCCGGGTATCGGTGCTCCAGAGTGACCACTGACGACCAATCTCCTCTCTCAGATGCCTATCACAGTAAGTAATGTGGGAAATCTCGCATCGAGTGGTGTCCACACAGTCGTACTGACTATACCGACGAATATCACAGGACCAGCTTCGTCATTTTCTGATAACGGATGGTCGTGCTGAGCTCAGATAGGAACAGGTGTCACATGTACCAAAACTACTGCAATTGCTGCCCCATCTGGAAATGATACCGTACGTATCCCTGTCACCCCGACACTGGCTGCAAGTGGTACCAATGTGACTTTCAATGTCGCTATTTCTAATCCAGGAGATTCCAATATTACCAATAATACAGCATTCTCTACAAATCCTGTTGCTGGAGCTGCTACGAGTGATCCAGGAGGTATCACATGAGAAAATCTCTGGCTCCAAGCCAATAGTGGTACAAACTGTACTACGACAGGCTGTACGATCACCAGATGGGCTAATCTCTGAGCTCTCGGAGCTACTGCAAGTGGAACTACTGGCCTGGGAACGGTGACGTATGACCCTGTCAATCGCATCAATGGAAATCCTACTATTTATTTCAATGGAGGATCTCTGAACACAAATAATAATCTCGGTCTTACAGCCCGAGCAGTTTCGATTTTTACAGTTTCTCGTATTGGTTCTGGGGGAGCATTTCTTATCGGACCACAGACTGCAACGAATACTGCCCTTGAGTGGTCGACTTCACCAACACTCGATCGACTCAGATTCTATAGTGGTACTACGTTCTACAATGGAGCTAACCTCCGAGCGGCCAATACTCCTGCTATCACCTCCACTACTCGTATAGTATGAGCCGCCGGAACAGCGACTAACCGTACTAATGGTCTACAATCTCTGACAGCAGGATCTGCGACGAACTGGGTAGGAGCAAGTGTCGGTATCGGAAGACAATTCACTACCAATGCTACTCTCTCAAACCTCGCAGAAGTGATCATCTACCCATCAAATCTCACTACACTCCAGCAAAATCGTGTCGAATCCTATCTCGCGATCAAATATGGTATCTCGCTCGACCAGACGACACCATCCGACTATATCTACTCCAATGGAACAATCGTATGGAGTGCTACAGGGGCTGGAGTATACAATAATAATATCACAGGTATCGGTCGAGATGATACCTCGACGCTCAACCAAAATCGATCTCAGTCAGTGACCAATACTGGTGACATCATCGTATCGAAATCGTCTATCGGAACCAATCGTATGGCACTCATATGGGCTCATGATAACGCACAAATTACTACATTTACTGGTACAGATGCTCCGACAGGATATCAGCGCATGACACGAGAATGGCTCTTTCAGGAGAAAAATGGCGACCTCGGTACCGTGAATATATCCTATCCGGCAACATCTATCGGTACAGGATTCACTGCGCCACTCATGCTTCTCACAGACACTGATAGTACTTTCGCCACAGGAGCGACTGCGTATACAGGGATCTATAGTACTGGGACCAATACATGGGACTTCTCTCTCGATATCGCTGATATGAAGTATGTCATATTCGCAAAAACCGTCAGTACTGATACTACTCCTCCGAATATCCTCTCGAACTCGGTCGCATCTGGTACGCTTACTCCGGTTGGAACATTTCCTATCACACTGACCTATGCAGATACAGGATCACTGATAAATACGGGCTCTCTCTCGTGAGCCATCTATGCCTGGGATGCTACGGGGGCGACGTGGAGCCCGACGAATATCGCATGAACTTATCTCTCTCTTACGAGTGCTTCGACTGCGACAGGAATATTCCAACTCACTGGACTCCCTTTCGGGAAATATCGATTCGACTTCTCGATCCGAGATACCGCGGGTAACACCTGAACACAGAGCTATACCTACTATATCGACGGACTTATCTGGACGATCAGTGCAGCGAGCTACGACATCGGACCCGCACAGACGAGTATCCAGACATTTGGTACCGGGGAACTTCTCCTCACAGTACAGACGGTGGGTGCAGGATTTGACCTCTCTATGCTCCGTACTGGCGACATGACCTATCTTTCGGATACGATCACCGTCTACTCAGGCTCGACGGGATGGGGCTATGATAAAGATATTGGTTCAGGATATTCTTCTACCATTACGGCTCATAGCACTACCCAAAATATCGTCTCCGCCGCGAAAAATATCAACACCAATGGTCAGAGAAATACCTTCACCTACCGCGTGAAGTTCGGAGTCAATGCAAGTGCCAATACTCCAGCGGGGGACTATATGAATGGGCTCGTGAGGTTTGGGATAAATTTGACATACTAAAAATATTTGATTTATATATTTATATAGGTATATTATACGCTATAATTTTATATATATGGAATCTTCTTTAGGGAATGGTTTGTGAAAAGACTTTGAACTCACCTATGATGGGATATCACTCAGGATCGAGTGAGGACCTTTTTGAGAGAAGGTTATCCGTTGATGAGCATTTTTTCATCAAGATATTCAGGTATTTCTCGCAGAAATATATGGATGCATCTCTGCTTGTATGCACTTGCAATCTGACAGAACAGCAGCTACTA
Source organism: uncultured Candidatus Peribacteria bacterium (assembly GCA_964449265.1). Lineage (GTDB taxonomy): Bacteria > Patescibacteriota > Gracilibacteria > BD1-5 > UBA2023 > JAGOMW01. The sequence continues at coordinate 7,481 of CAYVAG010000021.1, forward strand.
TAGGTGATTTTATAGAAGTGATTCGAATAGTAGAATCAAGTATTCACCTTTATAGCATCCTTCATTATACTGAAGAAGATGTCGAAGGTACCAATCAGATGCTATCGAGACTCGATACTTTGATAGATGGATTCCAGAGTGTAGATGCTACTCGATCGAGATTTGCTGATATCGTCTCTTTTACAGTAAATTCACAATGAACCCCTATCACTCGACTAAGACCCCGTCCCCCTCGCACGAGAAAGGCATTTAGGACACTCACTTCACTCGGACTTAATGAGGCATCTGAGGATACAGATAGAACTTTTGGTGATATAGGGTTATTTGTTGGTAAAAAACAAGATTTCTCTCCCAAAAACTGGGTACCAAATCCGTCACCTCGATATCCTGGAATTGGCAATATCGAAGCAGACCCGCCCGTACCTCAGCCATGAAAAGGGGATAGACTCACAGATAGAGCTCCTATGAAGATACGGGGAAGATAATATTTTGCCTCTCCTCCTTCACGAGGTATTTGTATTGAGTATGTTGATTGCGGGAGATTTATTTGACGTATTACGATTGCATATATAATTACGTATATTTATACTATTACAAATTCTCCCTATGACGATCCATACATTACGTATTGATAGAGATCCTCTCATGGAAAAAACTCAGGAATATTATGTCCTGAGAAATTGAATATTATGAGATATGACTATACGAAGATGAGAATTCTTTGATAATGATTTACAAGTACTACTGAAGACCAGGATCATTCCACAAATACATAGACTTGCATCATCTGCTAGGGAAGAACATCATCATGCTGGAGCAATAGTCCAGAGTTTTATAGAATTAGTTGATACTGTTATAACACAAAATCTTCAAGATGAAGAAATTTTTATGGATAGACAGACAAGACAAGGTATTAGTGTGACAGATAGTGCTATTGCTCAATTTTATGATGCAATTGATACCTTCGCTCAAGCACATGACGGGGCTGAACAACTCCAAAAACGAACAAATAATCAATTGATGGATCTTGTTGAAGTATGAACGAGAAAATTGAGATGGAACTTAAATCATGGAATTGATCCAGACAAACAAAGACCATTACTAAGTGAACGTGCTCGACTCATTAAACATAGTGTCAGTGGAGCAACTTATGATTGGACGAGAAGATAATTCTATTCCCCCTTCACTGAGAGTCCATATTCTACTCCTGCACTCATGAATGTCGCGTCGACAGGAGCGACGGTCCCTTTGGGATCAAGAGTTGCTCTGAGTCCTATCACCATATCTCCCGCGTGGAGCGTCTGCTCACCGATACCTGCTCGGACGACGTACATACCAGGATCTTTCGTGGTGATAGAGAGAGTTGGATCGTCGGTCGTGAGTCCTGTGAATAGCGTAGGATCCCCGAGGAGAGTCACAGTGAGAGTGTCGACCCTCTCTGCGGTCTTGCCCATACGGATGATGATGTCAGATCCATTTCGTTCGATAAGGAGATCAGCATCATATTTCTTATCACTCGCTACTCCTGCGACGACACTTGCTGAGAGTGTTTTTAGATTTCCGAGATCGCCATGATAGTTCGCGACTGCTGTCACAGAAAGAGCGAGTGCGAAGATCGCTGGGATGATGTACTGGTATTTGCGAGATTCGCGGTAGCGGGAGAAAAAATCTTTTTTCATATTGGTAAAATCAGAAAGATGGATATATTGGGGGGAGATACGTCCTACAGATTCCTGCCCTCGCAGGAATGACGGACAATAAGATGGTTTCATACTATCCCAATCTCCCCCTTCTGTCAAATCACATGAGTCTCAAGCCCTATTTTTTCATCTTGTTTATCATATTTCTTTCGAGTACTGCTTCTGCTGGACTCCTTTTTTTCTACCTCAATCCTGAACAAGACCCGAAACTCGCATTTTCCCTCATGACAATAGCACTCGTACTCTCAGGATCGAGCTTTCTCTCGGTGTTTCTCTTCTTCCTAAAAAAAATATACTACCGTGGTGATGTCACACTCTCGACTATGAGCGCGGGTATCCGACAATCTCTTCTCATCATGCTTGGGGCGGTCATGATGATCATCCTCTATGCTCTCCATATCTACGAGTCTCGTCTTATCATGATGGTATGGGCAGCGATCGCTTGTCTCGAAGTCATGATACAAGCAGTAGAGTAGATTCTAGAAGAACCGAAAAATTTTCCCCTATGAAAAAAAATATTCTCAAGGTCCTAAAAAACCCCAACTCATTCATCATCTGGTTTCTCTCCACTATTATTGCTTTCATCCTTTGGTATTCTTATTCGGATATTGAGTATGTGGCTGCGAATTATAGGAGTCACTTTTTCGCCTATTTTGATGCTGCTCTTTCCTGGATGATGATCATCCTCTTTCCGCTCATCATTGCTGGTATTTTTTATAGAAGCTTATACTTCTGAGTTCGTGGAGTCACTGAGAAAAAAAGTGGTTTTCTCGGTATTATTTCTGGTATTGTTAGTATTTTTATCACGGGTGCAGTATGTTGTGGCGTGAGTCTTGTATCTGTTCTCGGACTCACTTCCGTCATCACAGTGCTCGATATTTTCCCGTATCATGGGATTGAACTCAAGATGATTGCTGTAGGCTTTCTTATATACAGTTTTTTTGACCTCTATAGACATCTTGAAGTCTGTAAGATAAAAAAATAAGCTCCCTTGTTCGTCATTCCTGCGAAGGTGGGAATCTCAAAAACAAAAATCCCCCCGTTATAGAAATCAGAGGGATTGCAGAAATTGGTATAAATCTCATATTTGTGAATATTTTTTATCCATGGAATGTTGCTTTCAGCATGGCCAGTTCGATCTCTTTCTCGAGCTCTGTTTGGATGTCTTTCATGAGGATGAGATCCCCGAGGGTTTTCTTTTTCTTTTCTATATCAGCGCGGTCTTTACGCATGAGGTGTATTCCATATGTGTAGAGAAATCCCATTCGAGTACCAAATACAAGTACTATCCCTATGATAATCCCAAGGATTATGTGGATCATATTTGGTGTATAGTCGAGGTTCGAGAGTATGTAGGTAAACTGTGTAGTATTCATAGTGGATATTATTTATCTTCGACGAGTTCTGCGAAGATGATGATGCGCTCGAGTGTCGTTCCGACTGGCCAACAGGTCATGAGGGAGAGCTCTTTTTTCGTATGATCCCGAGATTCGAGCGTCTTCACATCACCAGGTTTTACGACAGCACGATCAGTGACACGATAGGTAAATTTTTTCTGATTATAGTAGATAGTGATTTCATCGCCATTCTCGAGCGTATCGAGAAGAGCGAAAGCGTCATTGTAGTCACTTTTTACCCATGGATAATTCGATGAATGTCCGAATACGAATGCATTTCCTACCTCACCAGGAAGTGCTGTTCCTGGGTATCGTACGACACCACCGCGAAGTTCTTCCATGAAGGTTTCATGCATCGTTTCGAAGCTCGAACCAGATGATACCTTTGTATCGATGAGGGGAATATTTTCTCAGATACGAGGTATGACAATACGGTTCTCATAGGGTGCGAGCTCGAATGTTGCTCCAAGCTTGTCGCTTCAGAGATGTGATATGAGACCCTTGGTATCATATTCACTCGCGTAGACCATTTCTGGGTCTGAGAGGAGGATTTTTGACTTTACTGACTCGAGGTCTTCTCTCTTTTCTAGTGCCTCTTCTTCAGAAGCGTGGACTTCGACACTCGATGATGAGAGGATACTCGCAACTTCGTCTCGTGCGGTGAGGAGAGCTTCTGGATTCACCCAGTTCATGATACGAGACGAGTATGCACTTGCATTCAAGAGTGCAAGAAGGACGACAAAAATCGTTCCTGTAAGAGCCAGGTATATGCTCAGAAATCGAAATGTACGAAAGAGTGACGCACCGAGACTTCGTTTCTGGGTAGGAGACTTCGCGAGTTAGAGAAGAGGACCAGGGAGATTATACATTTTGGTATGAGATTGGTATAGATATCTGTATTGAATTTTTGAGACTTTCTCGAATCCTATAGTAGGTAAAACCATGCTATCATATGCCAAAAAAAAATGCAAAGCACAGAGCGTGTTTCGCATTGACATAGATGTTTCGCACCTAGAAATTAAGAATTTTATTCATATCGTCAGCATATGGTGCTTCGACAGTGAGTGTCTTTCCTGTTATAGGATGTGTAAAGCTCAGTGAACGAGCGTGAAGGAGCTGTCTCTCGATGGAGAATTGTCTCTTGGCATGACTATTTTCTCACTTGTTTCCATAGGCCTTATCTCAGAGTATAGGATGTCCGATAGAGGCCATATGCACACGGATCTGGTGAGTCCTCCCCGTTTCTATCCGACACTCGATGAGACTGTATTTATCTTCTATATTTCCCTTGAGAACCTTATAGTGGGTGATGGCTTCCTGCCCTTTTTCATCTACGCGCACTTTTGCTTCATCTCGAGCATCTTCGACTCGCAGGAGCTTCGTTCGTATCGTGTCACGAGACTTTAGAGGCATTCCTACTATGACCGCATGGTAGATTTTCTCTATCTGTCCTGACTGGAGGAGTGTGAGAACGGATTCGAGAGTTTTTTTATCTTTGGCGATCATGATACATCCACTCGTATCTCTATCGATACGGTGTACGAGAGATGGACGGAAGGAGAGGGTATTATATTTCTTTCCGAGGAAATCTTGGACTAATTCGATGAGCGATGCTTCTCGACTTTTATGATCTCCTGGATGTACGTTTATGCCTGCCTGCTTATTTACCACAAGCAAGTATTCATCTTCGTAGATGATAGAGAGAGCAGAATGAGGAGGTATTCGTTTTTCTTGCTCTTTTATCGTTCACCCATCATTGTTTCTGGTGAGTTCGGCAAGCTCTTCCTCGTGCAGGTAGATATCTATGATGTCACCCTCTTCGACTCTATAAGTTTGTTCTACTTTTTTTCGGTTTACCTTTACTTTTCCGGTACGGAGCCACTTATATATACCCCCGAGAGGAGCGTTCGGAAGGTATTTTTTCAGGAATTTATCGATACGTTGGTCAGCATCGGATGGATTATCTATAGTGAGAGAAAGCATATTTACTGCAGTACAGCAAAATCGAGAGCGGTATTCGTCGTGATTTGTGGGAATTTCAGATCACGTGTTCTGAGGAATCCATAGGAATATCACTCGGCATGGAGGTTCATATATTGTGTTGGTATCGATGTTGGGAATCCTATAATCCTATATTCCAAGAAGGTGAGCGTCCGGTTATCAGTGGTCACAACTGGTCGTATGAGAGAGAGCTTCAGGGTGCATGCGAATCCTACACAATTAGATCCATTTGCTGTATAAAAAGATCAAAATGTCATGGTTCACCCCGAGTTTGATGTTCACTGAAAGCTTTCGATGGTATTTTGTAGTCACTGGTGGATCATGCTTCCGTTGAAAATATTTGTCTCTCCACTGGCAAAGAGGGACGCTCCAGTCGATGCAAAAGTCCAGAGCACATATCCTGTGTTGTTTGCAATCCCTCAGATGATACCAGTATTGCTTCCATTGATGCTGGGTATACGGAATTCGAATGTTATATCTGAAAGCCAATTTGCATTTGTAATACCATCTGGTATGACGAGCTGTACAGGCTCGCCGAGACCGATGATATTGTAGTTGGTATCATAGGGACTATTCCCTTCGCCGACTAGAGGTATATTTGTCCCTCCTGTCGATGCTGTGAGAGCCCGCCCTGTCCCACTTTTATCTACAGGAGCAGTGATATTGGGAGTATTCCAGGGCGTGTACTTCGATACTCACCCCGTATAGAGTGCGTCTTCTATAGCACCGAGAGCCTTATAGTAGGCAGCATTCGAGTTTTCTATCCCCTCGCTTGCTTGAGCAAACCGATAGAGTTTCTCG
>CAYVAG010000021.1:13389-14820 GCA_964449265.1 uncultured Candidatus Peribacteria bacterium
GATAAGCGCCGATCATTTTTTCGAAATTTTCGATATTTTGTGATTATTCTGTTCCATAAGAGGGTATTAATATCCAGTGAGACTGATTGTCGTCGATACAGAGATGGTGGGGTCATCTCATTTTATGAGTCTTCGTCTTTCCCATGCGAGCCCCATAGTCATCTGGAGGCGGACATATGGGTGCAGAAATGGACTGATAAAGCTCGAACCACATCATCCTCAGAGGCAATCGGGAGCACTCCATGATTTCCACGGGTCTTTTATAGGATAGAGAGAAAAGGAGAGTTGTTTCACATTTACATAGTCAGGAAAGAGGCGTATCCATTCACTGTCTGCTCCAGTTGGAAGTGTGCCGTATGTGTTCGATGGTCCGCCACAGCTCCAATCTGGGTGACAGAGCCAGGTATCAATCTTTCCATCAAATGCAGTCGTATCACTCGTATTTCCTGAGTGTGTGAGTCCGATATCCTTTCCTCTGAGTTTCAGAACTTCTATGTTTCCGAGACATCCACTTCCTGTAGAAGTATCACATACCGTAGACAGACCAGGATCCTGGCGAAGAACCCATCGGAAGTAGACACGTTCGTTCGTGAGGTTATTGATGAGATAGAGTTCTGGAACCGCCCCAGAAAGAGTGGTTGGGCCATCACCGATATCTTTATCATCTTCATCACCGATGATACTCCCTGTACCATCCTCATCTCCAAGTATTCATCAGTCAGCATCAGCATTTCCATTATAATCAGTGAATTGGAGTGCGTACTGACCGTAGCGTTGATATGCTCCTGAGAAGTTTATGGCACTCCCACCATTAGCAGGAGAATTAAACCCCGTTAAACACCCACCAGTTCCCATTCGCGAAGGACTGATTCCGCTAACACAATAATAATATCCAGCACCATATGTCCCAGTTCCTATAATTCCTCCAGTTCCATAGTTTCCATATCCAGTAGGAAGCATGTAGTGACCACTTTGTGTCGCCGTTCCGACGACTTTCCTATTCCAGTATTCTTCATAGTCGATGATACCCCCATCTTTTATCGAAGTTGCGAGTTTCTCTGAGAAGAAATAGAGTTCTTCGAGGAGGGCAATACGGTTCATCGTGCGAGTTCGAGCGATCGTGATATTTCCGACAGATTCGAGTACACTCGTCATGATGACAGCAAAAATCACCATACCAACCATGAGTTCGAAGAGGGTGAAACCGCGTTTATTTCTCTGTATTTTCATGATTTTTCTCGTGAGAAACTAAAAAGATAAAAGGGGAAAAAATAGCTCTTCAGATGGTCAATGCTGTCGGATATTCTCGGAATTTCTTCGGACCCTTTTTCATGATATGGTGAAGCATACTGTAGAGTATACCGTTTTTCTCTTTCTTTTGTCAGAAGAGAAGTTCAGAGAAAGCATCTTTGCTTTTATTCACTCCATCTA
>CAYVAG010000021.1:14830-15746 GCA_964449265.1 uncultured Candidatus Peribacteria bacterium
TTTTCTGGGAATCACGCATATTTTGTCTTGCAAAAAAAAGACTTCTGTGTACTGTTTTCGGAAATGGAGACTAGGACCTGAAAAATCTTCTAAAAACTTCACTTCTACTATGGATTATATACGAAATTCGAAAAATCGAAAACTAAAAACGCAGATCCTCTCTTTTTTTTCTCGGATTTCTTTCGGAACACATCGACTCGGCTTTGCGGGGAAGGGGATATTCTCGTGTATGGTACTTCTCCTCCTCTCTCTTTTTTTCCCTTGGATGACGCTTTCTGGAACCATCGATACTACACCGATTCGTTATAGTGCGTTCTCTCTCTATACCTGAGGAATCGGTTACGGTATAGTTCTTGCGGTTGCACTTATGGCATTTTTTCTTTTTTCTCATGCCAAAAAAGAAACTCTTCGTGCCTATGTTCCATTTCGCCTTTCTGATGCTCAGGCGATCGTATTTCTCGCTGCCATGATCATCACCGCCACACTTCACTTCACTGTCATATCTCTCGCCTATGCTGATATAGCAGCCAATACAGTAACAGCAGGATTCTGACTGAAGATCGCACTTTCGAGCTCAGTCCTTCTTCTGGTAGCTGCATTTTTCTTTTCTCAGAATGAAAAAGCTCGAGCCGTGACGATGAGTTATCTTGCGAAAAATCAGGATTCTGCTCTTTCCTGATATGAAGATATCCTCTCGCCGAATCAAAATGGAAAAAAGGATGAGAAAAACAACATGACTCTTCCAATTTAATCTTGACTTTGAAAAAAAAAGTATATTATGCTTCTATAGATCCATACTGTATATAAATTCTTTCCCTTAGCAATTGACAGTTTTTATATAAAATCCAACTAACCCTCTTCTTATGGCTACTCCAGCATTCGACGTTACACAAATCTTCAATGGCATCCTCGATTC
>CAYVAG010000022.1:0-507 GCA_964449265.1 uncultured Candidatus Peribacteria bacterium
TGGATTTGTCTCTTTTTGTCGTGGCTTGAGGAATACATATTTCGCAGTTTCGAGAACTTTCGGCAGATAGACAGTATTTATTTTTTCTGAGAGATACTCCATCACATTTTCCTTATTGAGCTTTTTGATGCCTACTGTGAACGATGTGATATCTGAGAGCGAGACACTTTCGTTTGCATTGTCGAAAAATCTCGTCGTAAATACGAGAAACAGGATCACTACGATACCAAGGACAAATACTGCAAACGTCGCTCCTGTAGAGAGGACAACTCATGATACGATGAGTCCGAGGAGTGAACCGATACCATAGGTGATATTATTACGAGCAAGGATTTTTCCATATTCGCTCGGATGTGCATGAGAGAGGATATAACCAAATGTCGAGATATCATTGATCTCTTTTGTGAGTCCATAGCATACAGATGCTACGATGATGAGTATCCAGTTGAGAGCATTTCAGAAAAACCATGAGAGAGCACTTTCGAAACCTTGTGGTACGACGATCTT
>CAYVAG010000022.1:517-1007 GCA_964449265.1 uncultured Candidatus Peribacteria bacterium
ACAAGAAGAAGATAAAATTGAAAAATATGCCAACCGCAATGAGCTGAGAGATTGCCCCGATGATGAAAAGTTTTTTTGTCGAGTAGTAGCGCTGGAGTATGCCGACAGGGATATCCAGGAAAAATGCTATTGCATTAGCAATTCCCAAAAATATTCCCACGAGCAAAACGCTCTGAAGTTGAAACGTGAAGAAAAATACTACCGAAAAATGAAAGAGCATCCAGGTAAAACCCTGAAAGCCGTTGGTGAGGTAGAAATTACGTAGACGGTAACCATCGAGAGTCGTATTGACCGATATTTTCACGATCGGATTTGCTGTTTCTACGGGAGATGAAGGAGGGAGGGGAGTAGGAGTATCCATAAACGAAAATAAGCCGTATCCGGCCTATCATATATGACTATAAGTCACTTCTTTACATTCCTGACCAAGGAATATATCTATCCTATCATAATCTGTCATAAGAAGCGAGAAACTCGACTTGCAGGTAGT
>CAYVAG010000022.1:1017-15139 GCA_964449265.1 uncultured Candidatus Peribacteria bacterium
GTTTTACTTATGTTCTTCTAAGGGAATCTGAGCAATACTGCGTATGAGATTCAGTTTACTGGCTTGGTGATATGAGTGCACAGAGTCGAGCTCCATGCGGGTTTGTTTCTGTTTGCGGAATTTTTCGAGTCGCATCTCAGCATCATGCGCATTTTTAGCATCTTTCAGAGTGTCGATCATCTCAATCGCTTCCTCCAGAAGAGCACGGTTTGCACTATCGATCTCCTTTCTGACCATCACCATCTCGACGATATAAGTATCCCAGTTATCGAGGATATATTGTTGTCGGTGTGGAGAGAGAGCAGAGAAAATCACTGCGATATTATGGCAGTCTTCCTCTCCGAGAGGACAGCGGTCGAGAAGTGTCTGGAGCCGAGAGTTCGTCATGAGTCTCGAAAAGAGCTAGATACAGCCAACAGGCACAAAAAAACCAATACTTTCTCATTGTATCGGTTTTTGGAGATTTGCAAGAGGATTTACTATCCGACGTTTCTATCAAATTCTCAGTAGTGCGCATCATTTGCTGCTGTAAGGGAAAATTCCTTATTATTCGTTCTAGCTACTTCAGATATAAGGCCCATAATACGGATTACTTTTCATTCAGTGGGACTCTGCATAAGTTCCGTTGCAAGTCCTGGATTCACATCGGATATATGTGAAATAAGACTTTGTTTTATTGTCTCAGGACTTGAACGAGATAAAAGATTGTCTACATCTACTTTTGGATAACTTTTCTCTATAGCTTTTGCTAGATCTTTTTTCTCGAATACAGATGTTGGATTATTTCTTGTCATGAGATGATTTTACCCCTTCTTGAATAATATTGCAAATTTTATAATGATTTTTCTATAAAATGCAAGAGTTTTTCTGAAAATTGATTGGGTGATTATGGACGATTTCACTTTTTTTGCAAGTTTTTCTCACTGCCAAATTCTAGAGTTGGCTTCGCAGAGCATCTACCATGGGCTTTAGACTTGCTGGTATATCTTTCGGCATTTTCGCATCGACGATTACGTACATATCACCTGTTTTTCATTCGCTCGTGCGTCATTTTCCTGATATTTTGTACTTTGTTCCTGGCTTGGTTCCTGCTTTTACCTTCAGAGTTAGGTGTTTCCCGTAGACTGTACGCACATCGACGGATGTGTCATAGAGAAATTCCAGAAATGGTATCTCCACCGTTTCTGTGACATCGAGATTTGGTATTTCTTTTTTCTTTGGTTCTTCTTCGAACTCTTCTCTCTGAGAGCCCCTTCTGCCTCATCCCATCCCAGAGAAGATATCTCCGAGGTCGAACTCGAATCCGCCACTCTGTCTTCCTTCTCATCCGAACTGAGAGAATATATCTTCGAATCCGCCACTCTGTCGACCTCATCTTCCGCCTCCGAATGGATTCCCTCCTGAACTTCCAAATGGATTTGCTTCTGGAGGGCCGAATTGATCATAGTTTTTCTTTTTTTCCTTGTCTCCGAGGACTTGGTAGGCTTCATTGATCTCTTTGAATTTCGCCTCCGCCTTTTTATCCCCTTTATTCCGATCGGGGTGATACTGCATCGCCATTTTCTTGTATGCTTTTTTTATCTCTGCTTCTGTTGCGCTTTTCGCGACTCAAAGAGTAGAATAGTAGTCAGTTTTTGCCATATTTTCTAGGATAAATTATCCATCACATTTTATCGAAAAAATAGCACCTGTCAAAGGAAGGTGCTATTTTTATGGTTATTTTTTAGAAGCCAAGAGCTCATCTATTATTCTTACAATTGGTAGTCACTCAAAAGCCATTCAACTAGCTGCTCTCAGGTGTTCATCACCTCTAGCTGATTCTCTCAAGGAAGCACAGTATGCAATATAGTCGGCAGAATCTCATTCATTTAGAATTTCTGAGCGAGGACCAGATAATTCTAGCATTCTATCAAGACTGTCGATTAAAGTAGATCAGTGCATAGAATTCATATTATGAAAAGTTAATATAAATATATAATAATTTTATTTATAAATAAGTCAAATTTATATTTACAGAAATCCAAAATTTGCCTTCGAAGCACTTTTGCATACACTTTTCCTATGCAAAAAGTCTCAGAGCACATCGAAAAAATCCTCAAAAATCTTCCAAAATCTCCATGAGTCTACCAGATGAAGGATAAGTGAGGGAAGGTCATGTACGTCGGAAAGGCGAAGAGTCTCACCTCGCGGGTGAAGAGCTACTTCGTGAAGACGACTGAGCTCTCTCTCGCCAAGAGACAGATGGTCGGTAAGATCGCAGATATCGAGATCATCACCTGTACTACCGAGGTCGAGGCACTGGTACTCGAGACCAATCTCATCAAACATCTCACTCCGAAGTACAATATCCTCATGAAGGATGATAAAAATCTTGCCTATATCAAGATCACGAATTCTCCTGTTCCAGAACTGATCAAGACGAGACAAAAAATCCGAGATGGGGCAGAGTATTTTGGTCCGTATGTCAGTGCGGTCGAGAACTCCGTCAGAGCGCTTCGGCGGATCTTCCGTATCAGGAACTGTCGGATGAAGTTCGCACTTCAAGAAACTCCAGCTATTTTGTCATCCCGAAGGGATCCCTTTCAAAATCATGTTTGAGAAAATAATAACCAAAATCTCTTAAGCAAATGAAAAAGCGATTCCTCCGCTCTGCTACGAAATGACAAAAATAGAATTAAAATAACTGACAAAGCCGGAAGGACGCCTCCATGTATGGATTACTATATAGGACTCTGTCCTGCACCATGCCTCCTCGAAGATGAGAAGGTGGGGGAGCATACTGACCATATTAATAGCGCTCGTCAGTTTCTCTCATGAGAGAGTCTTGGCCTTTTCGACAAGCTCGAAGCGGATATGCGGGAGAAGGCAAAAATATTCGAATTCGAAGAAGCCCAAAAAATTAAAGAAACTCTCGAATCCCTAAAAGGCCTCTATGAACGACAAAAAGTTCGGGATATCGTAGAAGGTGATATCGATATTTTCATACAGTATGAAAAGTATGATAAAGTATACGTAGCACTTACACAGGTCAGATCGAGTCAGATCGTCGGAGTATTCCGCCATGAAGTATCCAGTGGACTCGATGAGAATATCCTCGTACAGTTTCTCATGAGACAATATATAGAGAATGAAGAATGAAGAATGAAGAATGAAGAGTATTGAGCCGATCTGCCAGGACTTCTCCTTCTTCGAGAGGAAATCAAAGATACAGCATTCCTTGAGTTTCTTCGCGAGAATAAGATCGCACTCGAATATCCGAAGATCTGACCCAAAAATGATCTTCTCGATTTCTCTCTCACCCAGCTCCGAGAGTATGCCTATAAAAGAGAACTTGCCACTCTCGAAAACAAGACACTTACTCGCGATCATATGACACATGTACTCGACCGACTTGGCTATCCCTATCAGAAGAAGTGAGAGATCATCTTCGAATGCTATGATATATCACATACAGATGGTCACTTTACCTACGCTTCACGAGTCTCTATAGTGAATGGGAAACCAGATCCATCGAGGTACAAGAAATACAAGATAAAAACTCTCGAAGATGGAGATATCGATGACTTCGCATCGCATAGAGAAGTCATGATGCGCCGTACGATCGAGGGTATCGAGCAGGGGAATTTCCCTCATCTTATCATCATCGACTGAGGGAAGGGGCAACTTTCGAGTGCACTTTCTGGTACACGAGAGGGCATATATCACTCAGTGAATCGGGAATTCGACTATCAGACTCTACCACTCTGTTCTATCGCAAAGAGAGAAGAAGAGATATTTCTTCCAGGGAATAAAGCTCCGATCCTCTTCGAGAAATGAGCTCCCGAACTTATGGTCCTCCAGAAAGCGCGAGATGAATCACATAGATTCTCTATCACAGCAAATAAATCTGCTCGTATGAAAAGTATGAAAAAGAATATCCTAGAAGAAATACCAGGCATCGGTCCAGTCACTCGAAAAAAACTTCTGAAACTTGCAGGAAACCTTGAGGAGATAAAAAACATACCACCTGAAGAAATAGAAAAAATCGCTACAAAGGCACAGATTATAGCGCTACAAGATCATGGTATTATCTAATCTTCTTGTTCTGGAAGTTTTTCAGCTACTCTTTTTCCAATAATACTAATTGTATAGAGTAACTGAGTGAAGGTTTCATTTTCTCGTCTAATCTCTTTTTTATCCTCATGGATAAGGCTTTTCTCTAGTAAAGTCTTTACAGAAGCATAAACCCTTGAAAGGACTAAATTTGTTCCACAAGCGATGTTCGGAGCGTGTTCTGGTTTTTCTTTGGTTGAAAGATATTTCAGTATCTGTGCTTCTTCAGGAGTTAGCTTATCTCATCATTTATTTTTCTCTTTAGAATTGAATAGATTTCAAAATAAACCTCAAATAGATATAGTGTTTTCCATATTATTTTTTTATTGGATAAATCTTAGAAAAATTATATTATCTTTCTACTAAAGTCAAACTCTATGTATATCCTCGCTTTCGAAACATCCTGTGATGATACCTCAGTAGCCCTCATGAAAGATGGAGTGCTCGTCAGTATGTCTACTCGTACGCAGCTCGAACATGATGTGACATGAGGAGTAGTCCCAGAAGTAGCAGCTCGCAGTCATGCGAACGCGATATTTCCCTGCATCGAAGATGTCCTTCGAGAGTCGAAGATTACTTTAGGGGATATAGACTGCTTTGCCTGTACAGAGAAACCAGGGCTTCTCCCCTCACTTCTGACTGGTATGACGGTCGCCAAGACTCTCGCTCTTTCCCAAAAGAAGCCCATCATCTGGATCGACCACATCGAGAGTCATATATTCGCCAACTATCTCGAGAGAAATGAAGAAGATATCGCCTTTCCTGCTGTTGTCCTGACAGTATCATGAGGGCATACAGAGATATATCTCTGGAAGAGCATCTTCGCACTCGAGATGATCGGTCAGACTCGAGATGATGCTGCAGGTGAGTGTTTCGATAAAGTTGCGAAGATGATGTGACTGGGGTTCCCTGGATGAGCGAAGATTGCCAGACTCGCAGAAGAGTATAGAAAAGGTTTAGTAGTACGGAATGTATCAACTAAGAGGCTTTTTCCTGAGGTACTTCTCGAGAAAGATTCTCTGGATTTCTCATTCTCAGGACTCAAGACGGCTGTAAAACGCGAAATAGATCGAGAAATGGAGAAAAACTCTGTGCTCAGTGACGATTTCCAGAAATTTATCGCTTATGAATTCGAAGAGACTGCTACAGATATCCTCTCGAAGAAGCTCATCCGAGCTATCGAGGCGACATGAGCAACTCAGATGATACTCGCGGGTGGAGTGAGTGCCAATACTATACTGAAAGAAAAACTCACGAAACTCGCAAATGACCGAAATATATGATTTCTCGCACCCACAAAAAATCTCTACTCCATGGACAATGCTGCCATGGTGGGGATACGAGCGTATTATACCCTGAAGTATGAGGGTAAACCCTAATCTTTTCTCTCTGTCAAGAATCTTTTCTTTGATTTCACCAGTCTTTTCTATACACTTTCCCTATCTCTTAATTATTTTTTATGCCTACTGCAAAAAAATCTCCTACTCCAGCAGAACATCACCTTATTAGTGATGAAGTCTATGTGAATACTACCTCTACGAGCGTTAGCAATGGGGTCCTCGTATTTGTGCTTCTCTTGGTCCTCGCGGTCAACTGTCTCGTTCTCTACTTTGTCATGGGATATACTCTTTCTCTCGGAAACAAAGAAGGAGATGATGTCGGTATCAAACGAGTTCTCCTCGAACTCGAGTATGAGAAGGTTGGCGGAAAGAAGAACTACGATACTCTCCAGAAATATTCTCAGATGCAGATAAAAGAGCAGATCGATCAGATCGACCAGTACGTGCAAGGAGGTGGAAAACCACAGGCTCAAAATACACAGACAGATAATAAGGGAGGTACACTTTCTCCTGAAGAAGTCAAAGCTCTTCTCGAAGATTCTGCTCTCGAAGGAAACAAGACCGCTACTGTAGCAGTTATAGAATATAGTGATATGGAATGTCCGTTCTGTATGAGGCAATATCACGATACGAAACTTTTCCCAAAAGTTCTTGCTCAGTATGCTGATAAGGTTTCTACAGCATTTAAAAATAATAAATGAGTCAATCATAAATGAACTGAAGTAAAAGCCCTTGGTGCTCTCTGTGCAGGAAAACTCGGTGGAGACAGTGCTTACCAGAGGTTCTATAAAGGAGTTATGGACAAGTCTACGAACGACGGTGGTGTCCTCGATGTCGCAAAACTCGGAGATGTAGCGAAAGCCGCAGGAGTCGATGTCACGAAATGGCAGTCTTGTGTCGATACGAAAGAAACTCTTCCACGTTTCTCTGCTCAGACTGCTGAAGCTCAGAAATTCGGACTTGGAGGGACCCCAGGAACCCTCATCCTGAATACAAAAACAGGGAAGTATGCTACTATAGAGTGAGCATACCCATACGAATCATTCACAGCGAAGATCGATGAGCTTCTCAAGTAATATTCTCCAAAAAAATCCTCCGATATTTCGGAGGATTTTTTATTTTCTACGCCAGTCATGGGGAAAGTTATTCGAGAGTATTGACCCTGAGATTTCCTCGAGAGCTATATCTACGTTATTATAGGTCACTATTACAGGACTGTCTTCTTTTCTTGCTTCTAAGAGTTCTCATCTGAGATACCGATCGAGTTCTTCTTCATCTAAGAGTTCATACCTTGGCATATCCTGAGTATCGATATACCGCTCGGCAAAAGGATCAAAAAGGATAGTTCCATTTTCATTTTGTGCCATTTTTTCACCGAATCGCATGAAATAGTATGTTTTTTTGAGGTTTTCGAGTTCTTTATGCTTTTTCACAGCGAGGATCTTTCCTGTGTGTTCATAGAGTATTATGCCTTCTTGGAGACTTGCGCCAGAAAGATGTCACTTATAGGTCTTAATTTCCTCATTTGTGTTAACTGTATGAGATTTTTCATCATTTTCTATATGTGCTATTTTCCGTATTTTCGCGACGAAAAATCCTCCCGTATGATCAATATGTGGCCAGAAACGTTTCTGAAATAGTACTTCGAAAGTACCGGGATATTTCTTTGTTATACTTTCGAGTACTCATTCATTTTCGAGGAGATTCATACTACAGGTCGAGTATACTATTTCTCATCCGACTTTGAGTGCGATTATCGCTGCATTGATCAGTTTTTCCTGGAGTCTAGAAATAGTTTTTATATTTTTGATGTGCCAGTGTTTGGTTGCATCCGTACCTTTATAGAGAGTTCCTTCTCCACTACAGGGAGCATCGAGCAGGATACGATCGAAAGTTTCTGGGGTTTTGGTGAAGTATTGGCCCGGGTAGAGCGTCACTCCGATATTCGCACTCCCCATACGATCGAGGTTCTGGAGAAGCTGGGGGATGCGTTCACGAGTGGGTTCGTTGGCGATGATAAATGCATTTGGGTATTGTTCCGAGAGTTGAGTCGTCTTGCCTCCTGGACTCGCTGCCATATCGAGTATCACGAAGTCATCCTCATGAATCTTTCCTTCTGAGAGGATATGTACGGATGTCGCTGCGGCCAGTTCCTGTATGTAGAAATTCCCGACGAGGTGATCTACAGTATATCCGATACGCCGTTCGAGTGGGTCGAAATCCTCTGTCCTCCCGAGAGCAAAAACATTCGGTATATAAGTCTCTTCGAGGGTGAATCCATATTTCTCGATCCTGGTTTTCACTTCTTGTTCTTTTCCTGGTCGTATGCGGATCGTACGAGGGATGCCTTTTTCGAGTGATGAGAGAAATTCCACCAATTCTTTAGGTTTCTCACTGAAGAAGGTCTCACGAAAATAGTCGATGAAGCGGGGATTGACAGTCATGTATTAGAGTTTAAATTTCCGAGCCATTTCTCGATCGAGATCACGAGACTTTATGCTTTCTTTCTTTTGCCAGGTTTTTTTTCCTTTTGCGAGAGCGACACGAACCTTGATAAGATTTCCTTTACTATAGACCTGTACTGGGATGATAGTCGCCCCCATTTCTTTGGTTTTTGTTTCGAGTCGGACGATCTCTTTCTTCGAAAGAAGAAGATCTCGTTCTCGTTTTGGCTCTATGATACGCGTTCCTCATTTATATTCTCCTATGTGGATCCCTACTGCATAGGGGTGATTTTTATTGATGAGGATATACGATCCTTTGAGGTTGATGCTCCCATTGCGGATACTCTTCACTTCCTCACCGTAGAGCTTCAAACCTGCCTCATACTCCTCGATGATTTCATAGTCGAAGAGAGCCTTTTTATTGTCAGCGAAGATGATTTTTTCTGCTATTTTTGCCACAGTGCAGTGATTATAGAGGAAAAAAGAAAAAATCAACTTGTGAATATGAAAATATATGATAAAATACTATAAAATATAAATGTCAAATACACATATGCGTCTTTTTCTCATCATCCCACTCTTCACGCTTCCATTTATCGCTTCTCTCGCCTATGCCGGTGAAGGGAAAGAATGACGTGGAACAAGTGAGCAACATACCACCCAACATCCCCCACACGACCACCCGAATCATGATCACCTCAAAAAACTCGATGAAGACCTTTCTCGTAGAAGGCAGCATAAAAAAACTCTCCATTAGTGGGGGATTTTTTCGAATATTTTTCTGAGTTTTTCTATCGCAAGATCCTGATCGATAAAAAATGGACTTGTCGCTATAGTGATACACCGTACTTGTGGGATGAGGTGTCGTATGAGGGAGATCTTTTTCTCTTCGTTGATGAAGTCCATCTCGGGAGAGAAGAAGTCGAGATCGAGGTTTAGTATACTATTGGGATTCGGAATATAATTCGTGTATTCATCTACTTGGTACTCATTCTCGATACGAGTAACTTTCTCTATAGTCCCATCGCTAAGAGCTGGTTGTATATAGTTTCCGACATTGCAGGAGGAGTTCGTGAATTCCCATATCTTCCCGAGGTTTCGTGAGATGATAGTATTCTCATTTTCCCAGAGATCTGAGTGTTCGTCGATGTGGATGAGTTCCGCTCAGAGATTTATGTCCCCACGAGCAAGTGCCTCATACCAGAAATAAAGGGCGTGGTTATGATTGTCGAAGATAGTAACAGTTGGTTTGTGAGAGAATTCATCAAGTTGGAATTGTATGAAATTTCTAACTCACGTACACGATTTCAAAACACCATCTTCTACTTCTTCGAAAACAATATTTTCTCATTTTTCTACATCCTCGATCCTTCACTCTTTCACTTCGGCGATATATAGGCTCGGATTCTCCCCACGCGAGTCATAGGAGAAGGCGTTATTTCCTCTTTTTCCATCGAGTATGTAAGGTGATGTGTAGAGCATTATCTGAGTACATCTCGAATAGTTCACTTTACATCGAGAGAAATTGTTTTGGATCCTACTTTTTCTCACTGAGTTATCTCTAGGACTTCCTGAGGTACTTGAGTCGAGCTTATATTATCTGCTGGAAGCGTAGGAGCTATGGGAATGAGGGGCTCTTCCGTGGCTTCTCGGTTGAGCATGCTTTGTATGAGGCGCCCTGTCTCGTTCGGAGCTGTCACATAGTACATGGGCATAGTCCCCATACTTACACTATCTCCCTCTGTCATGATCTCTATGGTTCCGAAGTTAAAAAAACTTCCGATCCATCCAGAGTATTTTGCTCCTACGGTTTTGACCTTATCTCATTCGATAGTATTCACACTTGAGAGCATACCTGACTGATTCACGAACATGATTTTTCCAGGAATTACTATATTGTAGTCCATCTCGAGGTCCATCATCCTTCGTCTGTATCTTCCGAGTAGCATCCACTGAAGGAAGAGGAGAAGCATATCGATCCATATGACCATGCTCCATGACTCTTTCATGAAACTCAGGTAGGAGATTCCTCACCAGATTATAAGTATGATAAGAACCAGTTGATTGAAGAGCGTCTGGTTAAAAAATCTGATGAAATACTTATCTCAGAGTTCGAGCTCAGTGAGAAGTGTATCATAGTCTGTACGGACTTTCGGCGTTTTGTAGATTTGTCTGAAATGTGAAATATAATTCCATACAGAGAAGATAAAAAATAAGAGTGAAAAACCTACACCGAGGATAATCGAGTATTGTGTGATCATCTCTTTATGGTATATGAGCGCGATAGTAATGTTGGCAATCGCTATACCGAGTATAAGAAGCGGTAACCATATGAGAGAAAGTGCATAGATCCAAGATCGTTTTATGATGAGCACACGACTCACGCCATCGTGTATGAGACTTTTTATCGTATTGGTCTCACTTTTGAGATCGAAAGATTTGAAGATGGCAGAGTAGATTTTATGAAAGGGGAGCATAAGTAGATGGCTAATATATAAAGTAGTGAATGAAAAAATTATTTTCCGTATTGTTCTATTCTTAGTATCACTTCAGAAAATACTTCTTCTGGATTTTTTTCTGTCGTGTCTGTGACGATATCGTAGTGTGACATATCATATATATGGACGCCGTAGTATTTCATGTAGCGCTCATCTTCACTTTTACGACGAGCGTCTATGTTTCGAGTTGCTTCTTCGATATCGAAGTGTGTTTCCACTCATTTGCGAGTTTCATCGTGGTATATTCGTCTAGCGGCTTCAGCGCTCTCTACAGTGAGAAATATCTTCACCCCATGTGGAATAAAATGAAAGGCAAGACGACCATCGATAATGAAGTTATCTTCTATTTCTCCGAGTTTTTTCTGGCGCTCATCGAGAATCGTATCGATCACTCCACCGTCTTTTTCTGCCATTTGGTTAAGCTCGATGATAGAGACTCCACGTTCGAGTGCCATTTCTCGCATGAAACCACCGGTCGAGTACTGTTTGTAACCGAAGTGTTCTGCAAGTTTTTTTCCGAGAGTACTTTTTCCAGCACCGAGATGTCCCCCGAGAGTGATAATCATGGGATTATTGTATCTAAATCCTTCTGAAGTCAACTACTCTATCTTCCACTTTTTCTTTTCTTCGTTTGTAAGGGGAGTGATAAAATCTGAGACACTATAGAAGTTATTTTTTGGTCTACTTTTTATCATGTGATTTTTTTGTATGAGAACTCTCTCTTTTTGGAAACATCGTTTATCCAGACAGAGAAGGGTCTCTTCGAGTCATTCTGGTATCTGCTCAGATCCTGTTTCTATATATCCAGCGTATATGAGCCTTTCTGCTACCTGGTGAAACAGAGGTCCTGCTCCTGTCACTCATGATACATCATCCATACTGCTTCCATCACTATTTCCCACCCACACTCCGATGATGATATGCTCATCATAGCCGACTGCCCAGTTGTCTCGAAAGTCTGTACTCGTTCCTGTTTTTACGGCAAGAGGGATAGAAGTATTGAGGATACTCGATATCCCAAATGTTCTCGCACGGTTTTTCTCATCTCTGAGGATATCTCCGATGATGAAATTCTCTTTTTCTTCTCTATTCGAGAGATACCGATAGGCTCTCACTACTTCTTCGAGCGATACTTCCGGTGCTCCGAGGGCTATTCCATACCCATAGTATCCTGCTTCATGGTCAAGCACTATGCCATATTGTTTGAATCGATCATAAATCCTTCCTATTCCTATATGTTCCGCTAGTCGGACGGTCGCGCTATTGAGACTATTTCCGAGTGCTTCTTTGAGCCTGATGGGTCCATAGGATTTTGGGATGTAGTTTTCGGGAATATACCCTTTCTCGCTTTCCTCTGTTTGGTAGATCTTTGTATCATCGAGGATGTAGGATTCTCCATCCGCACCTCTTTCCAGGGCGAGCTTATAGATAATTGGTTTGAGTACAGAACCTACTGAGCGTTTTTGCTCGATCATATCGATAGCATTATCTTGTCCATTTTTCCTGTTCCCGATATAGGTGAGTATTTTTCCTTCTTTTTCTGAAAAAATATAAATCGCTCCATTGTGAATATTTTTCTCTTCGAGCCCCTTTAACGTTCCTTCCAAAGACTCTTCTAGAGAGGATGTAAGGTCCTTATCTATCGTTGTGAAGAGCTCTTTTTTCTCTTTTTCACAGAGTCCTCCTGGAATCTCTCGGACAAAGAGGAGGAGCTTGCCCTCTCTCCCCCTACAGTAGAGATCAATCTCATTTTCTATACGTTCTGTGAAGAGGGGAAAGAGGTTTCTGTTTTTGAACTTCGAGTGTTCCGTGATTCTGATGGTCGTTGTTTTGGCGAAGAGTCTCAGAGAGATACGTTCTATATAGGGATCTTCTTCTTCGAGGTTTGGACTATGTATCCGTGCTATGATTTCGATGATCGCATCATCACTGAGATTTTCCCATGAAGTAGAGAAATAGAGCGAAGTAGCAGCTCAGATCCCATATACACCATTTCCCATGTAGACGGAGTCGAGATATTTGGTGAGAATCTCTTCCTTACTATAGCGTACCTCTGCAAGTACTGCCCAGAGAGATTCTCTGAGCTTCTGTTCCCAGCTACGTTTTTCTTTTGGGAAATAGGTATTTTTGATGTATTGTTCTGTGATGGTTGAGCCTCCTCTGACGATCGTCCCTGCATCATAGTTTTCTCTAAGAGCACCGAGCTTTCCTATGATATCCATTCATCAGTGTTCGTAGAACCGACGATCCTCTATTTCTACTATGTATCGCACGAGCCTGGTATCGAGTGATCCGGTGTAGGGAATCGTATACCCCCCTTCATGTATATCTGCTAGTATCTCTCACTTACGATCGTAGAGTATGAGATTTCCCCTCGTTTCTACCCTTTTCGAGAGGATATGATATATCTCTATACATTCATATGAGAGCCAAAAAAAAGAGAAAAAGAGAATCAAAAAAAATATTTTTTTCATAAATTATCAAGAGATTTGCTCTGATTATAGAGAAAACATGTGTTTCATGAAATTTTTGTTTGACAATATTTTTTTCTCTATATAATCCACTCACTCTATCGAAGAAAGTAAGAGAGCAATAGCTCATAAATCTTACCGAGATGGACAGTGTAGTTATTAGTTATTAGTTATTAGTTATTAGAGAAATTATCTCTATTCACTAACCAACTAACCAACTAACCAACTAATTGTTCGTACGATATGTGCGGATTTTTTTTCGCTTTTCGTCAGAGTATGAGACTTTCTCATTTCTATAACTCATTCTATTTTTTTTATGGCTGTATCTAAAGCTCGTAAAAGTGAACAACTCAGTGCTCTCGAGGCTCACCTCAAGGAGGCAAAAAGTGTCGCTTTCACATCGAATCAGAAGGTTACTGTTCTCGAAGTATCTGCTCTCAAGCGTGATCTTCGTGCACAAAATGCCGTCTTCCTTATCGCAAAGAAGACTCTTATACGTATAGCATTTAAGAATGTCTACTCTGTAGATCTCGATCTTGCTACACTTCCTGGACAAGTTGCTCTCGTCATCGGAAAGGGTGATGCTATCGCTCCATTTGGAGTCGCAAATAAGTATGCAAACGAGTGGAAAAAAGAAGAAAAGATGGTTTTCGTAGCAGGATATATGGACGGTCGCATGATGGACGGTGCAGAGACGAAAAAGCTCGCAACTCTCCCATCTCGTGAAGTTCTCCTCGCGAAACTCCTCGGATCTATGATGTCTCCACTTTCTGGACTCGCTCGATTCTTCGATGCAGCAGGAAAGGATCTTACAGCAAAATCTCTTACGAAAGTCGGTGATCTCGTCGGATCTGCTCCAGTACCTGCGAAAGCAGAGAAAAAAGAAGAAGCTCCAGCTCCAGTAGCTGAGGCTCCAAAAGTCGAAGAGGCTCCAGTAGCTGAAACTCCTGTTGCTGAGGCTCCAGCAGAGATAGTAGTCGAGGCAACTCCAGAAGTCGCTGCCGCTGAAGAAACAAAAACAGAAGAAGCTCCAGCTGCGTAGTTTTCTTTTCACATCCTGTTTCTCCCTATAGGTGAGACAGGTGCGAGGTGAAAATCTCGGTCAAACATATTTATTTTTTTATTTTCATTTTTATGGCTGATCTTTCTAAAAATGCTGAGAAGGTACTCGAACTCGTCGAGGGTCTCACGATCGTAGAACTCGCTGATCTCGTCTCTGCTATGGAGGAGAAATTCGGAGTTTCTGCAGCTGCTCCAGTAGCAGTTATGGCTGGTGG
>CAYVAG010000023.1:0-12952 GCA_964449265.1 uncultured Candidatus Peribacteria bacterium
TCTCCATGAGCAAAACTCGAGGTCGCTGGTACTGTAAAAATCACATGATGATCTCCATGACTTGGAAAAATCCTTACTTCTGATGCCTCTGGTCTCGCTACTTGGTCATCTGGATTTTCTGGGACGACGACAGCAAGTGGTATCACAGGAGGATCAAGTGGATATCTCTCTGTCTTCTGAGTTTGAGGAAATGGTCTCTACTCGTCTCTCTTATTCCAATCAGGATGAAGAATTGGTATAGGAAACTCAATTCCAAATTCTACACTGGATGTCACTGGCACAGGAGAATTCGATGGTTTCCGCATGCCGACTGGAGCTGGAGCTGGAAGATTCCTCATGACTGATGCTTCCGGAAACGCAAGCTGGTCGTCTACATTCTCAGGATCTGTCACAGCAAGTGGTATCACAGGCGGCGTACAGAACTATGTATCAAAATTTGGAACATGATGAAATGGTCTCTATGCTTCTCAGATTTATGATAATGGAACCAATGTGAGTATTGGTACGGGTGTCGGACTTACAGCAAAATTTACACTTGATTCAGGAACGAATAATGTATCAGGATTTCGCATGCCTCGAATTATCGCAACTACTCCAGTATATACAGGTGCTGCCGCTCCACTTGGTGTCGATGGAAGTGGAAATGTTGTCGTTGCTCAGCAAGGAGCCATCCCAGTATATACAGCACTTGGTTCCTCACCAAACGCTGCTATAGATACAACGGTGAATCCTCCTACTATTGGTGCGAACTACGACAGATATTTTAATATCAATGCTCGACAATCATTTGCTGTTACCGATGTAACAGGGAACCCATATAACTGTCCCGAATTTGAAGTGGGAAGTATAAACAAAAAACCTACTGGATGTAATCAAACACCGTGGGCAACTTATATAATGACTGCACAAAATCAAACTACAGGAAATAGATATGGTTACCAGATTCTTATCTCCGATCGTACAGATGCTCCATTTGTCGTTCGATGAGGTACATATTACAGTGCTACTGGAAAACTCATGAATACTATAGGTACTGTAGAGTCTCTCTGGTTCAAGGCTATCACTGTTCCTACGAATCGCTCTGATTGGTTCTATATAAATCCTGGTGTAGATGCGAATAGTAATCCGATAGCATGAGGATGATATGTAGGTATAGGTACACAATCTATGCAGAGTAAATTCGAAATCTGGTCAGGATCAACTACTACCTCTTCGATGATGCACTTCCGTGGTACCAACAATCTTGGTATCGGTTTTGGTGCTGTGAAGAGTAACTTAAGTGGAAATGCTAATGTTGGTATCGGTACAGAAGCCCTCTATACCCTTTCGTCTGGATATTCCAACACTGCTATCGGCTATCGAGCACTGAGACTCACAGCATGAGGGTTCAATAATACTGCGATCGGACAAGAAGCACTCAATACCAATAATGGGTGATCGTGGAACGCAGCAGGATGATACCAGACACTGTACTCGAACTCCAGTGGTACGGGAAATACTGCCAATGGTGCACAGGCACTCTACAATCTCTCTACAGGAAATGGAAATACAGCTCTCGGATTCCAGTCTCTTCGCGTCCTCGCTGGTAGTGCTGTGAATAATAATGTCGGTATCTGATATCAGTCGCTCTACTCGACGACAGCATCGAATCTGACTGCTGTCGGATATCAAGCACTCTACCTCAACTCAAGTGGTACAGGAAATACAGCTGTCTGATACCAATCAATGGATGCAATGACTATAGGATACAATAATACAACGCTCTGATATCTCGCACTAGGTCAAGCTACAGGTAACCAAAATGTCGGAATAGGGGCAAATGCTGGGTCAAATCTAACTTCAGGCTCCAATAATATCGTCATCGGTGCTGACAAGCAAGTTACTGTTTCTACAGGTTCAAATCAACTCAATATCGGTGATTGGATCTATGGAAACGGAGGAAATATTGGTATAGGCACATCTACGATTACAGCAAAGTTGGATGTAAATGGTACATTTAAACTTGGAAGTGCTGGGGTCATAACAACAGCAGCATGAGTATGTACGACTGCCTCTACTGTCATAAGTACAGCAGCTACTACTATGGCATGTACTTGAGTTCCAGCCTCGACGAGTGTAGCTCTTCATTGTAATGGTACAGCAGCATTTACTACTGCTGGTACGACAGCCCTCTACTGTAGACCAAATGGTGGAGCGGGCTCTATCACATGTAATACTACTGTGGCTAACTCAGTGAATATGGCATATAAATGTATGTGGATGCAGTAAAATAATGGACTTTCTTTTAAAAACCTCAAATTTTTAAGGTTTTTATCGATATTTTTTTTTCTTTCGAGCAAATTTTTCTTTGATTCTCCGAGCCTCTACGACTCAGAGTTTTTCTTCCAGTACAAGATTCATCTCACCACTCGCATCGAAGAGAGACATATCGAGATTGATTCATTTCTCTCTCTTGTATCGATAGTCTTCGTAGTTTCAATACGAAATGATGAGATCCCCATCTTCTATGATCCAGAGTTTACCAGCAAGTTTATTTACGAAGTAGCGGTCATGAGAGATAAAAAGAATAGCTCATTCGTATTTTCTCAGAGATTGTTCGAGAGCTTCCCTCGTATCATAGTCGAGATGATTAGTTGGTTCATCGAGTATGAGAAGGTCGTATGCTTTCTGGTTCAAAAAAGCAAACAAGAGCCGAGATCGCTCGCCCCCTGAGAGTCATGAAATCTTCTTGCTTCCGTCATGATATTGGAATCAATATGACTTCAAGATTCCTCCAATCCGTTCTTTCGAGTAGGGAAGTCCATGCGATACAAAAGCTTCTTCTATAGTGAGTTCTACATGCAGTGACTCATGCATCTGTGAATAGTAGCCTATGGAAATATTTTTTGCAACATGCAGATATCATTCGAGAACTTTTAGTCTTTCCACAGTATCTCATCATAGGTTTTCATCGTAGGAAAGACTTGCAAGTATTGTTTTGATAAAAGTACTTTTTCCTACGCCGTTTTCTCATATGATTCCTATCCTTTCACCTTTCGAGAGAGAAGCCTCTCTGATATAAAAAAGAGGATCAACTCTTCCGATGAAAGCATCTTCTATTTTTAAGAGTGTTTCTGGTGGTTTTTCGCGAGGAATTTCGAATATGAATTTTATCTCATCTTGTACTTCTGGCTTTTCTTGGAGCTCGATTTTATCGAGCATTTTCTCTCTACTTTTCGCGAATCCAGCCCGTGAGCCTGCTCGAAATCTATTGATAAGATTTCTCTCGCTTTCGATGAGGGTTTGCTGTTCGTTATAGTTTTTTTCCTGTATGGCTCTTTTGTGTTTTTTTTCTGTAACAGAATCAGAATAATCTCCCACAAAAGTCTCAATGCCTCGTATTCACGTGATTTCTATAACTTTCGTCACTGTCTGATCTAGGAATTCCCGATCATGTGAGACGATCATGTATCCTCATTTCCACGATTCTTCGAGGTATTTCTCCAGCCACTCCATACTAGAGAGATCGATAAAGTTCGTTGGCTCATCCAGAAGGAGAAATTCTGGTTTTGAGAGTAGTGTTTTTGCTAATGCTATCTTTGTTCGCTCTCATCCAGATACAGCCTTGACCTTACGTTCGAGGAGATGGAACACACCGATTCCTCGAGCGACTTTCTCAATCTCATTTTCATATATGTATCCACCGATGAGCTTATACTGTTCTATCGCTTCTGTATAGTTTTTATATTCTCCTGTTTCTTCGAGTTTTTTTTCTTCTTCTTGTATGATTTTTTCCAGAGATCGTATTTCGGAAAAGGCCTCTCGAAGGTCATCTCGTACGGATTTTTCCTCATCCATGAAGTGGATCTGTTCTAGGTAACCCATACGGATGGCTCATACATTTTCTATGCTTCCTTCATATTCCCTGATTTGTCATGAGACGATCTTGAGAAATGTAGATTTTCCCACGCCATTTGGTCATACTATCGCTATCCTATCTACTGCATTGATAACCGTATGGATATTTCCAATTACCATTTGCCCGTCGACTTCGTATCGATCTATATGGATATTTAAGTGATTCATAGACGTATTGTAAAGAGAAACAAGAAAAAGTGAAAAAATTTTTGACTTTCTCTCGGAGTTTCATAAGATGAGCCTCGTTATTTTCGCTCCCCGATAGCTCAGCGGTAGAGCAACCGGCTGTTAACCGGTAGGTCGTAGGTTCGAATCCCACTCGGGGAGCCAGAGATAACAAAAAAACTCCAGATTTTCTGGAGTTTTTTCTATTGTTTCTTTTGCGGGTACCGCTTATCGATTTCCTCGAATACGATTTTTGATATATCTCGTATAATCAGAGAGAGGTCTCATATAGAAGTATCTTTTGCCCGAGTCATGACACAGAGAAGATACGGATAGTCCTTATCGTATATGATACCACAGTCATGGAGTTGATTTATAGCGGTACCATCTTCTGCCAGGATTTCTCGTTCTCAGAATTTATGTGCTACTGTTATATCTGAAGGAAGAGGTGCCGCGAGACCATCTTTAAAAGCGGATTTTGCAAGTATGGCAAGTCCTTCTTCTGATGATTTTCGTGAGAGATATGATGCGTTATAGAGAACTCGAAAAAACGATGCATACTCTTTCACGGTGAGGGTATATCCAGGATTATTTGTCTCTGGAAGAGGGACACCGAGATCGATAAATGTTTTATTTTGCCTCTCGGATGGTATATATTCGAAAAGAACTCTGCTCGCAGTGTTGTCCGAATAGGCTATGAGATACTTGAGAAGCTCATATATAGTATACTCTTTCCCTATTTCCAGTTTTTTTTCTGGAGGGATTAGCTGGTTGAATCATACTTCTGATCCCACCTTGAGTTTCTTCTCGAAGAGTGTTGGATCATCTTCCCACCATTTGAGGTAACTGATAAGAAGTGTCGTTTTCATCAGACTTGCAGGGAGAAATCGCGTATTCTCATTGATTCCGAACCACGGTCCATTATTGAGGTTACGAAAATATACTGACACTTCTGTTCATGGGTGAGTTTTTTCGACTTCTTTTTCGATTCTTTCTATAGTATCTTGTTCGAATGGTATATATTTCTGTTTGGCGAAAGATGTATTGTTCTCACACTCGAGAAGTGGGTTCGTAAATGTATAGCCAGACTGACGTACCGTCGTATCTGCAGATTGGTTAGTTATGGATTCATCTTGGTTTCAGATCCAAAAACCAGTAACCCCTGAAACCAAAACAAGAAGAGCACAATAAAGAAAAGACTGTTTCATAAAAGTTTTTCTTTAGTATATTTGTTTTTTTTAGAAGTCCAGCTATAATACTCGCATATTTTTCCTTTTATGTCATCAAAATTTTTTATTACAACTCCCATCTACTATTCCAATGGTATTCCTCATATTTGACACGCTTATGCGTCGCTGCTTGCTGATACGATCGCGAGTTATAAACGATTTTCCTGAAAAGAAATCAAATTCGTCACATGAGTAGATGAAAATTCTCAGAAGGTCGTCGAATCTGCAGAGGCTGTCGGAATGGGAACGATGCCCTATGCTGATATGATGGCAGAGAAGCATAAGGCTGTCTGGGATGGTATCGGAATACGATATACAGACTTTATCCGTACGACAGAGAAGCGTCATCACGACTTTGTTCAGAAGGTTCTCATGAAATCCTTTCAGAATGGAGATATATATGAATGAGTCTACGAAGGGAAGTACTGTGTTGGTTGTGAGGCATTTAAAAAAGAGACAGATCTCATAGAAAAAGATGGAATACTCATCTGTCCTGATCATCCCAATAAGCCGCTCGAAGACTTAAAGGAGAAAAACTATTTCTTCCGACTTTCGAAATATCAGGATAGACTCCTTGCCCTCTATGAGAACCACCCCGAATTTATCAATCCAAAATCTCGATATAACGAAGTGATAGAATTTGTGAAAGAGGGACTCGAGGATTTTTCTATATCACGCGAAACCAACAAGTTCGGTATCCCCCTTCCATTTGATCCTGACCAGGTTACCTATGTATGGTATGATGCACTTTTTAACTACCTGACTGTATGTCAGTGAGAAGAGGATATCTGGTGGCCTGCAGATCTGCATGTTATCGGGAAGGATATTATCAGATTTCATGCTATTTATTGGCCAGCTATGCTCTGGAGTGCCTGATATGAAGCTCCGCATGAGATTCTTGTTACTGGTCATTTTACTGTCGACGGACAGAAAATGTCGAAAACGATAGGAAATGTCATCGATCCTGTGGAATATATAGCGTCCCATTCGAGAGATATGCTCATACTCTATCTCTTTACTGCTTTTCCGATCGGAGAGGATGGTGACTTTGACCAAAAAGAGGCCATCAATCAGTATAATGCAAAACTTGCTAACAATCTCGGAAATCTCCTCAACCGATTTCTCACACTCTCTCTTCGTCTCGACGGTAAGATCTGATACTACGAAGATGATAGTATGAAAGGGAAGAGAGATGAATACCAATCTCAGTACATATGGTACATGCAAACCTATGACATGAAACATGCTCTGGATAAGAGTTTCGAGTTTGCTACTGAGCTCAATCGATATATCGATGAGATGAAACCATGGAAAATGGATCCTTCAAATCCGAGTGAGCATACAGCCCTTATGAAGACCCTTTCTACAGTCGGCATGGGTCTTGCATTTCTCTGATACAACCTTGCTCCATTTTTCGAGAAAAAAATGATCGAACTTCTCGAGCGTATCGGTGTCGGACATGGATGGGAAATGAAGCACGGATTCTCTATACGAGAAAAAGGAGAACCACTCTACCAGCGAGTAGAGATAGAAAATAAAAATGAGTGACCTCTCTAGTCATGCACGATCTCATACCGCCACATGCTCAAAAAGTCTTTTCCTGAGTACGGACAGATATATACCAATGGGATCAAGAAATGTATGACGGTTCTCATGCAACCTTCGAACGTGCTCGTTTCCTCGATGGATCCTTTGCTATTGCTCTCACCCCTGAGAAAAAGATACTTCTCACAAAACAAGAGCAACCTGCTCGTCCTCTTCCTTTTCTCTCTCTTCCTGGAGGTGCTTTCGATAGTCCACAAGAAGATCCTCTTATTTGTGCACAGCGAGAACTTCTCGAAGAAACAGGGTATACTAGTCATGACTGGGAACACTACTTCACCGCTCATGGGAATGCGAATGTCATAGTCTACACACACTTTTATATTGCCCATGGTGTTACCCAATCACAAGACATCCTCCTTCTTGATCCTGGGGAGAAAATAGAGCTTCTTTTTCTCGACTTTGAAGATTTTCTCCTCTTATCAGAGGATCCCACCTTCATTCACTGGCCACTCTTGCCACATCTATTCCGGGCACGCCTTCATGAGGATATGCACGAAGTCATGAAAAAAAAATTCCGCATATAGCGGAATTTTTTTTAGAGTTCGATAACCTTCCATCATTCCTCATCTTTTGCTGTAGTTATGATATGATTATCATAACCAAACGATATGTGTAGGCTCACATCTTTCCATCTTTTTTCTATAAGCTTTCCATTTTTCCTATATTGGTAGGTTCCTGTTTGTGCATCTTTTTCGAGAAAAAGATAGGTTTCGGGACGAGTCGTATCGAAAAATACATAATCGTTTGATATTCCCCCAGTTTTTGTATAGCCAGTATTTTTTACAACCCGTAAAGTATTCCTATAGACAGACCATACCTTATCTTTGTATCCAGCAAAAAGTATAGATGTCCCATCTGCCCCAACTGTAGGACTCATATATCAGTCGAGTCCGCAGAGACTTCATCGGTATCGAGTAAATATGCAAAATCGTTTTTCTCCAAGAGGTCGTGCGAAATACGCGTAAGATCAGTCATCTCCCAAATAGAGCTCTCGTACTTCTTCCAGATCACGATTAATTAGCTGACCATCATAGGTGAGTCGTATTATACCATTATGGATTTCTCCGCTCATAGTGTGGAGCATATTCTTCGACACTTGAGACTTTTCTAGTCTCAATAATCCTAGAGTTTTTTCTCCACTTCAAGAAAGTATCTCACCTGAGCCAAAGAGCTCTTCTACTGTTTTTCATCATGATCCATACTGGATGAGAAGCACGTCACTTTTTCTATTATAGCTGAGAGCAGGTTCTGTTTCATAGGTTTTTCATCACATGACTCCTCATGAGAATACTCGAACGCTCCCTGAGCCAAATAGTTCGCCCAGAAGACTCCCTGATTTATCAGAACCAAAAAATGAAAGAGATGAGAGTATGAGCATCCCGACTATACAGGCGAGAGCAAATCCTCCGATAATACCAATAAGCGCATCTATAGTTTCTGAAAAATCCTCCTTCTCTCCCTCAGTTTTTCTATAGGAAATGAGTATTAGCATGCATCCTATAATCAAAAATATCCACCCCCATTGAAATCATCATACATTCATGCCATCGCGAATCGTATGTATGTAAGAAAAAATAGTCATGAAAAGAAGATATCCTATACCCATGAAGATACATACTACAGCGACTCTGTACCATCTCCAGGCTCTAAGTGAGGCAAGTGCAAAACTGACAACAAGCAAAAAAAGGATGCCATATCCTATACTTCGCACATCAGTCATGAGATAACTTAGAGGAGAGAGCTGATCTCCCACTCCAGGCGCGATCATACCAGTGATCATGCTGATGATACCGAGAAATGCAATGTGTGTGCGAGAAAGAGGCATAAATATACTATACGATATACTACACATCATATACTTTTTCTGTAAAATGCAAGAAAAATCCCAGATATTCTGGGATTTTTTGTTTAGGCAGGAATCATATTATGATCTTCTTGAACAGCAAGAGCTCTTTCTTCTCTTTTTATTTTTGCAAGAGCTCGTATCTCGCTCGATAGGCCTTCCTGGGCCACAAGAGCTCGAGGGTCTATGCCGTATGCGGCGAGTGATGTTGCTCTGAGTTTCATAAGGATGCTTGCATGAGCTCAGAGAGTTATAGGAATATCTTTTGACATATGTATATGTGTTATGTATAGGACTATTCTAGCATATCTTTATCATGAAGTCAAAAATTAACATATAGAAACGATCAAGAGTTTACAATATTTTAAAAAAGTATTCACAATTTTTGACAAGATATAAAATATATGCTACTATATTTGTGCATTGTAATTTTTAACCAATACAAATATGCATTCTATTTCAAAAAAGCTTCTTTCTGGAGCTCTCGTAGCTGGGATGGTAATTGCTGCTGCACCATCGTTTGCTACCAATATCGGTACTGGTAGCGTCGAAGGAAGTGGAGCTCTCTCTGCACCAGTAGTTTGGGGTGATGTCTTCGGAAACGCTACGGCAACTGGTACGATCAATGGTCTCCAAGTCCGTGCACGAGTCCTCCCTGTGCTCAATATGGTAGTATCAGGAAGTGGTATTATCGATCTTGGTACACTTTCGAGCGCTGCTGCTTCTACGGGATCTGTAAATGTTGAGATCGGCACAAACGCCGTTAACGGAGCATCAGTAACGGCTCGTTCTACAAACGGAGGACTCCAGAATACTTCCAACGCTTCTGTGTATATCAATGATCTCACAGCAGATGAGGTAGCTGATAGTTATAAATATCTCTCTGCTATCGTAGCAGCTGATGATTCGAGCTATGCCGCCTTCTCGCAGACAGCTACACTTAATACTGAGGTAGACAATAATACGACTAGTCATATTATATACGCATCAACTAAACCACAGCAACTTTCTGGTACAGTAGATGATTTTTCATTCTCTGTTGCTGCTCAGCCAAATATAGAAACTCCGGCTGGTGACTATACTGACGTTGTCGTCATGACTGTTACTGGGAACTTCTAGTATTATTAGACTATACAACAAATAAAAGTCTCTCCTATTGGAGAGATTTTTTATTCCTTTCTTTGCTCTCAGGAAGAAAATGTGGGAAGATAGAGATACATTAATCCCTTACCTTTCCTATGAAATATTTTTTCTCACTTCTCGCGCTCGTTTCCATCACTATTCTAGCACTCAGTGTATCACTCGTATCTGCTTCACAGATTGGTACTGGTACGGTCGTAGGAAGCGGTGCTCTTTCCGCTCCCATAAACTGGAATGATACATTTAGTGGATCGAGTGCTTCTGGTAGTATCAACGGTATTGTCGTCACAGGACGCATCCTTCCTACTCTCAATATGACTATTTCTGGTTCTGGAACTATTGCTCTTTGAAACCTTTCTAGTACAACTGCATCTACCGGCTCGGTAAGTATAGAGATCGGCACAAATGCTGTTAACGGGGCATCAGTAACCGCCCGTTCTACAAATGCCGGCATGACTAATACTTCGAGTGGATTTATCGTTCTCAATAGTTTGGTAGTCGATGGATTTGCTGACAGTTATAAATTTGTTTCTGTTGCTAATGTTACTGATTCGACTGCTCCTGGATTTTCCCAGGTCTGAGCACTCAATGTCGAGGTAGTTAACAACAGTACAAATCACTCTGTCTATACGTCTACTCGTCCTCAACCACTCACTGGAGTCGATGACATCACCTTTTCTGTAGTTGCTCAACCAAATGCGCAGACTCCAGCGGGGGATTATAGGGATGTGATAGTACTGACTGTTAGCGGAAACTTCTAGAAAAATATTTACAATCAGTATAATGAAAAAGTCTTCTCTATTCGGGAAGGCTTTTTTGCATTTTCAGAAAGGTTTTGTATGATAAGAAGCACTTCTTTTCTATTACTTTATGAAAATTTCTCGTTTTCTCTTTCTTGTTTCTCTTCTGCCTCTTTCCCTCTTCGCACTCTGAGAGGGTTCTCGTATCGATATGGGAGTCTCCCCGATACGGCATGAGTTCACTGCTGGAACTGGGAAGACGGTATCAAAAACGATTACATTTTTCAACAATTCTGATGTTACCTATAATATCTACCTTTCTGCGGAAGACTGCGTAGCTGATGATAAAGTCGGTACACCAAAGTGTCGACCTATTACTTCTACAGGGACTGATCCTGTGAGTGTTGCAAGCTGGGTAAAATTCGATGGAACAACTCGTTTTTCTGTACCACCGAAATCAGAACGAAAGATTAATTTTTCCATAACACCACCTAAAGATGCTCTTCCAGGTGGGCATTACGGTGCTATATTCCTGAATAATCCTGAAGGTGCCTCAGAAAATGGAAACTCTGTAAAGATGGTTCGTCGTGCTGGAGTACTGCTTCTCGTGAATGTTCCAGGGAAGCTCATATATGATACTGAAGTTGGAGAGATTGCTATAGATGTACCCCTTACAAGTGCTCCGGAGCTCGATATACCAAAGTCAGATTTTTCTGATCCAAGTACTTGGCAAAAATGGCTCAAACGTATCCAAAAAGAACTTGATCCACGTCTTGATCCCCCTATTCTTGTGGATACTTCAGATTTCTCAGTAGACTTTACTATTCCTGTCACAAATGGTGGAAATATACATAGTCTTCCCGTGGGGCGTATCGAACTCTATGAGGAGAATGGAAATATGCTGACCAAAATCGGTAAAGAATCGATTCGGACACCAGAAGGAGTGTTTCTCTGAGAGAAGATTGTCGATTATCTTCCTATCAATGATGAAGGAGGAAATGTGCTCCCAGGATCCGATAGGATATTCTCAGTTGTCTGGAAAGGTTTTGCCTACGAGACTATCGATACTGGAAAAACAGTAATCAAGTTCCTCTCGCCAGGCGCGTACTATACAAAACAGACAGAAGATAATGCACGCTATCTTCTCCCTTGGGAAAAACTTAAAATATTCCTCTCAAGTAAAAAGGTCCTCGCAAAGATCTATCTCGAATATACGGGAGATGGCGGGAAAATCGTTCCCTATGAGACTGAGCGTACCATACTCGTGAAGTATAACTACATCGATAAGGGTATCAATTACGGGGCCATTGCTCTCATCCTTTTCGTGATACTTATAGCTTGGCTTCTTCTTCGCAAGAGAGATGATCGGATCGAGGAACTCGAGGAAGAGGTAGACGAACTCGAAGATGAAGTCGATGAGTTCGAAAAGGCTAAAAGAATGGCAAAAAAGGCTATAGCCGCTAAGAAATCGGCTGAACCAAAGAAAGAAACTACTAAAACAGTTCCAAAGAAACCAGCTCCAAAAAAATCACCAGTGAAAAAAGTCGTAGCAAAGAAACCAGCTTCTCCAAAAACTCCAAAAGAATAAAAATATCGTATGTTCATCTGTTCTTCTTGTCATAAAACTTCACTTAAATGGACAGGAAAGTGTCCAAACTGTGGTGAATGGAATACACTCGAAGAGGCAAAAGAATGAAATAAGCGATCGAGTCGAACTCTTTCGAGTGGAAAAGTGCAAGATCTCCAGAAGATATCTCCTCTCTCCACCCTCTCTGAAACAAAAATCTCAAGCATTAGCGGAGAACTCGATGGTGTACTCGGTGGATGACTCATGAAGGGAAGCCTCGCACTCCTCTCAGGAGAACCTGGTATCGGAAAATCGACACTGGCTCTCCAGATGAGCGAGTGGTATGCTCGTACAGGATCGAAGATACTTTATATATCATGAGAAGAACATATAGGGCAGATATCGGCTCGAGCCCATCGCCTCGGGGTTTCTCACGAGGCTATATCGATCATCACAGAAAATGATTTCGATAATATCATCTCGACTCTCCGCTCGAGTGATGCTGATATCGTCATCATAGACTCGCTCTCTGTCCTTTCGAGTGATACACTCGATGGTACTCCAGGGAGTATGAACCAGATCCGAGCTATGACAGAGATGTATATGCAGATAGCGAAAACGACAGAAAAATCCATACTCCTCATCGGTCATGTGACGAAGGATGGAAGTATCGGTGGACCAAAGGCTCTCGAACATCTCGTAGATGTCGTCATCTTCCTCGAATGAGTACGTACAGAGAACTACCGTATCCTTCGAGCACTGAAAA
>CAYVAG010000023.1:12962-13837 GCA_964449265.1 uncultured Candidatus Peribacteria bacterium
ACCTACTGATACAGTATGACTTTTTCGTATGGAAGAGTCTGGTCTGGTTGATCTTCCGAATCCGGGACTAGAATTTATCGACCGTCATACGAGTGACCTTCCCGGAAGCTCACTTACTCTCACGATCGAAGGGAATCGCCCACTCCTTATAGAGATAGAAGCACTGACGACCTATACCAAATTCGGCTACCCGAAACGATCAAGTCGTGGTATCCCACAGGGAAAACTCGAACTTCTCATCGCAGTCATGACCAAGTTTACCGATGTGAAACTCGAGAGCTATGATGTGTATACGAATGTATGAAGAGGATTTTCTCTCACAGAACCAGGAGTCGATCTCGCTGCAGTCGCGGCACTGATGAGCTCGAAACAAGGCAAATCTCTCGGGAATACACTCTATCTCGGGGAAGTATCACTTACCTGAGTGGTCAAAAATGTATTTCTCCTCGAAAAGCGTATCATGGAAGCTGCGAAACTCGGTTTCAATACAATCGTCATGCCTGATCAATACACTGGAAAAATCCCAAAATGAGTCGAGTGCATCCGTGTCTCCCATATAAAAGATTTGATAAAATTTATCTAAAAGTATAGGAGTTTCATTTTTTGCTTTTTCTAATAAAAGAGATATTATATGAAGGAACGGTTTTCTTCTCTTCATATTACACTTATGAAAATCACATCTTCCTTCTCCCGCCGTGAGAAACTCCTCCTCTGACTGCTTACTTCTACTCTCATCTTCTCTGCATCATTTTCCTATGGAGCAGTGAGTCAATCGAAGGTAGACTCTATCATGAAGATGATCACTGATGGTGGAAATAAGTTCTCTGATACGATATCTGCAGGATCAAACAAGAGTGAGAGAACTCTCTATTATG
>CAYVAG010000024.1:0-11811 GCA_964449265.1 uncultured Candidatus Peribacteria bacterium
CCAGAAACAAAAAAATGAATTCCTTATAGCGACTGGATTGCTTCGTGCCTCGCAATGACAGAGAAAGGAGATCTAGAATCGACACTCACCCGCTACATCGATCTCGCCTCCCTCGGAACAGTCGCAGACTGTATGCCACTCATCGAAGAAAATCGTACGATCACTGCTCTCGGACTCGCTCAGATGAAGAACTCAGAATCTGCAGGACTGAGGAAATTTCTCGAGTGACATGAGAGTGTGGAGTGAAATGCTGATATCATCGGATTTCAGATCGGGCCGCGGATCAATGCTTCTGGTCGTATGGATACTCCACTCACCGCACTCCGATGGCTTCTCGCGAGTGAAGATCGGTGCGACGAATTTCTCGAAGAGATCGAAGAGCTCAATGCAAAACGCCAAGAAGTCGTAAAAAGTTTCTCCGAGAAAGCTCTTATGGAAGCCAATGGAGATGACTCGATTTTATTTTTCATGGAAGAGAATCTGGAGCATGGACTTATCGGTCTCGTCGCAGGAAAACTCACAGAAGCCTATAACCGCCCTTCGATCGTCCTTTGCTGACAACACGAGAACAAGCGAAGTGAAGAAGTGAAAAAGAGAGAATACGAGAAAAATGTCTCTGTTTTGTCATCTCGAAGGGACCCCTTTCAAAATCAAGTATGAGAAAAGGATAACCAAAATCTCTTCAGCGAATGAGAAAGCGATTCCTCCGTTTCACTGCGGAATGAGAAAAACAATGTACATCTCGTCGCCTCTTGTCGCTCACCCGACTGGTGCAACCTCGTCGAACTTCTCGACGAGTGCAAGGAGTATTTTGTCCGATATGGTGGACACCGGCAAGCTGCAGGATTCACGATCGAAGCGAGTCGGTTTGCAGATTTCCAGAAAGCAATCACAGAGAAATTTCTCGAAAAATATGGAAGAGGAGAACTTCCGAGAAAAACCCTCGAAGTGGAGTGTATCCTTCTGCCAGAAAATATGACACGAGAGACACTAGGTGTGATCGACCGATTCCGACCTTTTGGAATCGGCAACAGGAAGCCACTATTTCTCCTAGAAAACATAACCATCACAGAAGCGAAACCACTCTGAAAGGAGACAAAACATCTCTCCCTCAAGTGCCAAGAAAATCCTCAAGTGAGGATGATCCTCTGGAATGCATGAGAATATATAGAACTCCTTTCTGTCGGTAATATCGTCTCACTTATCGTCGAGCTGGAACAGAACGAATGGAATGGAAAAGTGAACATACAAGCCATGATACGCGATATAGTATCTGAAGAATAAATAGAAAAAAGTACAGAGTGAAAGAAAAGTGAAGTATTTGCTATAAAAATCCAGAGAGGTATACTTCCCTTGTTTCCTCGTAGGAAATGTTTATATTTTTACTTTTCTCCTATGAAAAAGATAATTCTCGGAGTCGTATGTGCACTTGCACTTCCACTCCTCTCGGTATCTGCTGATACTAGTAGTAGCACTACTGCTGGAACTGGCACTACTACCCAAACTGGTGTCGTACGTCCTCCTATGGGCTCTGGTGCTATGATCGAGCGTGAGCTCAAGAGTCTCCACATGGCTATGGCACAACTCTCTCCTGCAGACCGTGAAGCTCTCGTGAAGATGATCAAAGACTACCTCGTATCAAAGGGTATAGATCCAGTAAAATATGCTGAAAAGCGCGATGAGATAAAAGAGCTCCGTAAAGATACTCGTGAAGATGTAAAAGAAATGCGAAAGAAAACGAGAGAAGCTACAAAAGCAAAACGTGAAGAAATGAGAGAAAAAATCAAAGAAATACGCGGAAACGGAAAAGCAACTTTCAAAGAGTTTACCGTAACAAAATAGTTTCAGACAAATACACTCCCCAAATGGTCTCTAAAAATAGCTTTAAGAAAAATCCACTCGGTCAGGGGTGGATTTTTTGTTTATCTTATAAGCCAAATTCTTCCATGTATTTCTGAGGGAGATCTGGAATATAGTATAAAGAGTAGAAAAATTCTGGTGTATCTCATCAGGCAGATAATATTCTTGTAAGATCTTCTCTCTGAGTTGATGAAACATGTCCTTGGGTCATAGCCCAAGCAAGCATCTTATTTTCTCACTCAGTAAGATCATGATCAAGATAGTGGTATTTATGTATTATCTCTGTTTTTCCATCTGGCCAGCCTCATATAAGAGGCGTAAGAGCTCTTTCATATGCTTTTTGGGCTCATTTTTTAAGATATTCACAAACTGCGTCTAATATTATATCTCGAGTAAGTAATCGATGTTTTATAAGATAGTGCATGAGCTCCTTGCCACTCTTTGAAACATTTCCTGTACAAGATATCGTTGTTAGTATTGCATTCTTCTTATCTCTTAAGAGGGAATCTTTATCCTCCAAGAAAGAAAAAGAGTGAATCGCTCAAAAACCATGTAAACTCATATCTATTTGCTCTTCAAGTGAAGCTCATGGTAGTACTTTTACCTCGCCATGAGAGATATATGTTCCTGCCACCACATCTTCTACTCGCAATGCAAATTCTCCCGTCATATTATCTTTTACTCACTCATAGATAAGAACTATTCTTTTATTTGGATTGAGCTTTTGCTGTAATGTTTCAAACATAGAAAATTTTACGAAATATATTCTAAAGAGAATACTTACTCCCTATTTTTTGTCAATTATTTTTCACTACTTTTCTCATGATGCAATATTGCAGACTTCTCTCTTTTTCCTATACTTTCTCCATGCATACTACTATCACATGGGAAGATTTTGAATCCGTCGAACTTCGAGTCGGGACGATCATCCGCGCAGAGGTGTTTCCTGAAGCGAGGAAGCCAGCGTACAAAATCTGGGTAGACTTCGGATGAGAAATCGGAGTGAAGCAATCGAGTGCGCAGATCACCACACACTATTCGAAAGACGAACTCGTGTGAAGACAGATCGTCTGAGTCGTGAACTTTCCTAAGAAGAAGATCGGGCCATTTATAAGTGAGTTTCTCTGTACCGGATTTTACAGAGAGGATGGATCGGTGATCCTCGCGATTCCAGAAAGAGATGTTCCAAATGGAGCAAAGCTCGCATAGAAAATCCTCCTTCCTGGAGGATTTTCTAGAGAAGACTTATACGAGATATTTTGTGAGTGCTTCGATTTTATCCGTTTTTTCCCAGGTGAAGAGTGCATCCTCCCGACCGAAGTGACCATACGCGGCAGAGGCGCGGTATCGAGGCTTCAGGAGATCAAGCATCGCGACGATCCCTTTCGGACGGAGATCGAATTCTGTCTGGATGATTTCTGCGATTTTCTCATCAGAGAGCTTCCCTGTGCCATAGGTGTCGACCATCAGTGAGACGGGTTTCGCCACTCCGATAGCATATGCGACCTGTACGAGACACTTATCTGCAAGTCAGGCGGCGACGATATTTTTCGCGACATATCGACCAGCATAGGCAGCACTACGATCGACCTTCGATGGATCTTTTCCTGAGAATGCTCCACCTCCGTGAGGAGCTGCTCCACCGTAGGTATCGACGATGATCTTACGACCTGTGAGACCACAGTCCCCCATAGGACCACCGATGACGAATCTTCCTGTGGGATTTACGAGGTATTTCGTATTTGCAGTGAGATACTCTTTCGGAAGTACAGGCTTGATGATATAGTCTATGACAGCTCGAGAGAGTTCTTCATGAGTGATATCTGGATGATGTTGTGTCGAGACCACGACCGTGTCGATATCGACAGGTTTGCCATCCACATAGCGGAATGTAACCTGAGATTTCGCATCAGGGCGGAGCCATGGAAGGGTACCATTTTTACGGACTTCTGCTTGTTTCTCCATGATACGGTGAGCATAGTAGATCGGTGCCGGCATGAGAGTATCGGTCTCGCGACAAGCATACCCGAACATGAGTCCCTGATCTCCTGCTCACTGATCGAGATCGAGTCACTTCCCTTCATCGACTCACTGCGCTATATCGGGAGACTGCTTATCGTAGCAGACCATGACTGCGAGAGTATTCCCATCGTAGCAAAGATCGGAAGAGTTGTACCCGATATCAGTGATCACCTTTCGAGCTATACCGATATAGTCGATATTGGCTGTCGTCGTGATCTCTCAGGCGAGCACACAGAGTCCGGTATTCACCAGAGTCTCAGCAGCGACACGAGCACGAGGATCTTCGGTGAGGATAGCATCGAGGATGGCATCCGAGATCTGATCTGCGACTTTAT
This sequence comes from uncultured Candidatus Peribacteria bacterium, assembly GCA_964449265.1. GTDB lineage: Bacteria > Patescibacteriota > Gracilibacteria > BD1-5 > UBA2023 > JAGOMW01. The sequence continues at coordinate 4,218 of CAYVAG010000024.1, forward strand.
CTGGATGACCTTCTGAGACGGATTCGGAGGTAAAAAGGTATTCTGACATAAGTGAAAATGAATTATATTCCTAGGTGGAACAAGAAAATAAAAAAACCTTCTCCATAAAGAAGAAGGAATAATCTTGTGCTAAAAAAGCTCGAACTACATCTCTCCCCTTTGTGGGGTAGGAAGTGGCACCGATTTTCCAATGAAAGAAAAACTCTCTCAATTATAGTTGGCTGCCGGAGTACTCATAACGGGCCTAATCCCTCGTACTCACTCTGAATGTTGGATCGCAGTATAAGGAAAAAATGAGAAAAGCAAATTTCATTTTTTGTTTGAATCCCTTAGGGAAAATCATATAATTCTTATGATTAACTCAATACTTCTCATGTTCACTCTCGAAGAAATCGCCTCTCTCCACCAGAAGGTAAAAACTGGTGCCGACTTCCCCCAGTATGCTCGTGATATCACGGATATCGGTGTGAAAGGATACGATACATTCGTCTCGGATGGTCACGCAGAGTACTTCGGGAATCCGACTGTACTGACTTCAGCACCGAAGTACGCTCCTATCGAGATCGCCAAAGTGACGAACAAAGAATACTTCATCGAACGCCTCAGACTCCACCAGTGAGGAGGAAGTGACTATATGACATTTTGTCAGGATTGCGCGTCCTCTGGAGTCGAGAAATGGACTCTCGATATGGTCGAGCATACTTGCACATACTATGATAGCGCGTGAGATATACTTATCGTAGAACACTTTGGAGAATAAATCGTCTCACATGAAAATACTACTCCCCCAAGTAAACAATCCTTAACCCTTTCTATCTATGCTTACCACTTGCCTCTGGTCCGATAACAACAATGCTCTCGAAATGGCGGAGTTCTATACTTCTACTTTTCCAGCGAGTAAGATCACTACCCAGTGAATCTACGATGAGCCAAACGAACATCTCCCTGGATCGAAAAAGTGAGATATCATGATCGTCGAATTCGACCTCATGGGTATCCCATTCGCGACACTCAATGGATGACCCTATTTCCATATCGATCCTTCGATATCATTTTTCATCAGTTCCAGTGACAAGGATGAGATCTCGAACATATGGGAAAAACTCTCCGCATGAGGAAAGTCGCTCATGGCGCTCGGGGTGTATCCCTGGAGTGAGTGGTACGGATGGGTCGAGGACAAATACTGAGCATCATGGCAGTTATTTTATAGTGAGGCTCCCGTGGCTCAGCGTATAGCTCCGTGTCTCTCTTTCACGCAAGAGAAAGTCGGAAAAGCAGAACAAGCGATCGAATACTATACGAGCGTCTTCGCGAACTCAGGAGTGAATATGATCGCTCGATACGAGAAGTGAGAAGGTGGCGCCGAGGGAAAGATCAAGCACGCACAGTTCCATATCGGAGACTTCGTGATGAGCGCGATGGACGCGGTCGGACCACATACGTTCGACTTCTCTTGTGCAGTGTCATTCATGGTGCCATGCCAGGATGAGAAAGAGCTCGAGTACTACTATGAGAAGCTCTCGGCAGTGAAGGAAGCAGAGATGTGTGGCTGGGTCAAGGACAAGTACTGAGTATCTTGGCAACTCATCCCCGCGAACTTCACCGAGTATATGCGAAGTGGAAATACAGAGTGAAAATCGAAGCTCATGAAAGCAGTCATGGGGATGAAAAAACTTTCTTGGAAATCTATAGAAGATGCATATAATAACTAGCACTATTTCTCACTCAAAAATCTATGTCTAAACTTACTGTATCTGTCATCGTGAAGGCTCCCCTCGCCACTGTCTGGGATGCTCTCTGGAATCCAGTCCATATCGTCCACTGGGGGTTTGCTGACGAAGCGACATGGCACTGTCCATGGGCAAAGGGAGACGCTCCGAAAATCGGAGGGATATTCACGACACGTATGGAAGCACGCGATGGAAGCTTCGGATTCGACCTCACGGCTCAGTATACAGAGGTCACTCCGATGAAGAGCATGAGCTATACCCTAGGTGAGATGAAGGAGTACTTCCTCGATGCAGGACGCGTCGTCGATATCACTCTCGAGGAGACTGCGGAGGGCGTAAAAGTCACTGAAGTATTCGATGCTGAAGAAATCCATCCAGCAGACATGCAGATCGCAGGATGGCAGTCGATCCTCGAGAATTTCAAGAAACATACCGAATCACTCTAGATGCTCTCGACTCGACTCTCATCTCATGGTCTCGAAGAGTATAGGTTCTCTACTCCTGAAGAAGTCGTCCAGTACTACGGATGTATCCAAGCGCAGGATATCGGACAAGCGACTTGGGTCATAGGATCACGCATCGAGTGAAGCACAGAAGAGATGATACGCGATGCCTGCCGAGACGGGTCGATCGTCCGCACTTGGCCCATGCGTGGGACGCTCCACTATATGGATCCTCGCCATGTCAGATGGATGCTCTCCCTCTGTGCGAGCAAGACACTTTCTGGATTCTCGAAGCGTCGTGAATTCCTCGGCATCACCGACGCTCATACGGAGCGAGCAATGGAGATCATGGAACGAGAACTTCGCGGAGGCAAATCTCTCACCCGTACAGAGCTCAGCACCACTCTCGAAACGGGTGGCATCCCGATGCAAACACAGTGGATGTATCATCTCGCCTGCTACGCGGCCACTCGTGGACTCATCTGTTTCTGACCTCCGACTCCTAAAGAAGAGACATTCGTCCTCCTCGATGAATGGGTCGGAGAAAGCGAATACATGAGCCACGAAGAAGAGCTCGCCGAACTTGCTCGCATGTATATGCGTGGACATGGTGGCGCGACTGTCGATGATCTCGCCTGGTGGTGTGGACTCGGGAAGACTGAGTGTCGGAAAGCCATAGGTCTCATAGAAGACGAGCTCGAAAAAGTGGAATACGGATGAAAGATATACTATCATATGCCCCTCTTCTCTGAAGATGCGAAGAGGAAGAATCCTACTTCTAGTCTTCGACTCATCGGCGGTTTCGACGAATACTTTCTGGGGTATAGGGATCGCTCGATCGTCGCTGATATAGAGCACTATGGTCGACTCTTTACGAGTAATGGGATATTCTTCCCTCTCGTTCTCCAGGAGGGGCGAGTCGTATGAAGCTGGAAACGCGAGTACAAGAAAAGTAAAATCATCTTCAGGGTAGATATACTTCCTGGATACAGAGTCGATACAAGTGGGCTCGAAAGAGAGTGTGATCGCTATACGAAGTTCTCAGGATATGAGTCCTCTGAGATCGTCTTTTTGTAATCTCTTGTATTTCTTCTTTTCTCGATATACTGGAAGAGATTATTATTTATCATTCTTAGGATGTCACGCATACTCGGACTCCGTACGACCATCTATAAGGTAAGTGACTTGGCGGAAGCGAAAGCATGGTACTCGAAAGTATTTGGAGTCGATCCCTACTTCGATGAATCCTACTATGTCGGGTACAATATCGGTGGATATGAGCTCGGACTGCAAAATGAAGATGTGATAAAAGGAGAAAATATTGCTGTATTCTGGTGAGTCGAAAATATCGAAGAAACCTACGAGTACTTCCTCATATGTGGCGCGAAAGCAGTAGAAAAACCTATGAACGTCGGAGGCGAGATCATCGTGGCGACACTGAAAGATCCCTGGAACAATCTTCTCGGACTCATCTATAACCCTCTATTCCATCTCCCAAACTAAGCTCCAATCTCTTTTTATTTTCTTATTTTTCTCTCTATGATAGAAGTCTCACTCAACTGGATGGCTATAGCCATCATGACGGTCGCATGTTTTGCGCTTGGCGCACTCTGGCACGGTCCTCTCTTCGGGAAGCTCTGGATGCGTATCCATCATGGGAAGGATACCTTCACTGATGCTGAGATGAAGAAAGCGATGGTCGGTATGTGGAAGCTCATGCTCGCAGAGTTCGTCGCGAGTTTCATCATGGTCATGACGCTTGCATTCCTCATAGAGATGCTTCCCACTATGTCAGGTATGCATGTTGCATTTCTCGTATGGTTCGGATATGTGCTTCCGACAATGACGAGTACTGTAGTATGGGGTGGTGACGCGAAGAAGTGGATGTGTACGAAGATCGTCGTATCGAGTATCTGTAGACTCCTCGGACTTCTCGCGACTGGATATGTACTCAGTATGTGGTAGAATTTGTTATACTTAATCTTACGTTCAAATGAGCCAACAAGACCCTAAAGAATATTTCATAACTATAGCGACCTTACTGATATGTATTTCTGCTTTTTATTGGTATGATCTAAGGCTAGCCGTTTTATTATATTCTATTATTTGGTTAGTAAGATTCAGTAGTAGAATAAGTACACTTAACTCTAAACAGGCATCCTTTCATTTCTTTATAATTGTTATTATCCTACTGGTATGACAAATATATAGATAGTTTTATTTCGAAATCACCTCTATATCATCTATGGCGAAACTCTATATCAATCTACCCGTCTCCGATCTCCCGAAGGCAACTGCATTCTACGAAGCGCTCGGATTCACGAAAAATCACGACTTCTCAAATGAAGATGCTTCTGCGATGATCTGGGACGATTCACTGAGTGTCATGCTTCTCACGCATGGATTCTGTGCCAACTTCCTCGGATCCAAGAAGATCGCCAACGCTCATGAGACGACCGAGATGCTCAATGCGCTTGAGTTCGATTCACGAGAAGCAGTCGATGTCTTCTTCGAGAAAGCGATAGGGGCCGGAGGCAAGAAAACCATCGAAGCCTATGACCATGGATTTATGTATGGTCGAGATTTCGAGGATCTCGATGGACACATCTGGGAAGCATTCTGGATGGACGCGAGTCAGATGCCGAAACAATCATAACCATCCCAGAGCTCATGCCTAATTCCTCCGATATACTCACCTACGAATCCGCACTATCCGCATGAGACTGTGCCATCTGTGAGACGCTCCGCACTACGATAGACTCATGCCTTCCCGAAGCTACATCAAAAGTCTGGCACGCGCACCCCGTATGGTTCATAGGAGACAATCCGATCGTCTGATACAGTGGAGAGAAACGAGGGCTGAGGCTCATGTTCTGGAGTGGAGCTGACTTCGATGAAGAGGGACTCGATGTGAGAGGAGGGAAATTCAAAGATGCTTCGATATTCTATAAGAGCATATCTGAGGTAGATATCCCTACGCTTTCTCGATGGCTCGCGAAGTCACGAGATATACAGTGGGACTATGCCCATATCGTGAAGCGGAAAGGGAAACTCGAAAGACTCAAATAAATATATCTTCTTATAGCACAAGAAAATGTCTCACAACCCTACTCACATCCTCACGACTCACATATTCCATGCGACTCCCGCAGACCTCTGGGAAGCCTATAGAAATCCTGAACTCCTCGCGAAGTGGTGGTGACCACATGGATTTACCAATACATTCGAGACTTTCGAATTCCGAGAAGGAGGTACATGGAAATTCATCATGCATGGACCCGATGGTACCGACTACCCGAATACCAATATCTTCGGAAAGCTCATAGAAAATGAACGTATAGAACTCGAGCATCTTCCCAATCCTCACTTTCATGCCATCATCACCTTCGAAGCGATAAGTGATACACAGACAAAAGTCGACTTCCGCATGATATTCGATAATGAGAATATACGACACGGTGTGGCTGTCTATGCTATCCCAGCAAACGAAGAGAACTGTGTGAGACTCGAAAAAGTCCTCGGTCTCGACTAGAAAAAAATACATCTCTCAAGAATCTCCTTTAGGAAGATTTTTTTGATGTTTCTGGAAAAATCACTACCATATGAAGCCTATGAAAACTCCACATCTCTTCACTCACATCCTCGCCAATAGCGCTGTCGCAGGATTCACGAATATGCTCCTCTGGTTCGCGATCACCTTCTGGGCCTACCTCGAGACGCACTCAGTCTTCGTCACAGGGATGCTCGGAGGGACCTATCTCGTCCTCAATCTCTTCGGTGGTATATGGTTCTGATCGCTTGTCGATCACTACAAGAAAAAATCGGTGATGCTCGCCTCATCGGTGACTTCACTCTTTTTCTATACCCTATCATTTCTCCTTCTCATCTCACTTCCAGAGTCGGCTCGCAGTGATGTGGGAAATATCTGACTCTGGATATTTATCCTCATCACGATGATCGGCGTGGTCGTCGGGAATATCCGCATGATCGCACTCTCTACCATGGTCACGATCCTGATTCCTGAGGAAGGCCGAGACAAGGCAAATGGAAAAGTCGGGGCAGTGAATGGACTGGTATTCACAGTCGTATCCGTATTCTCAGGACTCATCATCGGGCGACTCGGTATCGAATGGGCTGTCGGTATCGGTATAGGACTCACTCTTCTCACGATCCTGCATCTCTTCACACTGAGTTTCCCTCGCGAAGAGCACCTCGAGAGTGATGTACCCAGAGATAAAGATATGGATATCCGAGGCACTATACGAGTCATAGCCAGCATATCCTGACTCTTTGCGATGATTTTCTTCGCGATGATGAACAACTTCATCGGGGGAGTCTTCATGTCGCTTATGGACGCCTATGGACTCTCTCTCGTCTCAGTGGAAGTATGGGGGATCATGCTCGCCGTGACGAGTACAGGATTCATCGCGTGAGGTATGCTCGTATCGAAATATGGTCTCGGGACGAATCCTGTGAAGACTCTCCTCTTGGTCAATATGATGCTCTGGATGACATGTATACTTTTCCCTGTCGTCTCTTCGATCTATCTCGTGGCGATAGGATTTTTCTCATTCATGCTCTTCTCACCGATCGCAGAAGCAGCTGAGCAGACCATCCTCCAGAAGGTCGTCCCACTCGAACGTCAGGGTCGAGTTCTCGGTTTCGGGCAGAGCATGGAGAATATAGCCTCTCCCCTCACAGCATTTCTCGTCGGGCCACTCACCCAGTTCCTCGTCATCCCATGGCTCGCGAGTCCAAGTGGGGAAAATATATTTGGCGGATGGTGGGGTACGACTCCCGACAGAGCGATGGCTCTTGTATTCGTCGTAGCAGGTATCGTATGAGTAGTGGTTGCTGTTATGGCATTTCGTACGTGGAGTTACCGTGCACTTTCCGCAAGATACGATACTCCCTAATACTCTCTCATGCATATATATCTCAAACTCTTTCTCTCACTTCTCTCTCTCGCGATACTCATCATCGCTTTCTATGGATACAGATTTTATAGGCTGATGAAGGTATCTGAGTCTATCATGGCGCACACGACCCCCTATACTCTAGCAGGAAGTGCGAGCGGAGTATCACTTCTCGTCCTCGGAGATAGTACCGCCGTATGAGTGGGTGCAGATAGTCCCGAGGAGAGCATCGCAGGCAGACTCGCGAAGCTCATCGGTGCGACACGAGTCGAGAATCGGTGAGTCTCAGGAGCTGTCGTCGCCGATGTCGCATCTCAGGTGGCAGAGGTGGAAGAGCGAGAGTATGATACCATCCTACTCCAGATAGGAGGGAACGATATGACCAGGCTTCATAGCTTGAGTCGCGTCGCGCCAGAGTTCGAGGCACTGATAGAGAGTCTCCCGAAACACCGGAGACTCATAGTACTCAGTTGTGGGAATCTTGGTGGAGCGGGGATATTCCCAC
>CAYVAG010000025.1:0-11177 GCA_964449265.1 uncultured Candidatus Peribacteria bacterium
GTTCCGATGATCGAGTGTATATAGGACTCATCGTAGGTGAGGATGGTATCGAGATCCGTATCCACGAGAGACTCTCCCGTGATCGCGCTACAGGCAGTCGCGACGATCGACATATATCCGTCGAACGAGAAGTCTACGAGGGTGTTATCCGTGATTTTTAAGAATACTTCTATCACGTCGGCACACACACGATTGTGCTCACGATAGCCCACAGTTGCATCCTCCATGATATATTTATTCGCTGGATTATTCGAGTATTCGATGATGAGAGTATTAGTATCCATTTTTTGTCATCCTCGCAGAGGATCTTTTTGGAAAATAAAAAATACAGGGAACAGATTCTCCTATCGGAGAATGACAATAAAAAAGTTAGTGGCGTCCATGGTCACCTTGACCGTGTGTGGCATCTTCGTCGTGTCCGTGGTTATCATGTCCTTCATGTTTGTCGTGCCCATGACTGCTTCCATGGTCATCATTCCACTCTTTATCTTCTTTTTTACACGCTTGGTACGCCTCGTACCAGGTTGCCTCTATGAAGATCTCGAGTGTCGAGTTCAGGTGGACGATCACGAGGAAAAATCCGAGACTGATAATCGCGAAGATCGAGAGGAGGATCATACGGACTTCCACGATCGTGAAGAATGTGATAATCGTCGATATGAGAAAGGGAAGTACCAGGAAAAAAAGTGCCACCAGTATCGTACGCAGATAGAGGAGGATCATCGTGTAGTAGAGGTGGAGAGTAATCCCGATATGTCGAACTGCCATTCCAGTCGATGATGAGAGTGCCGCGATGACTCACTTGTTCTCGAATATGATGAAAAACTTGGTATAGGCGAAGCACATATTGAGAAAAAATGCGAAAATCAAATACGTCACCATGATCCAAGTGATCATCTCGAAATATGACTTTCCGAAGAGTCGTAAGAGCAGTATATAAAATGTGATAATCGAAAGAGGGCGGAAAATCGAGATCACGTTGTGTGCTTCGAAGAGTGGGAGGAAGTGGCGAAATCCATCGAAGAGCCCCTGAAATGTCCTATGTGGATTTTTCCCCTCAGTCTTTCTATAGCTATGGATCATCTCTACGATGCCTCCTTCTGCAAGAGGAGATATGATAAGATAGAGAAGAAAGAGGAGAGCAAAAGCAACCAGTACTTCTACGAAATAGGTCTCATGTGCGAACTCTGCGAGAGCTGAGAAGAAGGCATCTTTTTTCTTGAATATCACGACATACGTAAACGTCAGTTGATACATGATTACGAGAAAAAGCCAAAGCATCCCTATGAGAGAGGGAAAGAAGTTGAGTTTTTTGAGTGATGGGAATTTCGTGATCATTTCCCAGGCATGAAGTACAATAGATTCTTTCATAGTTTAGCTTCGAGGTTTTTCTATGAGCCATGAAAAGAACTGAAGTACTCACTTTCCAGAAAGTGAGAGGATATAGTCCTCTTTTATACTTGCTGATCCCATGACTTCCTTGAGTGAAGTGATATCTTGAAGTGGCGATATTTTTTTTATCCCTTTGAGATTTTTATCTATATAGAGTGTATGTATGGGGCTCGATATCGGGAGAAAAAATGCTTCCTTGTCGAGATAGTCTTGTATACTTGTTTCTACTTCTTTTCGCTTTTCTTCAGTTGAAGCGATACGCAGACTCGCGAAGAGTCCGTCGAGTGCTTTACTTTCTATCTTTGCGAAGTTGATCCCACTTTTTGCTTCGGTGGAGAGAAAGATCTGCCCAATGCGAGAAAAGCGACCATTTGCCTCGAATCCTACGATGATCATATCATAGTCTTTTTTTCCACTCGCGATCATCTCACTCAGGTCTTTTGTCGAAATCGGAGTGATCTCTGTTTTTATACTGAGTGTGGTGAGCGCATTGTTCATCTTCTCTGCGTAGAGAGCGAGTGATTTTGGCTCATCTACGTAGGAAAGTCGGATACTATAGGGAAGGTTTTTTTCGCTATAGTAGTATTTCTGATCGAGAGTTTTTAGGATTGCTCTTTTCTCTTCTACTTGTTTCATGCGCTCACTGACAAGCTCTGGAGTATTGGTTTTTTCGAGTGCCTCTTTCTCTACCTCTCCCTGGTATTGTTTGAGTTTCTCGCCATCTTTCGAGTAATAGACAGTGAGCGCATCAGCTTCGATGAGAGCTCCTGTACTACTCGTGAAACGGAGAGTATAGATATTTTTTCCTTCTTTGAGAGTATCGTCTGAAAGACTCACTTTATAGGTAAAGCGATTGTTCCCAGCGCGGAACTCCTGGAGGGTATAGTCGTTCACAGCGACACTCGTGATACCAGCAGGAACCTTTCCAGCGATGATGACTTCCCCATTCGCCACTTCTGTGAAGAACGTATCTTTACGCACGGGAAGTTCTATGTAGCGATTGTCCTTGTAGATGACACTGGATCCAGTCAGTATGCCTGTTTCCTTATCGAGAAGTGCGAGCCTCTCATCGGGTTTCAGATATCCTTCACTTCGCATGAGATCAGCAAAGTTTTTATCGATCTTGAGAGCTCCTAAAGAGACGGCTTGAGTAAATATTTGGTCTATTTTTTTCTCTCCGGTAACCACACTTTCTCGTATACTACTCTCAAGGGCAAGCATCATATGTTTGCGCATGGGTGAGCTCGTAGTATCAGTATTAATAAATGCCCCGATATACTCATACATCGTATATTCGTATGGAGCAAAACGAGGACCAAGCATGAGTTTCTCTTCGCGTGGTGGAGGTACTATGATACCGATATTATCTGCTCCTCGTTCGAGAGATGACGCATCAGGGAAGAAAATAAAATGGTATTTATCAAGCCACCCATTTCCTGGATTTTTCTCACTTTTTGCTATCGTGATACGATCATATCAGAACTCTGTATTTTTATCTTTCTCGAGAAAAGTGTATGAACCAGAGGTGATATATCCCTCCTTAGAGAGTCTCTCTGTACGGATACGCTCGAGCATATCAGATCGTACGATGGGATACGTCAGGAGGTCGAGCATGAGAGAGTTTTTTTCTTTTGCTCGGATTTCTATTTTTCTCTCTCCTGAAGATACGATGCTCGTGCCAGCGAGGAATATCTTCATTTTTTCATTCCCAGAATTTCACTTAAATGCCTGAAGAGTGGCGATGATATCATCAGTTTGGATACTGGTCCCATCTGACCAGAGTCAGCCTTCCCTGATCTCACAGATGACTTTTGCGAGATCTACGATATCACAGGTTGCTATATCTCATTCGTATTTTCCGAGAGCATCGTTGTATTTGAGAAGTCAACGAAAGAGGAATGACAAGATCAAGTCATTTTGCTTATTTTGTCCGTAGAGAAGTGGATTGGGCACCTCGGGTGCTGTTCCGACGAGTCCGATACTCACACTTCCTCCAGGCACACCCATAGCGCTCCCTCCTTCATAGATATAGACTCCGATGAGGTGGAAGAAGATCAAGGCCGCTGTCGATGAGAGTATGGCGATGGCGGGAACACGAAATCTACTCAATAACATGAGGAAAAATAAAAAACTTCTTATCTTCGAGGCGAACTACGAAATAAAATAAGAAAGAGCTGAAAGCCCAACAAATAGACCCACCAGTCCGATCGTAATAGTGTGGAGTGTTTTTTCTGCTCCACGTCTTTCGAACTTGCCGAAATCACTTGATCCAGGAACGATAGAGAGTCCTGTTCCTTTTGATTGGAGCATGACTACACCGATGATCACGATCGAAAGTATGAGAAGGAGAGTATGTATGATAGGGTTCATAGAGAGTATTATAGTATCAAAATCATGCCTATTGTATAAAAAATCGAACTTTTTGCAAATTTTTGGATTTTTTTGAGTAATATGCTATTATCAGAGTATGAAAAAGATTATCTCCCTCATTCTTATCGTATTTTCCAGCCTTTTCTCACTCGCTTCTCTTCAAGCTGCTAATAATAGTGATATCACAAAATCAAATTTTACGATCGATCTGAGTAATATGGATCCAGTAAACGACAATCATGACTATGATCCGAGTGACTATGCGGGGAAGTGAGCAGCCTTGTTTCTTCTGGACTCTCTTGCCACACTTCTACTCTTTCTCCTTCCTATTATAGCTGGTATATCCTTCATCGTTGCGGGGTACTACTATATCCTTTCTGGAGGTGACTCGGAGAAGGCAAGCCAAGCCAAAACGATTATCAAATGGAATCTCATCGCCATCATTATCGCTCTCTTTTCCTACGCTCTGGTGAAGATGATCTCTGCTATCCTGTCAGGTACTCTCTAATATTTTGATTTTCTCCATGAAAAAATATTTTTTCTTCACCTTTTCCCTTTTTCTTCCCAGCATTGTCTGTGCTATCGGTGGTGATATCGAACAACCAAACGGTACAGTTGCCTTTTCGAGCGTATGAGAACTCATCGCAGTACTCATCTCCTACGCGATCGGTATAGCAGGGATTCTCTGAGTTATCGGTATTACCTGGTGAGGCATACAGATGATCCTCTCCACTGGGGATGACGAGAAACTCAAAAAATGAAGATTCATCATGATATACTCTATTGTATGAGTTATTGTTGCGGGTCTTGCCTATAGTATTATCAGTATTGTCGGAAATCTTAAAATCGGATAAGTTATGAAATATATTTTTTCACTTTTCATCTCGTTTCTCATCATTTTTTCTGATGCGCTCGCTGCACCAGTGACGAGTGGCATAGAAACCCCTCACGACGCTATCAGAGACCGATCGTGGGATCTTATCGGCATATTTACATTTATTGAATCATTTCTTCTGAAGGCAGCACTTCCACTCATAGTAGTAGGAGCATTTCTCTATATCGCGTGGGAACTCCTCACTGCTGATGGAAATGAAGAAAAAATGAAAAAAGCATGGAAAGCTGTCACCTTTACTGCTGTATGACTCATGATGATTGCTCTTGCCTATGGTATCATCGCTATGGCTTCACGCCTCTCACTCTAATCCTCTATGCATAAATTCTTTCTTTTTCTCATCATTACTGCTCAGATTATTGTTCCTCTGACGACTTCTGCAGCTTGTTCACTCGAAGAGACCAATGCATCTTCATTTCTCAATGGGTGTAGTAGCGGTACCATAGGTATCGATCCTGCACTCGTTCAATGAGAGGCAGGGACTCGAGAGCGAGTATGACTTGTTGCCACTGGTGCTATCTCGCTCTGAGCCCTCCTTGCCGTAGGAGCGATCGTATGGGCAGGTATCCAGTATACCAAATCATTTGGTGATGATGAAAAACTCAAAAAAGCAAAAACTACAGGAATCTATGCAGTTATCGGTCTCGTTCTTATGATGCTCTCATTTAGTCTTGTGGATGTCTTTATTAATTTCCTTTTTCGTATTACGGGAAGCGTATAAATTTTTTTATGATTCGCTCACTTTTAGTCTCCATATTACTACTTTTCTTCTGTTCTTCCGTTTTAGCGGGGGAAGGATTTCTCGTAAAATCAGTAGGGAAAACCCCTTCCACAGAGTGACGCAAGCGAACGATAGAGATAGTACTCTCTAGTGACAGTATGCACTTCTGATATAGTGCTCTCGAGATTATTCTCGATGCGAGTCAGCGAGAACCACGCTGAAAATTCCAGGGAAAAACCATTACCCTCGCTTCAAGTGTGAAATCTGATGGCGAATTCATGAAGCTTCTCATCCACGAAGTCGGACACTATGTCGATATTTATACCCTTTTTTCGAAAGGAGAAAGTGATATATCAACAGAGTTCTATAATATTAGTTGGTCAGATAAGACGACTAAAAAATCAGGACAGACCCTCTCGAGTTTTATCTCCTGATATGCTGCCACCAATAAGTATGAGGACTTCGCTGAGAGTTTCACGTTTTATGTATTTCACAACGAAGACTTCTCTGCTCGTGCTCTTCAGAACGAATCCCTGCGCGAGAAATATCTTTTTTTCCGAGAAAGAGTTTTTTCTTCTGGAACATTTGTAGGTAGTGATTTTCGTACTGGTACTATTCCGAGCTACCTTTGGGATACGACCAAAATTCCTATTTCTCTTAAAAAATATTTGTATTCTCTGCGCGAATCCATATAATAGAAGCATTGGTATATAGATTTTTGCTTTCGAGAGTAAAAATTTGTCGACCAAAGAGTCTATATATACTCGTTTGTTCGTATAAAATATCTTTTTTTACCCAATTTGGGTCATATTCTTTTACGCTATTTTTATGTGAAATATTTTTGGTGATACCGATGATATCACCTTCGGTTGATCCTCGTCACCACTTCCTCACTCACGTGAGTCAAAACCTCGTAGTGAAGATACTCACTCACGTGAGCGTCCTCGTACACAGGCTCCAGCTCATGATAGACTCCCTCCTCTCCCACCTCGTCCTCGTACGAGTAGTGCTGCTCCGATGAGACCCCCAGTCGCTGAAACAAAATCTACGAACCTCCGAAGGCTAATCGAAGGCATGAAGCCATCATACCTTCCTCCTACTGATGAGAACATTATCCGTATCGTGCCACTCTCTGGAGCGACTCTCGCGGATCCACTTTTTCTCATGAGAAGATGAGATGAGACTCTTCTTTTTGGAAGTGGTTTTTCTACCCTTTCGAACGCAGGAACAACATACCAAACTTTTCCTGATATGCGACTGCCCTATAGCGAGAAAGATCATCTCGCTGGATGGATTCTCCTCGTTCCAGGATTCGATACGACCCTCTTCTCGACGATACTAGAGACACTCGGGTTTCCTTTCGTTTATGGGACAAGAGATGTTATCGCATACATTCGCAATAATATTACAGACGCTTCGTTTCTCGAGAAATGTCGCTTTTTCGAGCTTTTTTCTGCAGGAACAGAAGAACGAAAGATTGCTGACTTTCTCCTACGATGAGAATGAGAAGGTATAACCATCTCCGTAGGGAATATCAATATTCTCGATAGCGTCCATGGAACCTCATCTGCTAAGAGTACTTCGAGTCTTCCTGAGATCAAAAGAAATGGTGAATCCTATACTTTCAATACTCTGGATCTCATAGCCCCAGGGGATATTATCGAGGTATCTCAAAAAATCATGAAGAAAAATCCTCTCAAGTTCACGTTCGATACATTCTATGTCGACCGAGAATCTATCGGTGTGGTTGCTTGATATACGCTCAAAGATCGAAAAGATCTCTCAGAAAATGGAATTCTCACATTTGTCCTCGAAGAAGATATCAGATCTCGGGCTATTGTTGGACATATATTTATCGACTCGCGTGGATTTGTCCACTCCTATGAGATGATGAGTGTACACAAAGAAGTCCTCAAGGGTATACGGCATACCTATGAACAAACGATCGTTACCAATCCTCGTATCGAACGTGGTGAACTCGTGCAGATCCTTCGTCGTGAGATCACTAAATACTGTTATCTCGTCACTGGGCGGACTCCTGTGGTTATGCCAGTTATTATCGAGAGATAGGATCTTGGTCTTTGGAACTCAAGAACTTAGCAATAAGGAACAGTTCTAAAATCTTCATCCTCTAGTTCCCATCCTAATCCTAATTATAATATATATGCGTAACAAACGCTTCCAAAGCAATACTGGCGCTGGTCCAAAAAAACCAGGAGCCCCTCGGAGTTTTTTTGACTCTGGAAAAAAAATCCAATCCAATCTTCGTCCAGGCGATTCATTTCTCTATGAAGACTCTTTTAAACCAAAACGGTCGTATCCATTTTTTACTCCAGTCCAGGCACTCAAAAAGTTCCTCGCAAACCCTGAAGAACGCGTCAAGCCTCTCGCAAAAGAAACTCTTCGTATCGTACCATTCGGTGGTATGGAACAGGTTGGACTCAATTGTATGGGATTCGAGTACGAAGATGAGATGATCATCATCGATATGGGAATCCAATTTCCTGATCAGTACCAGTTCGGTATCAACTCTTCTCTTCCAGATATTACCTACTGTCGTGGGAAGAAGGTTGTCTGAGTCTGTATCACGCATGGCCATATCGACCACATCGGATGAGTCTACTATATGATGGAGCAACTCGGACGCAATACTCCGATCTATGGAACTGCTATGGCGTATGAACTCATCAAGCTCAAACAGTGAGATATGGGTGCGACCCTTCCGAACCTCCGTGAATATAAACGCTATGAGCCCATAGTGATAGGCAAACATTTTCAGGTAACTCCTTTTGTCGTGGATCACTCAATCCCAGATTCTGTGGGTCTTCTCATCGAGACTCCGGTAGGAAGATTTGTCCATACTGGTGACTGGAAATTCGATAAATCCCCACTTCCGAACCGACCATCGACGAACTATGAATTTCTCGAAACACTCGGAAACCGTGGTGTACGAGGACTCTTCTCTGACTCGACCAATGCTCATCTCATCGGATCATCGATCTCTGAGTCTGCTGTCGTCGGATCTATGGAAGAAATCTTCTCGAAGGCAAGTGGACGTGTCATTACGGCGACATTTTCCTCTATCATAGATCGTGTGATGCTCATCATATCTACCGCTGAGAAATATAAACGCAAAGTCGTCCTCCTCGGTCGGTCGATGAATAACTATGTCGATATCGCTATCAAGCTCGGGTATGTCCGACCACAACCAGGAACCATCATCTCTATGGAAGATGCGGCGAAGCTTCCTGACGATCAGGTGACGATCTGTTGTACTGGAGCTCAGGGTGAGCGTTATGCTGCACTTATGCGTATCGTGACGGGGGAGTCTCGTGAGACGACACTGAAGGCAGATGATACGATCATCTTCTCTTCATCGGTCATTCCTGGAAATGAGCGCGCGGTACAGGGACTCTTCGATCTTATCACCCAGCAAGGACCTAAGATTCACCACTACAAGGAATCAGAAATCCATGCAGGATGACACGCGAAAGAAGAAGATACTAAGAAGATGATCACTCTTTTGCGTCCTGAGTACTATATCCCGATCTATGGATTTCCGCATATGCTTCGAGGAAATACTCGAAATGCCTACGATCTCGGCTACGCCAAGGATAAGGTCATCGTCCTCAAAAACGGAAAAATCCTCGAATTTACCAAAGATACGGCTCGCGAAACGGATGAATATATCTCGAAAAAGCTCGTCACCGTCGATGGCCGTATGGTCGGCTATACTGGAGAGCGTGAGCTCCATGACCGCTTCCAGATATCATCCCAGGGGGTTCTCGTCATCGGTATCGCGAAGAAGTCATCTGGATTCACGATCAAGTACTCGACTATTGGACTCCCTCCTGTTGAGTCTCTTCCCACACTCGAGAAATCTCTCGATACGGTTATCAAAGAGATTCTCAGAGATATCTCGAAGTTCAAGGATGTCGAGTCATTCACCACTCATGTCGAACGCAAGACATGTGATGTCTGTCTCCACGAGATTGGGAAAGAGCCGAAAGTGGTCGTAGTGGTACAATAATAAAGCGCAAAAAAATCCTCTCAAGAATTCTTGAGAGGATTTTTTTTAGTGATGATCATGTCATCCACCACCCTTGCCATCCATATACTCTTTCATAGCTCACGCACCGCTCGCCATACCGAAGAACCCCGCAATCATCGAAGTGATACCGAGCTCTATCGTTTTTCCTGTGCTGTTGCTCCCGTGAGCTTCATGACCGTGATCGCCTCCGTGTTCGTGACCTCCTGACATATATGTGTAATTATGAAATAACGTGAGTATTTTATCATGATATATATATATGTCAATATGACGATGTGTTTTTTCTTGCATTTCTCTCACATCATATCTTTTTGGAAAGATATGAGCCCCGAATTACCCTGAAAATTATTGATTTTATTTTGAAATTTTATTTGCTTTCAGCTCCTCTATTCATATAATCCGCGAACACGGTGGGTTACTCAAGTGGCTGAAGAGGCGGGTTTGCTAAACCTGTAGGGTGCCGCAAGGTGCCGCGAGGGTTCGAATCCCTCATCCACCGCCATGTTTTTTGGGCCTATAGCTCAGTGGTTAGAGCAGTCGGCTCATAACCGATTGGTCCCTGGTTCAAGTCCAGGTGGGCCCACCACTTACTATAGATATCTCTCTCGAAGAAGGGAGATTTTTTTGTATTCCCCAATTTTTCTCATAAAATCCATTCATGACACATGCCCCGACCTCATTCCAGTTCGGCGACCGTGATAGCTATATGGAGAAACTCAAAGATAAAAAAATGTTCTCTGAATCGGATTGTCCTCTCTGTGCTCGTATGAGAAACGATGAGGGTATACTCTGGAGGGGGCAATCTTGGTGCGTACTTCTCAATAAATATCCGTATATAGACGGATGAAAGCATATCATGGCTATACCTATCGTCCATCTGAAAAAATCGAATGAACTCTCATGAGAACAGGCTTCGGAACTTCCACAGGTACAGAGTTTTGTGGCATCTTTTTATGGGGATGAGGAGTATTTTTCTTTCACGCGAGAGTCTTTCGGTGATAGGAGCGTAGAACATCTGCATATCCACTTTCTTCCGGGGTCCATATGACAGGAAGATATGAGATATATTTTACGAAAAAAAGAGTAAAGGAGATCCATTTTTGTTCACAAAAAGTACTCTTCGCATAAAATTCGATAATTCTCTGCAAAAATTCGCATAAAATCTCGAATTTCAAATATATCTTTTTCTATACCCAGTATGGAAAAACACGGAAAAGATAAAAAAAGTACAAAATAGTTTTGACTTCGAAAGACTTTTCCATATAAATTCTCCCGCGCCGCTTGTCGGCATGAACATTAACATCCCATATACAAGAAGACGATTATTTCGAAAGAAATGATCTTGTAATTCCGTAAACAAAATAAAAGTCCTATATACTTCGGTATCATAGGCAGCTAACGTTTCAAAGAGTTTGATCATAGCTCAGGATGAACGCTAGCGGTGCGCCTAACACATGCAAGTCGAGCGAGATATAAGGGCTTGCTCTTATATTTAGCGGCAAACGGGTGCGTAACACGTTGATACTTCCCCCAGAGTCAGGGATAGCCTCGAGAAATCGAGATTAATACCGGATAGTCCCGTAAGGGTAAAGGAGCAATTCGCTCTGGGAAAGGTCTGCGGCCTATCAGCTAGTTGGTGAGGTAATAGCTCACCAAGGCGATGACGGGTAGCTGGTCTGAGAGGACGGCCAGCCACAATGGAACTGAGACACGGTCCATACTCCTACGGGAGGCAGCAGTGAGGAATCTTC
>CAYVAG010000026.1:0-10527 GCA_964449265.1 uncultured Candidatus Peribacteria bacterium
G
Organism: uncultured Candidatus Peribacteria bacterium; assembly: GCA_964449265.1. Lineage (GTDB taxonomy): Bacteria > Patescibacteriota > Gracilibacteria > BD1-5 > UBA2023 > JAGOMW01. The sequence goes on from CAYVAG010000026.1 coordinate 2, forward strand.
AGATCATCATGTGATTTTTACAGTACCAGCGACCTCGAGTTTTGCTCATGGAGAGGCAGTTCAGATTCCCACATTTCATCCTGTGTGAGATATATTGGCACTTGGTACCCAGTTAGTTCCATCGTAGTAGAGCGTATTACCAAGGCTTGATCCAGTGATCGAAAGAGAGTTCGCTATGACAAATCCTGTCCAACTCGCATTTCCAGAAGCATCAGTAGTAAGGAGTCGACCATTTGCTGCTCCTGTAGGAAGCCGAAATCCAGAGAATGATCCAGTTCCAGCGACTTCGAGCTTATAGGAAGCTACAGGAATTCAGATACCGACATTTGTACCATTATCTGTTATTGATCCTGTTCCGAGAGTATTGCTTGAGAGCCAACGGGTGATATAGTTCGTCTGTCATCCCGAGACTCATGCTGCAGCTGCTTGCCAGCTCGCATTTCCACTCGCATCACTCATGAGAATATATCCATTGGATGATCCTGTGGGCAGGCGGAATCCAGAGAATGATCCAGTTCCACTAACATCGAGGGTATATCCTGGATTAGTATTACCGATAGCCATGCGAGATCCTGTCTGATACATGAGAGATGAAAAGAGTCCATTTCACCCCGTTCAGAAATATGGTATATAGCCCTGAGTTCCGTTTACTACTCAGCTCGCAGAAACCGTAGAAGCAGGCGGATTGGCAGCCCAAGATGCCACACCGCTACCGTTCGATACAAGAACCAGTCCACTTCCTGCACCATTACGAAGACGCAGTTGCCCTGTGATATCGAGTATTGTAGCTGGGTCAGTATTCCCGAGGCCGACGTATCATCCTGCCTCATAGAAAAGTGACTGAAATATACCAATTCCACCACTTCCGAATTTCGTGATGTAGTTGGGTACTCAACCTGTGATATTGGTAGCATCTACGCTCGATGCTGGTGCTCATGTCTGCCAGACAGCTAGGCCAGATGCATCAGAAGAAACCAGGATTTTTCCTGTTCATGGAGATCATCACTGTATCTTTATCTGTCAGCTAATATCGAGTTTTGCTCCTGGATTTGTCACACCGATTCCAATATCTCCAGCATTTCCATAAATCCAGTTACCAATATTGAGCTGATTTGATGCTGTTGTACCAATATTTGGTTGAGTATTGTTTCCGATAAATATGTTGTTGTTTCCTGAAGTTTGTGTAGAACCAGCAATATTCCCGAGTCCGGTATTTCCATCTCAAGCTGTAAGAGCAGAGAGCGTCCCGAATCAGAGAGCAACATTGGTGGTTCATGAGACATTGACTCAGAGAGCATTGACACCGAACGCGATATTCGAAATGATATTTCCTCCACCACGTCAGAGTCTTAGGCTATTTACGAGGATATCACCGATAATATCCATTTTTACCGTCGCGCTTGGCACGATGGTTCCGATACCGATAGTAGTGCCGTTATCGAAAAATTGCGAGAGAACAAGTCCATTTCCAGAAGTTCCATATTTCGGAATATAGTCCTCTGTACCTCCTGTGATACCGCTCGCGCTATAAGTTCAAGAGAAGCTCGCTGCCCAGTAAGCATTTCCGGAAGCGTCAGAAACAAGTACATTTCCGGAAGCAGCACCCGTAGGAATCCTGAGTCACACGAAATTTCCTGTTCCAGCAACATCGAGTGAGTAAGATGGGGATTGCATACCTATACCAATCTGAGTACCGTTATTGTATATGAGGTTCGTACGTACCCAATCAGCACCATCGAATCTGATAGTATCTCAGGAGGTTTGCCCGGAAAGAAAAAGGCCAGAACTCACTGGACTGACACAAAGAGGAACACCCGTGGAAGTAAATCCTCATATAACCTGCCCATAGGTAGTACAGTCACTCCCCGCGTTAGCAAAGATATTATCGAAATATGTTCGATAGAGTCATCCTGTCAGCTCGCCTGGAGGGGCAAGAGTAGGATAGGAGAGCGCTCCCACAGAGAGAGTAGAAGAAAGAAAAAGTGAGAAGAGAAAGAACCGTGTCTTCATAGAGAGAAAGGTTATTGGAGAACGTTAGAAATTCCAGGTGGTGGATCAGATGCAAGATCAGCATTATAGTCTATGACCATAGAGGCATTGTTGAATCGTACATCACTGTAGGGAACACTTCTTTGTGAAGGATCATTGGGGTCATAGGAACGGAAGTAGTTGAAGTCAAATATCTGAGCAAGAGAAGGAGTACAGTCATTGATCACTACAGGACAAACTGATGGTGACTGGAGTGATCATCCGATTGTATTTTTTGATATCAGTGCTCATTTTACGTAGAGTTGATTGAGTGGGATATTCCATACTCAGAGAGAAACATATGGAGTGATTACACCTGTTGCAGTCTTATATCCAGAGTAGATTGTTCCTTCCGCATAGATGAAGCTGTAGATACGTTTTACATTTTCTCAGATAAATACATTTCCCCCGTTTCCATTCGCATCTTTGATCACAATAAATGCTCTATTAGCATCAGTATCGCTACCGATTTCATATGGATAGGTATTGCTATCGAGGATGAGATCGTGTCCTTCTACGATTATCGTCTTCTTCCCTGCTGGCCATATCCATCAGCCAAGACTCGTATCATAATCAGAGCTTTTATGTACAAAAAAACGAAAATTATTTGCATCATCCGTCAGATCAACATCTGGGATATTTCTCGATATGAGTGCGATATTTTTTCGGATCGTATTGAGCATTTCAGCGTGATTGATCGAACTAAATATATACCCCACTTGTTGATTCGGGAGATTGTATATACGGGTTCCTGCGATATTTCATATAACAGCGATTTTCCCAATGAAGTTAAGACCGATACCATCGAGTATTACTCACGTTTGCGTCGTAGCGGTCACTGGTGTCGATGTCGTAGCATAGAATGGGATCCATCCAAGAGCACTACTATGCCCAAATCCTTCTATGAGACCTGAAGCAGGATTGTAGTAGACTCAGGAACCGTTATCAATCCATGCTCCAGAGAGTGATATCCATCCAGCATTCTCGCTCCACGCATAGCCAGTGAGAGGACAGATAGTATTAGGATCTTTGAAAACCTGATCATCACAGAGAACCTGTGCTCTATCTACTGATGAAACTCCGTGATCAAAAGCTCACCATCATACATTTCCAAGCCAGAATCTTCCAGAAAGGTATCAGTCCGTATCGATACCAGCCGTATAACCACTGTTGTAACTTCAGAGATCAAAAGAAACCTTACCAGGATGTCCACCAGTCCAGGTATCGAGTGGCTCAAAAAATCCTCGAATACGGAAAAAATCTCCCACGGAAAACCCAGAGACGATGAAGAGAAAAAAAGAGAAAACGACGATGATCGCAAAGAAAAGTTTACGATTCATGAAAAATGGATACGATATGAATGAAATGATTGTATAGAAAAGGAAAGGAAAATCACGACAAAATCTATTCCCGAACAGGAAGTCTATTGTATTGTATAACTTTTTTGCTCGTATGTATATATTCGAGATCTCATTTTTTGGCTTCCAGATAAGTCCTACATGGTATGGACTCATGTATAGTATTGGCTTTATTATATGTTATTTTTGGATGCTTTATTTCTCTCGTTTAGGAAAGCAAAGGCTCGACTCTCTCCTTATTTTTGTATTTTTTGGAGTTATTCTCGGGGGAAGATTGGGGTATATACTGTTTTATGATCTCGATTACTTCATGAAAAACCCTACTTCTATCTTCGAAATCTGGAAATGAGGCATGAGCTTCCATGGGGGTTTTCTTTGAGTCGTTGTAGCTGTGTGCCTTTTTTCGAAAAAATATAAAATACCTTTTTTTAGGATCATGGATACACTTGCTATCATAGTGCCAGTAGCTATCTGACTCGGGAGGATAGGGAATTATATAAATCAGGAGCTTCTTGGCTTCACTCCATATGACTGACCCTTTTCGATCATGAAAAATAACATGCGTTATTTCCCCAGTACCCTTCTGGAGCTTTTTCTCGAGGGAGGAGTATTATTTTTGATTATGCTTTTTTTTGCGAAAACAAGAGACTTTTTCAGAAAAAATCCTCGATCGTACTCTGAGGGCATGCTTTCTGGAATATTTCTCATAGGATATAGCACTCTCCGGATATTTGCAGAGTTTTTTCGACTCCCAGATGCCCATATTGGATATATCATGGGAACTTCTTGGATGACTCTCGGGATGCTTTATAGTCTTCCTCTTTGGATTTGTGGGGTATTTCTCGTCTTTTATAAGCGTTCCTAGTCTACCTCATCCATATATCTCCCAGGCAGGAAATACCCTATGAGTGTAGTATTTTTGATCCGTATGAATCTATTCCAGAGAATTATGGCCGTATTTATCTCTCGAAACCGTCATCGCATATCACGCTCATACGCTATGATAAAGTCTCGAATATAGAGGAAATACTCATGTTTCTGAAGCTCTGGAACGTGCGCAGAAAGTTCCATAAGAAAGAGAAATTCATTTTGGATTTTTCCATTTTGTCCGAGCATACCATAGATCGAACTATACTCACCGATCATGCTTTCCGTATGCAGAAGAGTCATAGGGTCAAATGCTTCTTTTTTCCTGATATATGGTCGCATGACCTCTATGAGGGCCGGGATTTTTGATATTTTTTTATGGAAGATACCAAGAAGGGTATTTTCGACTTGCTTGACACGCTGAGATAAAAAGATATAAAAAGCTATATAAAAAGCGAGGAGTATAAGCAATACTATGGCTGAGATGATGCAAAAAATGTACATATGAGCACTATAAGGAAAGTTTTTTTATTTTCAATACTTTCGACAAAATCGAAAACACTATGCGCCGAGCAAAACTCATAGAATCCATACTCATACCAGTGATAGAGACTGCTTCTCTCGTAGGTATATTTTTTATTGCGTATCACTTACGCACCATCACTGATGGTATACCGCTTATTCAGCTTCCTATACCGTATATTAGTCCAGAACAATTTCTCCCATTTATCGTATCGGGAGCGCTTCTATGGTTCGTAGTATTTGCTAGTGGTGGGCTCTATACACACACTCCGGGAAGACCCTTGTTTGAGGAGATACGCATGGTACTCTGGCGGGGGATTCTCTGGTTTATCATCTATATCTGATTTGTCTATCTTTCTCTCGGATTTCTCTTCTCGAAAGAAATCCCTAGGCTTATCATACTCTATGTATGGATACTATGAACTATAGCATCTATACTCATACGAGTATGAGTATATCTATTATTTTCTCTTCTGTATAAGAAAAATCTTCTAGAAAAAGAAAGGGTTCTCATACTCTGAAAGGGTGATATAGAAAAAGTAGAGTATATCGAGTATATACGCCCCAGCTCGAAAAATACTAGTGAAATCCTCGATATGATACGATCGAGAGAGCTCGACCGCGTACTTACACTGCACTACGAGGATACTCCTGAGGTAGAGGAGATCATGAAACTCTGTCGTATATACGGCATCCCTTTTGCCTACCCGAAGATCCTCCCTGCCCTCAGGGATATCTCTCGAAAAGATGTATTTATAGGAAATATACTTGCCGTAGAGACATCCACCATATCGATATCTCTTTGGGAACGTATCATGAAGCGTATAGCTGATATAGTGATATCGAGTATACTCCTCGTCATATCTCTTCCCTTATTTCTGATCATCGCCATTTCTATCAAGTGAGAAGATCCACATGGACCTGTGATATATAGGAATAGGCGTATTTGATTTTGAGGAAGAGAGTTTTTTCTCTATAAGTTTCGCTATATGTACTGGAAATACTGTGTGAAGGATAGCGATGGTATATCAGAAAAGACTGATGAGGCTCTCAAGTATGAAGAAAATCTGAAAAAGAAGCAAGATACTCGAGAGTGACCACTCTACAAGATAGAAAATGATCCTCGAAAAACACGAGTCGGCTCCATCATAGAGAAACTCTCGCTCGACGAACTTCCTCAGCTCTACAATGTACTCATCGGTAATATGTCTCTCATCGGACCACGACCACACCAGCCACGAGAAGTCGCTCAGTACGAAGAGCACCACTATCAGGTACTCTCTATCAAGCCTGGAATAACCGGTATGGCACAAGTCTATGGAAGAGATAAGAACTCATTCGAAGATGAAGTTGCCTATGATAGGTACTATATAGAGCACTACTCTCCCCTTTTGGATCTCATGATTCTCATGAAAACTTTTTTTGTAGTTGGGCGGCGTATTTTCGAATAAAAATTTGGAAAAATCGTAAATATCCATATACTTCCTGTATGAATATATCCTTCTCTGCATCTGTGGTGCGCTAGTATGATAGGAGAGTGATATTTGTCCTCTCTATTTTGGAGAGGACTTTTTCTTAGATACTCTCGAATATATCATCATTTCTAATCCCTTATCTCTCCTTCCCATGACTGAATTTCCAAAACAGTACGATCCAAAATCCTCAGAATGACAGATACAAAAACTATGGAAGGAGAAAAATGCCTTCGCACCTACTCCTTCTCGTAGTGGAGAGAATTTCTATATACCAATCCCTCCACCAAATGTCACAGGAAACCTCCACATCGGACATGCTCTCACTCTCACTCTCGAAGATATCATGACCAGATACCATCGTATGAAAGGTGATTCTACTCTCTGGGTTCCTGGAACTGATCATGCTGGCATAGCGACGCAAGCACAGGTAGAGAAGCGTCTGGAAAAATCGTGAACTTCGAGAAAAGCCCTCGGAAGAGAAAAATTCCTCGAAGCCTGTCGAGAGTGGGTAAGCGAATATGGAGGAAATATCCAAAATCAGATGTGACTTCTCGGAGCATCTGTCTCATGGGAACATGAGCGATATACGTTCGATGAGAAGTCCAATAATCTGGTAGAAGATACTTTCGTAGAACTCTATAATCGTGGACTCATATACCGTGGTGAGTATATGGTAAACTATTCACCAGTACTGGAGTCTGTGATCTCTGATATCGAGGTCGAATACCAGGAACTTGAAGAAAAGATGTACTACGTGAACTACTTTGTCGCATGATCGGATAAGGAGATCATGGTAGCGACAACCCGTCCTGAGACGATGCTCGCTGACCAAGCGATCGCAGTTCACCCGAAAGATAAAAGATACAAAAAACTTATCTGACGGACTGTCGTACTTCCTATCGTCAACACAGAGATCCCTATCATCGCTGATGAGATGGTCGATATGGATTTTGGAACTGGTGCGGTGAAGATCACTCCTGCACATGATCCGAACGATTTCGAATTCGCGAAACGACACAATCTCCGTACCAACTATATCATCATAGATAAGAAGGGGTACATGACGAAAGAAGCAGGAACATTCGCAGGTCAACTCGGAACTGGTGAAGCGAGGGAAAATATCGTAGAACTTCTGAGAGCCAAGGGGAATCTCGTCAGAGTCGAGCCCTATACCCACAAAGTCGGCTTCTGTAGTCGTGGGAAGTGTCGTGTGGAAAGTGTCGTCTCGACACAGTGGTTCGTAAAAGCAGGGAAAATGGCAGAAAAAGTAACAGCAGGATACAAAAAAAAGGAGTTCACTATAGTACCAGAAAGATATAACAAGGTCTTCGAAGACTGGATATACAATCTGCGTGACTGGTGCATATCTCGCCAACTCTGGTGGTGACATCAGATACCAGCATACTACCATGTGACTACTGGAGAGCTCCTCGGAGTCACCAGAGATCCGAGTAGTCTCGAAAAACAATATGGAAAAGAAAATATCCGTCGTGATGATGATGTCCTCGATACCTGGTTCTCTAGTGGTCTCTGGCCGTTCTCAGTACTCGACTGGAATTTCGATAACCCTGGAGAGCTCTTCGAGAAGTACTATCCAGCAAATGTCCTCGAAACTGGCCATGATATCCTCTTCTTTTGGGTCATACGCATGCTTCTCATGGGATATGAGCTCACAGAGCAAACACCATTTCGAGAAATATATCTCCATGGACTCGTCCTCGATGAGCATGGAAAAAAGATGAGCAAAAGCTGGGGCAATGTGATCGATCCGCTCGAAGTGGTAGATGAGTACTCTGCTGATGCTCTACGACTCTCTCTCGTACTCGGAAATACTCCAGGAAACAATCTGAATTTCTCGAAAAAAACAGTGGCAGAATACGGACTTTTTCTCAATAAGCTCTGGAATATCGTACGGTTTGTCTCACTCAATATAGGAGAGATGAGTGAAGAAAGAGAGGTTCTCGAGAAAAAAATACATAAAAACCAAGACAGTCTCCTTCCTTACGAGAAATGGATCATATCACGACTCTCTCGAGTACGCGAGAAGATAACTCTGGGTATGGAGAACTCGAGCTTCTCTCTTTCTGGTCTAGAGCTCCTCTCATTTATCCGAGATGAGTTCGCAGACTTCGCGATCGAAGCCTACAAGATAGAAAAAGATCGCAGTACTCTCGGTCGTGAAGTGATGAGCCTCTGTATCATAGACATCCTGACTCTCCTCCATCCCTATGCTCCTCACATCAGCGAGATGCTCTATGGACTCGTGACAGGAGGCAAGCTCCTCATGACTGCAGAGTGGCCGACATCTCTCCTTATAGAGGACGATGCGAGTGAAAAGATCCTCACTCAGGTTGCTCTCATCATACGCTCGATACGCAATCTCCGTGCAGAAATCGGTATCAAGCCAGGAGAACACAGAGATGTCATACTCGTAGCATCACCCAATATCAGAGAGTGACTCGAGGCCAATACCAGTCTCATAGCGGGACTTGCCCGTATAGAAAATCTCTCATTCGAGACACGTTCTCCGAAGTGAGCAGGATATAGCTATACGACTCTCGAATGAGTAGATATCTATGTCGATGCTCATATCGACGAAGAGAAGCTCGAAGGAGAAAGAGTCCGTATCAGTGGACAGATAGATGAGAAACGGGTATATCTCCTCGCGCTGAAGGGAAAGCTCTCGAACAATGCCTTCATAGCAAATGCACCAGAGAAGGTCGTCCGAGCTGAGATGGAGAAACTTCACCTCGCAGAGACAGAGCTCGCAAAACTCGAGGAGAAATATAGTACCCTCGGAAAATAGGACTTCCCTTTCGAAATCCTCGCATATAAAATCCCCCTGATGATCAGGGGGATTTTATTATTCTATATCTATTTCTGTAGTGCCTTCTCGAGCTTCTCGAGGCGAGCGGTGAGGCTCTCTATCTCTGCTTCCTGAGAGTTGATAATAGCCTGTTGTTCTTTCATAGCTTCTACTATAGCAGCGGTGATGTTGGCATACTCTACTGCCTTGGTTCAGCTATCTGTCGTATGGACAAGATCTGGAAATACTTTCTCGACTTCTTGAGCGATGAATCAGATATCTTGACGGCCATCGTTTTTCCACTGGAATGTGACTCATCGAAGGGCGAGGACCTTATCAAGAGGATTTTGCAGTGTCTCTATATTTTTCTTCAGGTTTATATCAGAAGAGACATTGAATACTGCTGCATTGATCGTACCATAACCAAAGGCACCATTTCCGACATTGACACTGGTGCCTCAGAACCAGTTAAAGTAAGTAGCTCCACCTCACATAGTATCGAGATGTCAGTTGCCTGATGATCCTGTATGTTCGATTTTTACATAGCGAGTTGTTGTTCCTGGATTGCGGAAATACCCAGACCCAGTGACATCAAGTTTAGCACTAGGCGTAGAAGTTCCTATACCGACGTTTGCACCGCTTCAGAGAATTACCGTATTTGACTGAGATCCTAAAGCGTTAGCACCGATAAGAGTGACATTTGAAAGATTTCCATTAGAAACATTTGCATTATATCCGATGGCTGTATTATTGCTTCATCCTGTATTCGAATTGAGCGCTGATACTCAGATCGCTGTATTGTTGGCTCATGTACTACTATAGAGAGCGAAATAACCAAAGGCTGCATTATTTGATCATCAAGTATTAAGTGCGAGTGCCCATTGTCCAAATGCGGAATTACCATCTCACTTATTGTTATTGAGAGCATAGTCACCAAAAGCATTATTGTAGTTTCCTATAAGGTTCGATGTGAGAGCACCGTAACCGAGAGCATTATTATAACTACCACCAGTATTTGATTGGAGGGCACCATATCCGATAGCAGTATTATAAGTACCTATAGTATTATACAGAAGTGCTTGGACTCATACAGCTACATTATATGATCATGCCGAGTAGAATAATGCCGAAGCCCCTACTGCTGTATTATTCGATCCAGTAGCTACTCACATTGCCTGGCTCCCTACTGCAGTATTCAGTACAGCGGTATTTGATGATACCATGATATTATCACCGACTGCGACGTTTCTCGTGCCTGTGGTCAACATTCGCATTGCATAGTATCAAAGTGCTGTATTATAACTTGAGTTAGTAGCAAATGCGACAGCATCTTGTCACACTGCAGTGTTATAAGAGCCTCCTGTATTAGAAATGAGTGCGCTATGACCCATCGCAGTATTGCTTATGCCTATTGTATTAGCAGACAGTGCGAATGTCCCTAGACATGTATTATTGATCCCACTTCATCCG
>CAYVAG010000027.1:0-7351 GCA_964449265.1 uncultured Candidatus Peribacteria bacterium
GACTCACTACAGTCCTCGCTATCTTTCGAAAACTCGATACCACGAGCCTCTCGCCTGTGAAAGAGTACCTCGAAGAAGAATATGATGAGATATATGACTATGATGAGATACGACTGGCGAGATTGTTTCTCTAGGGTAATCGAAATGATAAAAATTAGGAATCCACGATGTACATAGCTATTTCTCAGAATCTTCGTATACTCTTTTTGTCACCTTTTTCTTATCCTGGCGTCTGTTCATGTAGAGACATGGTTCTCATTTATTTTTCTTATCCATATTTTCTATGAATGCTTCTCTCGTTTCTGCGCTCATCGTCGGTATCGCGCTCATGAGTTCCGCATACCTCCTCTCGAATCGAACTACCACTATCTCTACTGCACCGAGCATGAAGACACTTCAGACAAGTGCTGACGGAAAAGTGAAGGTCACTCCAGATACTGTCGTCATCTCTGCAGGCGTCGAGCTCCATAACCGTACAACCCAGGAAATCGCGTACAAAGATATGAATACGAGTATCAATGCCGTGAAAACCATCCTAAAAGATGCTGGAATCGAGGAAAAAAATATCCAGACTTCGAGCCTCTATGTGTCACCAGAGTATAGCTATACTGAGTGAAAACAAACTCAGGAAGGATACCAAGCAAGCACTACTCTCTCCATCCGTGTAGAGAAAAAAGATCCCAAAGTTACCAATGATATCCTCGATGCGATCGCAAAAGTGAAAGATATCCGCATGAATGGAGTTGACTATGATCTCGCAGATAAGGAGAAAGCCTATGCTGAAGCTCGCAAGATGGCACTCGAAAAAGCTCGAGAGAAAGCAGAAGCAATGGCGAAGATCGCAGGTGTGAGTATCGTCGCTGTGGCGAGTATCTCAGAGAACGTAAGTAGCGGAGTGACTCCGATGTACCAAAATGTTCGTATGATGGATATGGCAGCAGAAGCGAAATCAACTTCTACAGAACTCTCTCTTGGACAGGTCGAGTATACAGCTACAGTGAATGTAGCATACGAGATCAGATAAAATCCTAAAGGCTTTAAAGAAATCCCACGGTCGCGCTGGGATTTTTCTTGCTTTTTCTTCGGACTTCGATAAGATGAGCTCACTTTATTTTCTACACTAATATTATGTTTTACCAAGCTACTGTCACTCTTCCTGTTCTCCGGCTTCGAGCCCTCCTCTCTCTCCTCGATAAGGTAGAGTCACAAGCAAAAGAAAAATGAATGACTGACGATCAAGTGCTCGCTCTCAGTCTCACTCCCGATATGTTCCCCCTCGTCAAGCAGATCCAGATAGCGACGGACAATGCGAAGGGTATGGCCTCTCGTATGGCTCATCGTGAGATCCCATCGTATGAGGATACTGAGTCGAACTTCCCGGAGATCCGCACTCGTCTCGAGAAGACGATTGCATACCTCGAGACATTTACTGAAGCTGATTTCGCGAATGCTCTCACTGGAGAGTTCCGCTCGAAGTGGATGCCAGGAGTGAAGCTCGTCGGAGAAGGATATATCTTCACCTATGGTCTTCCGAACTTCTTCTTCCATGTCGTGACTGCCTATGATATCCTCAGAAATGCAGGATTCGATATCGGAAAAGAGGACTATATGGGTGGTGGAATCGCCTTTGTTCCTGATGCAGAATAAAGAAAAAAGAATCGAAAAAATCTGAAAAATATATATACTTCTCTTATGAAAAAATCTACACTTGCCCTCAGTATCAAAAATCTCACAAAAACCTATCCCACAGGAACAAAAGCACTCCAGTGAGTCACTTTCGAGATAGAGAAAGGGGACTTCTTCGCTCTTCTCGGGCCCAATGGGGCAGGGAAGTCGACCACGACCGGTGTGATCTCTGGACTCGTAGAGAAATCAGGTGGAGAAGTGATCATCGGTGGACATGATCTCGATCACTCAGGGGCCGAGGCTCGTATGGGAGTCGGCGTCGTACCTCAGGAGTTCAACTTCGGGATATTCGAGAAGGTATACGATATCATCCTCGCGCAAGCTGGATACTATGGTATCTCACCTGCGAAAGCAAAACCAAATGTCGAGAAATATCTGAAAGCACTTGGTCTCTGGGAGAAGAAAAATAGTCAGGCACGTGCCCTCTCGGGCGGTATGAAGCGTCGACTCATGATCGCTCGTGCACTCGTCCATGATCCGCATCTTCTCATCCTCGATGAGCCAACTGCTGGAGTCGATCTCGAGCTTCGTCTCGGTATGTATGACTTCCTCCGCGAGCTCAATGCGTCATGAGTGACTATCATCCTCACGACCCACTATCTCGAAGAAGCTGAGACTCTGTGTCGCAACGTCGCGATCATAGATAAGGGAACGATCGTAAAGTCTGGTCCGATCCGCGAACTGCTTGCTTCCATGGAAGACGAAGTCATGAGTATCGAGCTCGATCGCGAGTTCACATCGACAGCTCTCTCTGACTATGCACCGAACGCATATGATACGGTCGTCGATCTGACTGTATCATCAGCTCATACGCTCGATGACGCGATAAAAACCCTCCAGAAGGAGGACTATAAGATCAAAACATTGAAACCAAAAAGTGGAAGACTTGAGGAGTTTTTCCTCAAGAGTACTGGTAAGTAAGAAAATTATTTGACGGAGGGGGGGGTATAGAGTATACTAAGCCAAATTTCTCCTAAAATCCTATGTATACTCTTTTTCAGATGTCGAAAAAAGCTTTTACTCTCATAGAGCTCATGATCGTGATTTCTATCATAGGGATACTCGCCTCAGCACTCTATCCCAGTGTGACAGGATATTTTCAGAGAGCGAAAGTCGTGGAATATCAGACGTGGTGAGCTGAGATAGTACAGCTCGCAAAGAACTATAATAATGAAATCTGAGCCCTTGAGTGACCATTTGAAACTTCAGCAGGAGAGTATTATTATGCAGCAACAGGAGCTGATATAGCTGGTCCGAGTCGTTGGCACCAGGGTTTTTCTGATTATATTACGAAAAATAATCCGAGTATCTGGAGTAAAATGGATAAGCTCAATCCTGTATGATATAGTACAATAAACATAGATAGTTGGCCACTCAATACTTATTGGTCACAGTCACCTTTTTTCTTCAATTTTCCAGGAAGAGATATGACGTCGAATATCAAAGTACATGCGGTAAGCTGGTTTATGTACGGTATAGCACCTGAGATGGCTGTATGAGAAAGAATATATCTTTCCGGAACTGTCTCTGGAAACTCGAACAATATGCCTCTCTCAGCAAATAAGCGCTGCTCTCCTGGAATTGCAATGTATGTAGAAAATACTCCTCCGAGTTTTGTCTATACTTGGTGTATGTATTTTCTTGATTAGAAGAAATATGAAAAATACAAAAGTCACACTCCTTCAGGTTATCGCCCTTCTCGTAGTAGCATGGTTTCTTATCACGAGCGTGTATCCTCAGATACAGTGATCTCTCGAAGAGAAAAATACGTATTCATGAACGAAATTTTCTATATCATCTTCGAAAGATAGTCCATTTCGTATAGGATCAGGTGGAAGGAGATGAGTGGTGTGAGAAAACGCTCGATAAACTTTTATCCCATCTTTCTACACATACACCCCACCTCATGATCATCCACGAGCTCAATGCGTCATGAGTGACTATCATCCTCACGACCCACTATCTCGAAGAGGCTGAGACGCTCTGTCGCAACGTCGCGATCATAGATAAGGGAACGATCGTAAAGTCTGGTCCGATCCGCGAACTGCTTGCTTCTATGGAAGACGAGGTCATGAGTATCGAGCTCGATAGACCATTCAGTGGTTCCCGTCATTCTGACGAAGGAAGAATCCATGCTTCTAAAAAAATGAATCCTGGATCCTTCGTGCCTCAGGATGACGGGAAAGGCCTTCTCCAAGATTATACCCCCGTAGTCCATGACACCGTCGTCGATCTCACTGTATCAGCGACTCATACGCTCGATGACGCCATAAAAATCCTCCAAAAGGAGGACTATAAGATCAAAACACTGAAGCCAAAAAGCGGAAGACTCGAGGAGTTTTTCCTCAAGAGTACGGGGAAGTAAAAGAATTATTTGACGGGTGGAGGGGGCATGGCTATACTAAATGAAACTACTATAGTCTATGAAAAATTCCTTCCCATGAAAACTCTACCTTATACCCATTTTTATTTTTATAACAGTGGGGGTATATGCTAGTAGTGACATTATTACAAACTTTATCTTTCCTGATAATCAAGAGTGAGGGTATGGCGTATCTGCAAATACCACCAGTCAGATAAATGTTCATGGAGAATGTAAAAAAGTGACGGCACCAAGTGGAAAAAATATCTTCGTTCCAACTCGCAATAAAACTCTTGAATGGGATGCTTTCAAGGCAAATGCAGGAATGAATGTATGAGCTGTCATTACTGATTGCGCGGCTTGTGGTAACGGAATTATAGAATCATGAGAAACCTGTGACGATGGAATCGTTAATAGTGATATTGTGGTATGAGCTTGTCAAACTGATTGTAATGCAAGAGTAGCATGAGATACTAAAATTCTACGATGGGTGTTTCATGGTGATGATTTTGGTCCTTGTACTCCTAACTATATAGAAGATAGGATAACTACCTGTAATGAAGAGTGAGCAACAGAAAATGGATTTAGTAAGTATTCATGTTCGGTATGATTTGAGGAAATATATATAGGTGTAGGTATCACGCGGTGTTATGATCTATCTAAGAAAAATGCTGATGGCTCTTGGCCACCTGATATCATATGAGAAGTACCAAGTGAGAATGCTTTGTGTAAAGTAGCAACTTGCATGGATATAAGTCATTAGTATACTATTATATCCTACACATACACCCTACTTCATGATCATCCACGAGTCCTGCTGCTTGCATATACGCGTAGCAGATGGTCGGACCGACGAAGGTAAATCCATACTGTTTCAGAGATTTGCTCATCGCTTCGGAGAGAGGAGTCGAGCTCGGACACTCTCGATAGGTCGTCCTATGATTCACGATCGGTGCATGATCCACGAAGCTCCAGATATATGTATCGAGCGATCCGTGTTCTGCGACGATTTTTTGATAGGCGAGAGCATTTTTCTTCACGCCGAGGACTTTGAGTTTATTTTTGATGATATTGTATCACACCATTCTTTCTAGGAGAGCTTCATCGGTACTCTCGAGAATTTTCGCGATATCGAAATTCCAGAACATTTCTCTATAGGCTTCGCGACGATTCAGGATCGTCTGCCATGAGAGTCATGCCTGTGCTCACTCGAGACAGAGGAGTTCGAAGAGGGCGTGATCATCATGAAGAGGCTTGCCCCACTCGTGGTCATGGTAGTCGATGTAGAGAGGATTGGCGAGATTGACCCAGCCACAGCGGGAAGTGCTCATAAGGTATTATTTATTATTCCTTGGTTTTGGAGTCCATTTCTTCACAGGGATTTTTTCTCCTGATTTCTCCTTCGAGTAGGGTTTCGCGTTTCGCTTATCGATGTTTGGTCTCGCGCGTGGAGTCGTATCTCGCTCTATAGGTTTTTCTTTTTCTACTGGTTTCGGATAGACTTTTTTTGGAGCCATATCTGCTCTCGGAAATCTCGGCTTTGCTCGTCTGTGTGCTGGTCAGATATTGCCAGAGTCAGCACTCCATGAAGGTTTCTCCTTCACGATGCGTTCAGTTCGAGGTCGCATTTCTTTTTCTGGGAGTGGCTTTCTCGGTTTCTCACCACGATGCTCTTCTCTGTATTGTTTCTCTTGACCACCTCATTTCCCGCGAGAAAAATGTCCGTTCTGTGATCCTGGTTTTGGCGTGGGGACAGGATTATGATCCATAAGTGGGAACGGATGATCTTCTACTACAGGGATTTTTTTCGCGATGAGTTTCTCGATATCTCTGAGGTATGCTTTCTCCTCAGCATCACAGAAAGAGAGGGCATTTCCTTTCGCTCCTGCACGACCCGTACGGCCGATGCGGTGGACATAGGTTTCAGAAATATTCGGGATTTCATAGTTGATCACGTGTTCGAGAGAGTCGATATCGATACCACGAGCCGCGATATCCGTCGCGACGAGGACGCGAGTGGTTCCTGCCTTGAAGTTCACGAGAGCTTTTTGTCTCGCGGACTGAGCCTTGTTCCCGTGGATAGCCTCAGCGGAGATACGGTTCTCTGCGAGGATCTTCACGACTTTATTGGCCCCACTTTTTGTCCTGGTAAATACGAGAACGGTTTTGATAGATTGTTCCTTGAGAAGTTCGAGGAGGAGGTGTGGTTTATTTCGCTTATCGACGAAATAGATGCTCTGTTTGATGATATCGACGGTCGAAGAGATCGGTGTGACGGTTACTTTTGCAGGATTGACGAGTATCGTACTCGCGAGCTTCACGATCTCAGGAGACATGGTCGCCGAGAAGAAGAGTGTCTGCTTCTTCGGAGGGAGGACACCGAGGAGCTTCTTCACATCATGGATAAATCCCATATCGAGCATACGATCTGCTTCATCGAGGACGAAGAGTTCGACATCGCGAAGAGATATATGTTTCTGATTCATGAGGTCGAGGAGGCGACCTGGAGTCGCGATGAGAATATCGACTCCATCTCGAAGTGCGGCTACCTGTGCTCCCTGACCGACACCACCGAATACGACAGTCGATCGGAGTCCTGTATGTCGTCCATACGCCTGGAAGCTCTCACGGATCTGGATAGCGAGCTCACGAGTGGGAGTGACTATGAGTGCACGGATATGTCTCCTGGGGATGAATGGTTTTTTCTCTCATTCCTTCGTGTGTGAAGGGGCTGGAGAGATTTTCTCTACACCCTTCGCGAGCTTCTGGATGATAGGGATAGCGAATGCTGCAGTCTTTCCCGTCCCTGTCTGCGCACAGCCAAGGAGGTCGAATCCTCAGAGGACGATCGGGATCGCCTTCTCTTGTATAGGAGTCGGAGTCGTATATCCCTCTTCTTCGAGAGCCTTCAGGATAGGTGGGATGAGCTGGAGTTCTGAGAAAAGCATGAGAAAATGGTATGAAAAAATATCGACCGCATAGTACTCGGGAAGAGAGAAAAAGCGAATTGTTTTCGTAAAAAGAAGCTATCCCTTTGCAATTTCCCCCTATTTTCCTATACTCTTTTCATCACTTTATTTTCTACACTCTTTCCCATGAATCCTTCCGCACTCTTCACTTCGTATATGACTATCGTCCGAAAGGAAGTCACCCGTTTCCTCCGCGTGTGGAAACAGACGATCGTCCCACCGGTCATCACGACGACACTCTACTATGTCATATTCGGGCAATTTATCGGATCACGTGTCGGAGTCGTCGGAGGTATGGACTATATGCAGTTCATCGTTCCAGGACTTGTCATGA
>CAYVAG010000028.1:0-2576 GCA_964449265.1 uncultured Candidatus Peribacteria bacterium
GGTTCGATACGAGATCTCGCTCGATGAGTCATTTTGATTTGAGTGTGTCTGAGTACGTTGAGAACTCTGTTACATTCGCAAAGGCTGGAGAGCAGATCGAAAAAAGGATCACAAAAAGTGAGAGAAATGCTATTTTTCTTTGTTTGGACGTATATGTTTGTGTATTTGCGAGAAACATTTGCTTTTTTGTCTACTCTCTCATCGTATCACATGATATTTTTTCTGTCACGAAATATATATTGCAAGAATTATTTTATACAGTATTATATATAAAAATACCACTGTAGGCATCTGTTAGAATGGGTGTATTAAAAAATTCCCTAAGGATTTCTGTCAATCATAAAAAAACTCCCGAAAACGATTCGGAAGTTTTAATATATCAGTTTTTAGAACTGTACGAGTGAAGCTGCAGATACAGCATTTGTAGTGACCGCGAGGAGCGACAGGAGGATTGCTGTATACGGGCGGATATTGTGCTTTGCTTGGAAAGCTTGGATATGCTGTTTCATATGTGTATTTGTTATGATGTAAACAGTAAATATATAATATCACATATTTTTACGATTTGCAAATATTTTCTCACATTTTGCAAGAAGTCTTTCTAGAAAAGGTTTATTAGGATTATATTAAGGATTCTTATAGGAAAATGTTGTTCTTTTTTGCTATCCCTCTTTCAATCTTCCTATATATAATATCTTACTTCTCCCCTATCACATATATTACTCTCTTCTTCCCTCCGAGCTCATATTCGAGCTCTCCTTCGAGGATAAGTCAGAGTTTTTTTAGTATTTTTTCTCGATCTCGACGTTCCTCATCTGACGGCATCTTATAGAGGATGATCTTCCCTCACTTCGCGAGAAATGGTCGAGCCCAGAAGAGGATATCCGTAATATACGCCGTCGCGCGCGATACGACGAAGTCATATTTTCCGGCATGCTCTGGGTTTTTCGCGAGCACTTCTGCTCGTTCTTGTATCGCAGTTATATTTTTTAGCTCCAATTGTTCGACAAAATGGTTCATCGCCTTTACTTTTTTTCCTACAGAATCAAGAAGAGTGACATGGAGCTCTGGCATGACGATCTTCAAGGGAATACCAGGAAATCCTCACCCAGAACCGATATCGAGGACTCTCTTTTCGGGTTTTTCAGATTCTCCGATAATGGCCGCTCCATAGAGTGAATCCACGAAATGCTTCTCTACAATCCCCTCTTCATCTCGGATGGCAGAGAGATTGGTATGACTATTGTACTCTATGAAGAGTGTGAGAAACTTCTCGAATGCCGAGAGTTCCTCATCTGAGAGTTCGAAGCCATGAGATGTGAAAAGAGAAGTGTTCATATTTTTCCGTCACTCGCGAGGAACGAAGCAATCCAGGTTCCAAGAAATAACAGATGTAAAATACACTTTTATTGTAAAAAATCCACTCAAAATTTGCTATCCATCTCCGATTGCATTTTTCTTTCTTTTCTCTATAATTCGCGGACGAAAATGCAAAAGTACACTTCCCTCTCATACTGGCTTCCGAAGATTCCTCTCTTATCGCTCTTTGGGATATTTCTCCTCCCTCTTGTTCTCATGCAGATACACTACGAGACGGGGCTTTTTTTCATCGCACTCTACATATCCTACTGGACGGTGAAGGTATTTGAGTCGTATTTCTACGTACTGAAGTCGTACCTGAAGCTCCTACGATATGAGAAGCGAGATTTCTCTCATGATCAGACGATCGAGCGATACGGGAAAGATCTCGAGCACATCGTCATCATACCTATATATACTGAGCCGTACGATGTCATCGAAGAGAGTGTCCTTTCTGTGATAACGACCGAGTATCGCTATAGAGAAAACATCACTATCCTCCTCGCGACCGAGGCACGTGCTCCAGATGGAGAGACTCACGCGAGACATATAGTGGAGAACCATAGCGGGAAATGAATCCGTATCGTGAATATCGTCCATCCTGATTGAATCGAGTGAGAAGGAAGTGTGAAGTGAGCCAATATCACCTATGTGATGAAAGAGTATGAGAAGATGGTCACTCTCGATCCTGAGCATACTTTCGTCTCGACGATCGATACCGATACCAAGGTGGAGAAGCGATTTTTCTCGATCGCGTCATCCGTATTTCTCTCGACCGATGAGCGACACCGAGCGATCTATCAGTATACACCGATCTACTCGAACAACTGGATCAGAGGGACATTTTTTGCTCGACTTATCGCTATCGGAACGACTATGTGGCAGCTCTTCGAAAGCCAAAATCCAGAATTCTATCGCAACTTTGCAGTATATGGTCAGTCACTGAAGTGTCTGCATAAGGCGAATTATTGGTCACTCACTTCTATCGTCGAAGATGGCTTCCAGTACTGGAGAAGCTACTTTGGATGGGGCGGGAGATTTCGTATCGTCCACACACCAGCTATATGCGAGATGGACCTCGTCGACGAAGCCAATCTCTATAGAACCGTCAGATCTCAGTATAAGCAACTCAGACGCTGGAGCTGGGGATGTACTGATATCGAGTATGTCATACCAGAGTTCGTGAAAGCGAAAAATATCCCGAAATGGGAAAAAAT
>CAYVAG010000028.1:2676-6988 GCA_964449265.1 uncultured Candidatus Peribacteria bacterium
AGTATGTCATACCAGAGTTCGTGAAAGCGAAAAATATCCCGAAATGGGAAAAAATCCGAAAGACCACGTATCTCATCTACAATCATCTCTTCTGGGCAGGAGGACCATTTATGTTGTTTTTCATCGGGTACGTGCCAGGAGTATTTCGATCCATCGACCACTCGATTGCTGTCTTCACTGTACCGATCGCCACATCTATCGTCTTCACTATTCTCTTCGCGACCGTAGTGATACCAAGTATCCTCTCCATCCACATCATGCGTCGTTATACACACTTCCGACCGCGAGACTATCTCTACAATATCCTCCAGTGGATCACTGTACCAGTACTGACGCTCACGCTCTTCTCTATCCCTGCGATCGAAAGTCAGATACGACTCTTTTTCGGTAAACGCATCGATACCTTCGATACGACAGTAAAAATGAAACGTAAATAATATGATGCAAACCTACTACGATGAAATCCGGAAAAAACGTCGCGCCTCCAGAATATTCTGGGGATTCGTCTTTTTCTTTGCATTTTTTCTCTATTTCTTCTTTCAGGGATACTATCCTGCGATCGACTTCTCCTTCCGAGAAGTATTCACTACAGGATGAGTCAGACGACCAGATATGAACGAGCTCGTGAAGTCATTTGGCATTATCAATATATCGACGACTCCTCGAGACGCTTCGCTCAGTCTCGGAAGCGGAGCCTATACGAGTGATGAGAAACGTATGACCAGCTATGGTACCTATAGTCTCCTTATGACAAGGAACGATTATGTTCCTGGACGCATAGAGTTCGTCATCGACCGAGACACTCCGTACTATATAGACGATATCTATCTCCTTCCGGTTCCTCAGTATACTCGTGTCGGCACGGGTATGGATCATATTGCAAATATTCGCGATAATGCATGGACAGCTCATACAGCAAGTGGTACGATCCTCCTGGATGAGACACTTTCTGGAAGCATACTCATCTCATCGGGTGTACTCACGCATATCGGCGAAGGATACTTCCTCTCAGGGAAAATTCTTATGAGTTACAATACGACGAAAGATCTCTGGGAGAAAAAATCTTGGAGTGGCAGCACTGCATTTCTCGAAAAATGTCGTGACCTCCCGATTATGCGCCGTGGAGAGATATCATGTCCGAAAGATAAGACACTCCTCACAGAAAAATGAAAAACCTACACGGGTGTCACTACTATAGGATCGGATTACTTTCGTATCGGCAATTCTCTCGTCTTTCCTGACGAGACGAAAGTGACACTCACCGGAAGTGAAGTGTCATCAAGTATATTTCTCGACCGAGAGGATACATGGTATAGCGAGGAAGGAGGCGAGTTCCGTGTACTGAAAAATCAGAAATCCCGAACACCTCCACTCACGATCATCACAGGACTCGAGAAGATCCGACAGGTAGAGTGGCACGGGGAAGATCTCCTCGTATGGGGATCGAGAGGAAACGATACATTCCTCTCATTCGTCGACCCAAGCGGAGAAGCATCACCACGTATCATCCCCTTTCCAGATATTTCTCTGGAGAACCTGCGTATCTACAGCCAATGAGGAAATATGTTTATAAAAACAAAATGATCGCTTCTGTTTCTCTACCATAATAGTGATCGCCTCACCTGGATAGTCGATGGCGAGATCCTCGCAGTATCGACTCAGGCAGCACTTTATAGAAAAGATGGGGTCATATGGAGAGCCGACTGGAGTGAGGCAAAATAGGGATTTGCAATATCCACGAAAAGTCCTACAATTCTCCTATAACTTTTCTCAATTTATGCAAACAGACGTCCGACTTGCCGTACTCATCGATGGAGACAATATCCCAAGCGGATATGTACGAGAGATGATGGAAGAGATCGCCAAGTATGGTAATCCCACGATCAAGCGTATCTATGGTGACTGGACTCGTCCAGGACTCGCGAAGTGGAAAGATCTCCTTCTCGAACACGCCATCCAGCCGATCCAACAGTATGGCTATACCACTGGGAAAAACGCGACCGATAGCGCTATGATCATTGACGCTATGGATATCCTCTATTCGAGTAAGGTAGATGGTTTTTGTATCGTATCGAGTGATTCTGACTTTACCCGTCTCGCGACGCGACTGCGAGAAGCAGGGATGCAAGTCTATGGGATCGGTGAGAAGAAGACTCCGAAGCCATTTATCGTCGCGTGTGATAAGTTCATCTATATCGAGATCCTGAAGAAGCCTACCAAAGATGCCGTCGTGAAAGAGCGCAAGCCAAAAGCAGGAGAGAAGATCATCCCATTCTCCGATCTCGAGCCGATCGCCTCAAGTGTCGATAAGCTCACTCCCGATGTCATCGACCTCATCGCCGATACGGTCTCTGACCTCGCAGATGATGATGGATGGGCATTTCTCGGAGATGTCGGCGGACTCATACAGAAGAAGCAGCCGAACTTCGATCCACGAAACTATGGGTACAATAAGCTTACTCCCCTCCTCGCTTCGACAGAAAGATTCGAGATCACCGAGCGAAATGATGGAAAAAGTCGATACAAGCTCATCTATGTGAGGAATAAATAGTTCTTTATAGGATATTTTCGTTTAATTTCTAAAACATCGCTATGAGTACATTCACCATTTTAAAAATACTTATAATAATCTCCTTTGTTTGTGGTATATGATTTTCATTATTATATTATTTTATGCTTCAGGTTGATAAATCTCCCAGCATTACATGAGGTGGCTACGATAAAAAAATGAAAGAGAAAATAGAAAGTAAGTCTATTCCTACCAAAGAGTCTACAGTAAAAGATAAGATGTATCTTTTAGAGTCCATAGGAAATGATACTATAACTACAAAAACTCTTCAGGAAAGACTACCCGATAGAGAATGGAAAATACTCGCGACAGATTTGAATCTTCTCATGGAGAAAGGTTTTGTGACAGCAATCGTAGGAAACTCTAAACTCATCGAAACTACCTATACAGCTTCTACGAAAGGGAAGGAATTGTTATGATGAAAATAGGGTATTCTATATAAAAATGCTATTACATTAATCATGGAAAAAGAGCTTCTTTTTGCACTAATCAGTACAGGAATATATCTCACAGGAGCGATACCGCTTTGGCGAGATATATTGAAATGAAGGACTATTCCTCATTTTTTCACATATATTGTATGGCTTGTACTTGTGAGTTTTAATATTTACGTGCTTTTCTCGAACAAAGAGTTTATCACCCTTATACCTATAGGACTTATGGGAAGTTCGCTTATTTTTGGGTGCATATTCGCACTTCGCTGAATAAAAAAAATTCACATTAATTGGTTTGATTGGATTTGTCTTTCCTTAGCAACCTTACTCCTTATTTACTACTATTTTTCGAGAAATATAATAAACACCGTTATCCTCACGGCAATTATAGATCTCATAGCCTTTCTTCCGACGTTTAAAAAATGATGGCTCCAACCATGGACAGAAAGTATTCTCGTATATTTCATGAGTTCTGTGAGCCAAGTAGCAACTCTTTTGTCTCTTTCAGGATTTGCAAATATAGAAAATATGATTTTCTGGTGATATCTTTTCTTCGCGAACCTCACGTTTTTCTTCATGGTAGCCCTTCGTCGTTACTCTCTCAAGTGATGGAAGAGTATTTTTGAGTAAGTATTTCTACACTCTCACTCCCTTCCCCTTCGCGAACATATACCATACGAGAGAGAAGAAGAGGATGCAAAATCCTACGAGTACGAGAAATGACGTCATAGGGGCAATATCTGAGGATCCATGCACACCATAGCGGAATCCGTCGATCATATAAAGGATCGGATTCGCATGCGATACTTTTTGCCAGAAAGATGGAAGCATATTGATCGAGTAGAATACTCAGCCCAAATATGTCAGCGGTGTGAGAAGGAAGTTCGGGACGATAGAGATAGAGTCGAAACTATCAGCGAGGATACCATTGAGGAGGCCGATAAGCGAGAAGAGGAGTGACGTGAGGAAAGCGAAGAGTATCGTGAGTCCGATATGAGCGAACGTGATATGTGTGAAGAAAAATGCGACTCCAAGTACGATTGCTCCTGTCACCATACCACGGATGACTCCTCCTGTGATAAACCCGAGGATCACGACCCAGTAGGGAGTCGGTGAGACGAGGATCTCTTCGATCGTCTTCTGGAACTTCGCCATATAGAACGATGATACCACATGGGAGAACGAGTTCATGATGATCGACATCATGACAAGTCCTGGAACGATGAACTGCATATAGTCCATACCTCCGACGACTCACACGCGCGATCCGATAAATTGGCCGAATATGACATAGTAGAGTGTCGTCGTG
>CAYVAG010000029.1:0-5440 GCA_964449265.1 uncultured Candidatus Peribacteria bacterium
TGATAGAATACATCTCATGAAACCCACCCCTCGCAATCATCCTGAAAACAATTCACCGCTTTCTCAAAAAGTAATCGATGAAGTTTGTGCTATGTTTGCAGGTGAGGCAAATAATCTCCTCGACACTCTTGCAGATCTCCAGCCAGATATACGTGATGTTGTACTACATGCCGTTCGTGACTACCATAAAGCTCTCGATAGTAATAATGCTATCGTCATACAGGTAGCAACGATCATGGCAAATGCAGATACAGTAGACGTAGTAAATGATACATTCTATTGAGATGATAGGATGGCTGCCTAATCAAAAACTTGCAAATATCTAAAATCCGATACAATAAAAGTATTGGATTTTTGTTTCTCCTCCCTGATCACCTCTGTCGTACTCAATCATGGGCAACACACGCCTCCGTACACTTCTCGAGAGATCACCCCTATCAGCTGAGGATCGCCATAATATCATGGTGATATTTGAAGCACTCAATGAAGAGAAAAAACATCATATACTCGAAAACTGGGATATATATATCGTCGAGATGGTCATGGTACGAAAAGAAGTCGATAGTGCCAATAGAGCCCTTCTCGACGAGGCTCTCGAGATGATCGATACGCTCAAGGATGCAAAAAATGCACATGATGCGGAAATGCGACTCGAAAAATTCCGTAAACAGAAGCAAACCCGTATAGAACTGGATTCTGTGCACTCATATCACCAAGCCAGCAAGCTCAATCTCATACGGAGTATTGCACAGATTCCTCATGAGGAAAATAAATAAAAGGACTTGCAACTCTGATTTTTCGCAAAAAGAATATAATCATGCTACTATATATCTATTCCCTGGTCAGGAATGTAAAGAAGTGACTCGCACTCATATATGATAGGCCGGATACGGCTTATTTTTCATACCTATGGATACACTAGCAATCCCACATGAGGAAGAGAAAAACTCCAATCCTCTCATCAAAATCTCGGTCAATACCAGTCTCGATGGGTATAGACTGAGAAATTTTTACCTGACAAACGGACTCCAGGGATTTACCTGGATGCTATTTCATTTTGCGGTAGTATTTTTCTTCACATTTCAGCTCCAGAGCGTCCTTCTGGTAGGTATATTCCTCGGGGTAGCGAATGCTATAGCCTTTGTTCTGGATATCCCTATCGGAATATTACAACGCTACTACTCGACAAAAAAACTCTTCACCATCGGAGCTATATCTCAGCTGATTGCTGTAGGAATATTTTTTAACTTTATCTATGGGGCCTTCCAGTGACTCTGAGATATCACGAAGATCATCGTACCACAAGGCTTCGAAAGCACGATATCCTGGTTTTTCGGAAATGCACTCAACTGGATACTGATCTTGATAGCATCAATATGTTATGGTCTCACGAAAGAGATAAATGATATATCAACTTTTGGTTACATACTCTCACATGCACATCCGAGTGAGTATGGAAAAATACTAGCTCGAAATAACATCACCTATGGTATAGGATCACTTGTAGGACTCATCACTTCTGGGCTCGTCCTCTCGGTCAGTCCTACATTTGCCATCATCATACTCGGGGTGACGATCACGATTTTCCTCGTATTTACGACACGATTTTTCGACAATGCGAATGAAAGTGTATCCCTCTCAGATATCACATCCTTTACCATCGGGATCAGGAAACTGAACAAGGAAAACGTCATGGAGTACCTCTCAGAAAAAATCAGTGCCGTGGATCTCCCGAAAGTTCTCGAGAGTGCAAAATATGTCTTCCTGAAGCCCCGCCAAAAAGAGACAAATCCACTCAAATGGTCTGCTCTCATCACCGAAACAAAACAAGCAGCAATCGTCATACAGTCGATCATGTTGCATAAACCACCCTATATGATCATCTACTGGACGATGTCACTGGTACTGATTTTCGGATTTTGGGATACTTTTGCATCGACATTTCTCATCAAATTCCTGGCTACCGTGGGGTCTGAAAAAACGGCATATCTCCTTCTTGCTTGTATAGCGATTCCTGCCCTTGGTCTTCAGGAGATAGCAAGTCATGTGTCAGAAAAAATAGGAATCAAAACGGTAGCATTATTTTGACTGATACTCTCTGGAGCATCTCTGATCCTTATGGGAATCATATCTTTTTCCTATACTGGTTGATATACTACTGGGGGTATCATCATACTCATCCTCGCAATAGTAAATAGTGTAGGATATGCTTGTGGAATGGCTCTCTGACAAAACCAGTTTCTCGACTCATACAATACGATCTATGCAGAAAAGATGGCGATGAAAGAGATTGACTCGAGCGCCTCTGCTGGACCGATGAAAATACTCCAAAATGCTGCTAATGTCGTAGGGCTCGTGCTCGGATGATTTTTTCTCCAGATATTCGGTTACAGCGGATTCTTCCTATTCTTCTGAAGCATCATCATCGCGGTGAGTATATGGAGCTATAAGAAGAATAAGGATATACAGATATAGCTATCTCCATTCGAGCGTGACCGAACGATTACGGAGTATCTCTACTTCAAGTTCTTTTATAAGAATATGGAGTTCTTTGCCTTTTAAGATGATCTTAGCAGTCCACTCACCTCTATACCTCTCTCGAAGATCACGATCATATGCGAGAAATGTATCTTCGGTTTTTATGGTTTCTATCTTATTTACGAGTCTCGAAAGCATATCATCTACTTTCTCACGCTTCTCATCATGCACGCGTATGAGGGCAAACTGAGTATATGGTGGGTAGTGAAAATCTTTTCTCTCCTGACTCATCGTAGAAAGAAAATTCTTATAGTTCCCTTCTGTAACGAGTGAGAGAAGTGGATGGAGAGGAGTATAGGTCTGTATCATGAGGGGTTTTCATGATTTCTTCAGATAATCGAGCGTATGATAGAGTTCTTCTTCCATACGATAGTCAGGAAGAGTAAGCTCTGACTCAAAAAGCAGAACCACAACATGATGAAAATCTCTCTGTATGAGTCAGGTCGATGCATAGGTAGCCAGTACTATATCATGACGATCTATTTCCTGTATGATGGCAGATTTTTTCTCATCTTTATCAGAATCAATACGTAGTACAGATACTCATGGGAGTATATGAGAAAGTGATGTATCGATCTCCTGTATACCGATCCCAACACTCTGGAAGCGCTGTCATCCACAAGAAGGACAATCGAGAAAGAGTGGCTCTACACGAGAACAATGGTGACATATGAGCTGTTTCGTAGGACTCGTATGGTATGCAAGGGCGATATCACACTCTTTGCAATGCGGGAAATATCCACAGTCTTGGCATATCCAAGCCCTCCCGAAACCTCGACGATTATAGAGAAGAAGTACTTTTTCTTTTTTTCTGAGAGACTCTGTAAGAAGCGTATAGAGTTCATGGGATATAAGTGGTCCATGAAAAAACGTGGTGCCAAGTGGAACTACAGTTACGAGTGAGCGAGTATCTGTGATCGTTTGCATAGTACTTATCCGAGCTCTTCTTCGATAAATTTCACAAACCCTTTCACACTCTCATGATTATGGTAGATAGAAGCATACCGAAGAAAGGCCACCTCATCGAGATCTCGAAGTTTACGGAGAATATCTCGACCGATACGCTTGGAGGTGATTCCTTGTTTATTTTGTGCCCACTCATTTTCAAGAGTATTGATGATATCTTCGAGTTTTTCTGGATTGAAAGTCCGCTTTGTCAGAGCCTTCATCATAGAGCTCATGACTTTTGTTCGATCATATGGCTCACTTTCTCATGAAGATTTCGTCACCAGGAAAGAGACAAATTCGAGACGCTCGAAGCTCGTGAACCTGGCTCCACACTTCTCACACTCACGACGACGACGGATAGCTTTACCATCTTCTGTACTGCGAGAGTCGATCACTTTGGTATCGAGATTTTTACATTTTGGACATTTCATACAAGGGTAGGGTTTATGGATATATCTGTAGACTAATCTTTCACGAGGACTTTCTCATACTTGGTATAGCTATGGACCTCTGGTCGATACATGAAGTAGGCGGTCGCTGGAGGAAGTATATATTCACCGAGTGACTCTGGTCGGAAATAGTACGAGTAGCTACGAGTATCTCCATATCCATACGACATATTCGCAAGGACACGATCATCTCGAGCTTCTGTATAGTCCCACCAGCTATCTGATTCTTCTCTCTCGAGAGCACTCTCTGTCTGGAATATCCCACGTATTGGTCTCCATGCTCCGGGAAGAAAATCCTCGATCGTAAGGTGATGCCAAGAAGATTCTTTATAGAGAGGGAGGCTGGCCTTCAGGGTGACACGATAGAGTTTTCCTTTATGGAACGTACCATCGGTGACTCATTTTTTGTACACATACTCTCCTTCGCTATCGACTCATCGCGACTCATCGATCTCTTCGAAGACACGAGTGATCGTGATACCTCCTGTGGCATATGCAGGAAGACTCATGATATCCTTGGGTCGATCTGTGATCATGAGAGAGACATAGAGAGGAGGGGTAGCGATATCACGAGAAAGGGCTATAGCATCGCCGATTTTTGCTCGAGTCGTCGTCGTGCGGTTCCAGACTTTTTCTTTCGAAAGAGAGATATCAGATATGAGAGCATCTCCTCTGAGTGCTAGTGCTATAGGAGAGGAAAGAGATCAGCGAATACGTGCCTCTTTCGCAAGAGCAAGAAAGAGTTGTATCTTCTCCTGTGTCGATACATAGTAGGAAGATACATCGAGACTTCGCACGAGAGGATCGAGGAGAGTGAGTGCTTTTTCTGTCTCACCACGATCGAAGAGAAGCCGTATATAGATAGCCTTATCTGCTCACGCATTCCAGTACCAGTATGACTCTGTACGAGGAGTATTCATGATCTTATCGAGATTGGTAGCTATCTGCGGAGTATATCGGCCGAGCTCATGAGCAGCATATGCATAGGAGATGTACCCATGTGGAGAAAGACTATTTGGGTCGATTCGTTTCCACCACTCAGCGGCTTGTTCATTTTTCATACTGGCGAGGGACCATGTCGCTTCTGCATATCCATCGACATCTTCTCTATAGAGGGCTTCGTTCGCAAGGATATAGGATACCCCAGCTTCGAGTGTCGTAGCAGGCACCACGAATCCAAGCTCTCGGAACTGGAGAAGTGGGCGGATAACATACGGTGTGATATATGCATTGGCCTCGGTCGCTCATTCCCAGTAGGTCCATCCACCACTATAGTGCTGCATGCGTAGTATTTTGGCGAGTCCTTTTTCACTATTTTCACGAGCTTGTTTCTCATCGATGAGAGCGCCGATACTCTGTCTGAGGGAGAGGGCTATAGCATTTGGGAGAGTACTCGAGATCGTCTGTTCGATACAACCATATGGATACTGGAGGAGTGATCGGATAGCATCTTGCATCTGACTTGCATAGGAAGTGGAGATACTGATATCCACAGAGGAAGTAGT
>CAYVAG010000030.1:0-5298 GCA_964449265.1 uncultured Candidatus Peribacteria bacterium
TCAGAAAAAATCGAGAGACAATTCTCTGATATCTAGCCAATATCTACTCTGAAAGTAATACGCTCTATGACGAAGAGAATAATATCGATATCATCCAGGCAATGATACTCTCATCAGATACTCCAGAGAGTATATCTACAGATATAGTATATAAGTCACTCTTGAGCATATTGGGACAAAAGTTTATCGAGGAGTACCGATCTCTAGTACGTGACTACTATCGCATCAGCATACGAGTACGAGATGAGGTCTCTCTGTTGGAATCTGAAAAAAATGCTCTCGAAAAACAAAAATCTACTCTTGCCGTCCAGCGTAACCAACGAGAAGATCTTCTCGAGATCACTCAGTGACAAGAAGCACTCTATGATGAGTACATAGAAGCCCAGAAAAAAGCGCAAGAAGCTGTAGAAAAATCCTGGCAAGAACAATCCGATGCCTATACTCTTTCTCTGGATAATCTTCTCCAAAAAAATGGCTGTAAAGCCGAGAAAAAAACGGGGGCACTCTATGAAAAATGTGTATCTATCACTGCCTTTTACAAAAATGAAAGTGAGCTCAGGAAAATCCCTACTGACACCACTATGCAAAATATTATGACATGGCCCGTCACAGGAACTCCGACTATCTCTGCATACTTCCGTGATCCTGGATACTTTCGGGCTGTCGGAAGTCAGCATGATGCGATAGATATAGCAGTAACCCAAGGATCTGATGTGCTCGCAACTATGGATGGATATGTATACTATATACTTCCTCCATCTCCAGGCGGATACTCGTATCTTGCACTGAAACATCCAAATGGATATGTCACCGTATATGGACACCTCTCTGATATCAGAGTTTCTCCGTACCAGTTCGTGAAGAAGTGAGATATCATCGCAAAGAGTGGATGAGCTCCTGGAACACCATGAGCTGGTCCTATGACGAGTGGAGCACACTTGCATTTTGAAGTATTTCATGAACAAGAGCCGCTCGATCCTCTTCGAGTTCTTGACATATCGATACTTACATATGATGACCTTCCTGCTCGATATCAGGACAAATTTATCGCGGACTTTATCGCCCGTAATGGTGATACCGCAGATGCGTCGAACTATGAGAGAAAATTCAAAATGAAAGGGAATACTGAAGAAGATCGACAAAAATACCTTCTCGCTACCTATGCGACACGAGACTTCCGAAACTGGGATCTCTGGGTCAATACCGCTCTCGATGCAGAGATAGATCCGAGTTTTCTTATGTGTGTCGGACTCGCTGAGACTACCCTCGGTAACTACCTGAAAACCCCATACAATATAGGAAATGTAGGGAATACAGATAGTGGTAATACCTATGAATTTGCATCACCGAAAGAGTGAATCGAGTGGATGGTAGCGACATTTAATAACAAATTTCTCTCACAATATACTCATGTGAGTGAGCTTTCGCGGTGGTGAAATCCTGATGGGGTGATCTATGCATCGAGTAATGCGAACTGGCACAACAACATTATCAAATGTATCTCTTCTCTTAAGGGAAGATTCGTAGAAGATGACTATAATTTCCGAGTGAGATAATTGCACACATATTTTATACGATACGTCTATATATTCTCTTACATTTTCTCTTGGAAAAGGGGTACATCTTCTCTATAATAGAGAGAATATTTTCTTTTCATGCTCAAGAAATCTTTTCTCTTTCTCGTAGCATTCGTGTCTCTTATTGGTTTAGGAGTATTTTTTGTATCTTCGGCAGGGTATAGTATACTCTTATCAGGATATTTCGGAAACACACACTCTACTGGTGCATTCTCTACTGGGTGAAATGCAGGAGTCCTCTCCTTCGATGATACGCCTTCAGCTTATTCGGGTGCACAGGTAGTAGGATTCGCTGCATCGAGCGATGTCTATTTAACTGGTATATTTTGGCTTGAGACAGTTGGTTGGGCGACATTTTCTGATGTATGAGCATGACCAGTTGTCGTCGTATCACCAGGTACAGGATCGAATATCCGTGACCCCTGGTATCTCTCAGGGTATGCCTGGAGTGACAATGCTGGATGGATATCCCTTAATCACGGTGAGTCCTATGCTTCATGAGTATGGTTCTTTCCTGATACGACGAGTATCGCTGGGTATGCGTGGAATGATAACATCTGATGGATATCATTTGCTACGGGCTCGGTATGAGTAGGAAGCGGATTTATCGGACAGGTAGGAGTCTGAGGATCTATCGGAGGGACCAAATCCTTCAGTACACTCTATACCCCAGGATCTACCATCACGAGCGCGAGTCTCGGAACATTCATGAATGCAGTTCGCAAAAACGTCAGCATCCTCTCTCGAAATGCAGAAAAAAGTAGTACTGGATATATTAACACTGATTTTACTCTCTCCTCTCCCTTTGCATTCAATAAAACTCTCATATATAAGAAGGATACCAACCCTTCGGATCTTTTTCTCAAATACTCTACCATACAGACGGCTTTCGATAGTAGTATGGATAATACCAAGAGCCTTATCGTCATCGGTGGAGATATCTATATCGATACAGATGTCACGACACCTGCTTATGTGAACTATCCTCGAGCCTTCATAGCTCTCAGAAATGAGCTCTGACAATGAGGGAACATCTACATCAAGTGAAGCGTGAAAAATGTACAAGCAAGTCTCGTAGCAGAAAAAACGATATGGTCAGGAGAAGAATTCATCTCTGGGGCGCTCTCACCCTACTTTATCAATAAAAAATCCGTATTTCTCGATATCCCCAAAACCCAACTCTATATAAAATGATTTATTGCCTCATATAATACTATCGGTGGGTCTTCAAAAACATGAGGTGCAGTCTGTCCTGTATTCACCAAAAATGATGAAACCTGTACCTACGATAGCGCTATCCCATACGACTGGAACTACTTCCGTAGCTTCGATAAAACACCATGAAACCGTGCCTATCCGAATAGCTCGAAAGATATCTATTCTGTGGTTATGGAGCCAAATCCTGGAGTCATGCAGAACCCTCCTCCGTGACTGGAAGATGTCCGACAATAATTTTTATTTCCTCCTTTTTTTCCTATGCGTACCCTTCGCTTCATATCTGCCTCACTTCTCGTGGTATCGATATATGCCCTCTCTGTTATAGAGACATCCGCAGTGACATTCCCAGCGCTATGACCAGCGTGAAGTTACTCGGGTTGAAGTTTTGGGACATACTTCCAGAACCTCATCACCAATCCATGTACCACAGGACAAGTGATCACCTCATTTAGCACAGGAGCAACTTACGGTATGCCCAACTGTATAACAGTCGTCATAACTGAAACGGACCCAGAAGTAGGATCCAATACTGTCAACTATCTCCCGAAATGGAATGGAAGTGCACTGGTGACATCTCAAGTATCTGATGACGGGACAAATATATACATCACACCAGATGCTTATATAAGCGGAGTGAGGGCTGGAAAGGGAGCAGGAAATATAGCGAGCAATACAATTTTTGGCTCCAGCGCTCTCACTAGCAATACTACCCAGACAAATAATACTGCTATGTGATATCAGTCTCTCAATGGAGCGAGCGGGAGTAATAATATATGATTCTGAGCCTACACTCTTCGTTATACTAACGGAAACAGGAATGCTGCAGTCGGTGCTGGTGCTATGGGAAACTTCTTGGCAAACTCTGGATCATATAATACTGCACTCGGTTACAATGCAGGGTACAACGTCATAACTGGTGATAGTAATATATTTCTCTGAGACTCAGCTGGTAATAATCTGATCGTCGGAAACAATAATATTGCCCTCGGTGCTGGAGCAAGTTTCGCTTCGACATGAGCTTCGAACCAACTCACAATCGGAAACTGGATCTACGGTACAGGAGGAAATATCGGTATCTGAGTCCTGAACCCTACAGATAAATTCGCTGTCGCTGGTACAGGAAGCTTCTATGGTATCCGTATCGGATCATGAGCAGCTACAGGAAGAGTCCTTACCTCTGATGCGAGTGGAAATGCGACATGGCAGACTATTGCTATCTCAGGTGGACAGACGAACTATGTCGCGAGATGGCTCTCATCGACTACTCTCGGCACAGGATCGATCACAGATAATGGGACAAATGTCACCATCATAGGAGATGCGTATATAAATGGAGTGAGAGTGGGAAGAGGAAGTGGAAGTATAGCGAGCAATAGTGCCCTATGAACGAGCACTCTTCAGAACAATACTACGGGATGGATGAATAGTACAAATTGATATGAGACTCTCTATTCGAATACTACAGGTTTGGGCAATACGAGTAATGGTTTCAGATCTCTTTATACGAATACTACAGGAAACTGGAATACTGCAGATGGAGTAGAGGCACTCAATGGTAATGCTACAGGAAGCTATAATACTGCACTTGGTAATACTGCATGAAAAAATCTCATATCATGAGATAACAATCTCTTCCTCGGGTACAATACTCAGCCAAATATTTCCAATACATGATCAAATCAGCTTAATATCGCGAATCTCATCTATGGTCGTGATGCAACTGGAGCATGAGCAGGAAATATCGGTATCGGAGTGCTGAGTCCTACTTACAAACTCGAAGTTGCTGGAAGTATGAGCGGAAGTACGGATGCGTATATAAATGGAGTGAGAGTAGGGAAGGGGTGAGGAAGCATAGCAAGTAATACTACTAATGGGAATTGAGCCTTGACGAACAATATTACAGGGAATTACAATACATCGAACTGATACCTAGCTCTTACTACAAATTCCATAGGAACGTACAATACTGCTATAGGTTGACTCGCTATGCAGGCTAATACCCTATGATCTGCTAATACTGCTGTTGGTGTGTCTGCCCTGTGGCAAAATACAATAGGAACATATAATGCTGCTCTCTGATATGCAGCACTGACAAATAACTCTAGTGGTTCCTATAATACAGCCTACGGATCACCAGCACTCAACAATAACACCACTGGAAATGGAAATATCGCAATGGGTTCCTATGCGGGCAGCAGCAACTATACTGGTTCCTATAATACCATACTTTGATATAGTGGATGATACAATATCGAGGCTTCCTACAATATTGCGATCGGTGCATCTACGAGTATGCCCTCTGCTACAGCATCCTACCAGATGAATATAGGAAATATCATATTTGGTACAGGATTGAACTGATCTGTAAGCTCTCCAGCGTGAAATATCGGTATCGGTGCGCCAAGCCCAGGATTTAAGTTGGATGTGAACGGTGCAGTTGGTCTTGCGAGCTCGATTCATACATTTTCTACAGGTTCAGGGGGTGTACTCATCGGCTATACAG
>CAYVAG010000031.1:0-5149 GCA_964449265.1 uncultured Candidatus Peribacteria bacterium
TCGAGACATCACATCTTA
The DNA here is from genome assembly GCA_964449265.1 of uncultured Candidatus Peribacteria bacterium. Classification (GTDB taxonomy): domain Bacteria; phylum Patescibacteriota; class Gracilibacteria; order BD1-5; family UBA2023; genus JAGOMW01. The sequence continues at coordinate 19 of CAYVAG010000031.1, forward strand.
TCGGAAATGAAGATACAGGAGTATCACTCATTACCGTGCATAAGGCAAAGTGACTCGAGTGGGATCATGTGTATGTGCCATTTCTCCATACGAGAGAGTACAAACTCGGACGAGTCTCGGGATCGACGCTCCCAAAAAATCTCCCCCTCGAACCCGAGAAAGACAGTGATCCTGATATCGAGCGTCTCATATATACAGCCTATACTCGAGCACGCGATGGACTCTACGTCTCGTGGAGTGAGCAGAGTCTCGATGAGCGAGCCAATACTCCTCTTCCAGCGATCGCTCCAGAAGATGAGAGCTGGCAAAATGGAGAAGGAAGTACTGAAGAAAACTCTGCGACTCTCGTACTCAGAGCGGACTCGAGTAGTCTCTGGTCACTTCCCTACATCGGTGATGAAGATGACTTTCTCCGAGATCGCATCGATAAACTCTTCGTCATGAATGCGACCGCACTTCAGAATTTTCTGAATGTATTCGACGCGGGACCAGAGTACTTCATCGCGAACAATATCCTGAGATTCCCAGGAGCGAAGAATATCGCGAGCTCATATGGGTCAGCGATCCATACAGGACTGGAAGTATTTTTCACGGACTACATGCAGAAGTGAACCTTCATGAAGTCACTTCTGTTCGAATCGTTCGAAAAGTCACTCATACAAGAAGGATTCGATACTACTACTCTCACGACCTATCTCGACCGCGGGCGAGCCAACCTCGAATCCCTCTATGCAGAAATCGTGGGGAAGAAATATGAGAAACTCTTCCTCGAATATGACTTCCGCACCGTCTGAGGCTGAGTATACCTCGGAGATATACAGCTCACAGGAAAGATCGACCGTATCGAGCAGCTTTCTGACGACTCACTCATCATCACAGACTATAAGACGGGAGGAGGATTCGATACCTTCGATGGGAAGTGAAGTGAGTATGTGAAAGTGAAACAGTGGAAGTACCAGCTCCAGCTCGCCTTCTATGCCGTCCTCTTCGATCTCTCTCCGCGCTGGGCACCATTTCGTCAGAGGCAGTATGAGCTCTTCTTCGTGGAGAAAAATCGAGACGAAGACAAGTTCCATAAACTCACAGAGTACGTCCAGCAGGGCGAAGTCGAGCGCACCAAATCTCTCATCCGAGCTGTCATGACTTGTATCCGAGACCTTCGCTTTCCCGATGTGGGCAAGTATCCGAAATCTCTGGATGGGATACGACAATTCGAAGAAGATTTATTAAATTGACAAGTGTAGATATTTTGTATAATAAAGTGACTTAATTTATTATATGCTCTTCACTCTCACCAACTGCCACGAAAGGATAAGCACTCTCTCACTCTGAGAATCCTACAAGGCAGTAGCTCGACTCAAGAGAAGTGGCTGGGTACGTAGAGGAATACCAGATCCTGAGAGCGTAGCAGAACATCAGATCTCTGCTGCACTTATGGTCACTCAGCAATTTCGTCGAGAGGTAGAAACCCTAGGAATCAATATCTTAAGAACACAGGATACACTTCTCATACATGATATCGGTGAGTGAGTAGTCGGAGATTTCACTCCTCATGATACTATATCACCAGAAGAAAAAAGAAAGAACGAAGAAAAAGCGATACGCGAAATACTCTGACATAATCACTACCTCTTAGATCTTTAGCTTGATTATGAAGATAGCAGAACTCCTGAAGGAAAGCTCGCTATGGAACTCGATAAGCTACAGGCTATACAAAAAGCTCGAGAATATGAAGATAGGTATGAACTTAGTTGATTAGTAGAAGAATTTTTTACATACTCAGTCATAAAGAAAAAGCAAATACAGACAGACTTTCTCCTTCAACATGCTACATACCTCTATGAAAATAAGCCCAGATAATCCGCATCTCGTTGAACTCGAAAAGTCTATTGTCGATAGTTTCCTCTGACCATATCCCAATAAATGACTCTTTTCCCCTCTTATTGGCGAAGAAGAGTTTGATCTTCTGTATAACTCTTTTCCATTTCTCACAAAAGAAGAAAAAGAAGAGGTAATAGCCAAGATTATCCGAGCTTACTGCGCATGTGAGACATATAAAAAGTCTACCGCTTGCTCTTGATATACCACCAGAGTACTCACCACACTGCTCCAGCAGCATGTCCCACAAAGCTAATATTTCCCGTGAGTCCGATTAGAATATTAATCACGAGAAATATAAGGATCTGATTCGCCATCGGATTACGAACTGACTGGAGTTCCATATAGAGATACGAGAGGAGCGCCATACAGAATCCCGATATACCGATCGTAAGACCAGAAGAGAGGAACCAGAGTGCGACAGCGACGAAGAGGGTATTCCCGAGAAAAAAGAGGAGAAATTCACGACGAGTCATTCGTGACTCTACTTCGGGTCATGCTTGGTAAAGAAAATATGCATTCATGAGTATATGGATTGGGTCTCCATGGAGAAACTGATAGAGAGCAAGTTGCCCGAAGATAAAAGGAAGAGTTTCGAGATATACTGGGATGGCATGCAGTCCGAAATATGACTTCAGGAACGGGAAAAGAAATCCGAGAACCGCAATAATCACCGATATGACGATCAGTGCATGAGAAATATAGTGCGTCGGATAGAACGGGATTCCCGAAGGAGTACGAAAACGAAGTTGTGCCATAAAAAATTCCCTTAAAAAGTAAGGGAATTTTAGGGATTTTCTTGAGTATTGCAATTATTTTCTCAGATCGAGCTTCTCGATGACGACTGTATAGCGAGCCTCATCTTTCTTCTTGAGATAATCAAGGAGCTTACGACGCTTCGCTACCATCATGACGATACCGCGACGTGAGTGGTTATCTTGCTTGTGAGTCTCGAGGTGCGCCTTCAGGTTCTCGATACGAGAAGTAAGGATAGCGACCTGAACCTCTGGCGAACCAGTATCACCCTTATGAGTGGCGAATTTCTCCATGAGAGATTTTTTTTCTTTGTGATCCATAGTATGAAAGAAAGTATTTTATATAAAAATGCAAAAACCAGAAAATACACCAGTAGTGCGAGGGACAGTATATAGAAAGGCTCTAGAAAAGCAAATTTTTATAGCACCTGTCTGAGAGCTGTGATATTGAACGCATAGTCCATCATCGTAGAACCGAGGATACCGAGGTACCCCGAGTAGCCATCGAGTTCGATACGCTTGACGATCATAGTAGAGCTCTCGAGCTCAGGGAGGATATTCTCTTCTCCAATAAATGCAGAAACTCGTGAACCGATATCGAGTCAGTCAAGAAGTGAGATGAACTCATGTTTATTCTCGAGACATTTGATGATCTGGTATTTCTCCTCGCCGAGTACTCCCTGGTGACGCTCGAGGTAGTTCGAGAGACCGAGATAGTACGATGTCCCGAGAGACGGGATGGATGCGAAGGTGATCTCGCCCGTGATCTTCGTGAGGCGTGAGACGAGTGAGTAGAGCGTATCGTCGATACGATTGTTATCGAGCTTCCTCTCATAGCTCTCCTCAGCTTCGATAAAAACCCCAGGCATCGTCTCCATAAGGTAATCGACAAATACTCGAAGTCCTCGTGACGTCGGAAGTCGTCATGCACTATTGTATGGCTGGAAGAGGAGCCCCATCTTCTCCAGAGACATCATATCGTTCCTCACCGTCGCTGAAGACACCTGCAGGTTATGCTTCGAAAGAAGGGATTTCGATCCGGTGATCTCCCCTGTTTTTATGTATTCTTCGATGATGTGTTTGAGGATCTGGATCTGCCTCTCTTGGATTTTTTTCATGAGTGAAGTGTTCTCTTATGCTCTTGGTTTTTCGAGTTTATCTACCTTCATCGAGACTCACTGATGTCATCGGATCTTCACTTTATCCCCTGCTACGATATCATCTTCTGATTCGACAAGATAGTCGACTCCATCGAGGGAGATTTTCAGATCTCACCCGATTTTTTTCACAGCACGCGTAAGTCCGAGGTATTTATCCATTCACTGTGGCATATCTGGTTTCGATGACCTCAGATAGTTCGGCAGAAAAAAAGAAAAAGCGATACTCGTGAGAGCAAAGATCAACCCCTGCATGAGAGTGAAGCTTGTATCATTCATCAGCCATACAGACAGGGCGACGATAGCGCTCGCAAGAGCCAGAGCCAGACCATAGAAAGTTGCTGTCAGAGCTTCTACGATGAGAAACACGATACCAGCACCGATCCAGAAAAGAAGTATACTCATATGTAAAATGATTATTTAGCGGAACCAAATATTTTCGATACCCCAGCAAGGATATCTGAGTCGAGGATATATTTTGTGTTTTGTCCGAGAGCACTTTCGATAACTTTCAGTTGCTCTTTCGTCACAGCAGCTCACTTGAAGAACTCCACGGCAGCATTGGCTTCGAGTTCGAGGGATTTCGCTTTCGCTTCAGCGACTGCGACTATCGCATTCGCCTCTCCTTGTGCCTGGAGGATCTGTGACTCTTTTTGTCCCTCTGCCTGGAGGATCTGTGACTGCTTATCTCACTCTGATTTTGTGATAAGTGCGACCTTATATCCCTCTGCTTCGAGGATCTGAGCACGCTTCTCGCGCTCTGCTTTCATCTGTTTACTCATGGCGTTCTGGATATCATCTGGTGGATCAAGACGTTTGATCTCGACACGGAGCACCTTGATTCCCCATTTCCCTGTTTCACGATCGAGGGATTCGAGGAGTCGTATATTGATCGCTTCACGATTCGAGAGTGTCTCATCGAGTGTCATAGTTCCGAGTACGCTTCGAAGGTTCGTCTGTGCAAGATTCACGACCGCCATGAAGACATTATTGATATCATATGTCGCCTGATACGGATCGACGATCTGCACATATATGACTCCGTCTACTGCCATACCCACATTATCTCGAGTGATGATCTGCTGTTCTGGAACTGTTACCACTTGTTCGCGGATATCGACTTTTTTCACGGCCTGTATACCAGGAATGAGAAAAAATATACCAGGACCAACCGTATCCGTATACTTTCCGAGAAAGTCTCGCAGTCCGACCTCTCCCTGATTTATCTTACGGATAAAGAAAGGAACGAGTATTGCTAGTATAACCAAAAGGGTAAAAATAGCTGGAGTACTCATAGAAAATTTGATAAAAAAATAAAACCTCTATAATCCTATGGTTTTA
>CAYVAG010000032.1:0-3962 GCA_964449265.1 uncultured Candidatus Peribacteria bacterium
CTGGATCGCTTTCGTCCTTCGTAGCACTACGGAGAATGGATCATTCTTCGCGATGACGGATACCTATAACTTTCATCTCCTCGATAATCCCATGAAGCAACTTAAACGCTACACCAGCACCAGCAAGATTCGGAAATAGGTAATGCGAATCTTTGCGTTTTGGATTCAAAATTGCTATTACTTCTTCTGGGATGATATCAGGGACGGCGTGATGATCCGTGACGATCACATCGATGCCGAGGGATTTCGCATGGCGTATCGGATCTATATCACGAGTTCCACAGTCGACGGTGATGACGAGTTTGACTCACTTATCCGCGAGTTCATCGAAGAAGTAGCTTTTCAGTCCATAACCATCATGCACACGGTGGGGAAGTCGATACGACACTTCACATCCTATCTCAGTGAGGAATCGTACGAGGATAGCCGTCGATGATACCCCATCGACATCATAGTCACCGAATATGACGATGCGTTCTTTTTTCTCTCTGGCCTCAAGTACTCGGCTCACAGCTTTTTCCATATCTGGCATCAGAAATGGGTCATGGAGATCGGAAAGCGATGGCGAGAAAAATTTCTCACCCGTGATATTTCGGTTTTGTTTGAGGATTTCATAGAGCGGAATATCTTCACCTTCATGAATGATATGGATTTTTTGTCCATCTCTGCTCGTGAGACTTTTTGACTTTGGCATGGGCGTGATTATACTCCTCTTATAAAAAAGACAAGTTTATGACGATTCTTCAGATATTTTTTATCCTCTCGGGGATTATCATTTCCATCATCGCATTCACGGTAGCGAGACGTGAGCGATTCAATGCTCTTCACTTTATCGTGTTCCTTTCTGTATGAATCGGACTTTTTGTTTTTGGATTTTTCCCGAACTCTCTCGATCGTATTGCGCATATCATCGGAGTTGCTCGTGGAGCTGACGCACTCGTATACGGAAGTATCGTATTTCTTTTTTATTTCGTCCTCCTCCTCCTCGAGAAGATAGAATCTCAGAGACAAGAGTTCACGCGACTCGTACGCGAACTCTCACTCTCTGAACCAAAAAATGGAAAAAAATAAAATCCTCTTTCTCATCCGTGCGTACAATGAAGCCACTCGTATCGTTGGAGTGATCGAGGGGATTTTTGCTGCAGGATATACTCAAGTACTCGTGGTCGATGACGGATCAACTGACACTACAGAAGAGCTCCTGCGAAGAGCATTTGGCGAAGGGATAGTCTACCTGCGTCATCCAGTCAATCGCTGAGCATGAGCAGCACTCGAGACAGGATTTGCTTGGGTACGATCGAGTTTTGGAGACTTCGAATATATCGTCACGTTCGATGCTGATGGTCAACATGATATCTCGGATATGGAGAAATTTATAGAAAAATTCGAGAGCGATGAGAGTATCGATGTGGTATATGGTTCCAGGTTTATCGAGAAGACCACCTCCAATGTTCCCCTTCTCAGGCGCATCATCTTGATCTGAGGAAGGATATTCACCTCACTCATATCGTGAGTGCACCTGACTGATGCTCACAACGGCTATCGTATGATGCGAAAAAAAGTAATCGATGATATCCATCTCACTATGGATGGCATGGAGTATGCGAGTGAGCTTATCGATGAGATCAGGAAAGCATGATATACGATTCAGGAAGTTCCAGTCAATATCCACTATGATAGCTATACTCTCGCGAAATGACAGCGTTATGGTGGAGCTCTCCGTATCGCTTTCCGTATGATTTATAAGAAATTTTTTTAATATACTATGAAAACCCTGGTTCTCTGAGTTGGTGCATTTGGTGTTGCCATACTGAAACATCTTTCTCTGCTTCATCCTGATAGAGTATTCTACGCCTATGAGAAAGATATCCCTTCACGAGAGCACCTTATACGAGAAAGGAGAAGTCCGTATTTTTTTTCAGATTTCACCTTTGGAGAAAATGTCGTTTTCCTCGAAGACATAGAGACGATACTTCCATCGATTGATCTCGTTCTTTTCGTCATTCCGAATCAGTTCATACGTTCCACAATCGTAGATATGAAGGCTCATTTGAAGTCTGGAGTGATATTCTTGAATCTCTCGAAAGGGATAGATAACACGACTCTCAGGACAGTGAGCGATACGCTTCAAGATGAACTCGGTGGATTCGATTATCGCTATGCTGTCCTCTCCTGAGGTATGATCGCGAGTGAGCTCGTCGAAGCTCGACCGCTCGGTGCAGATATCGGAGTATCAGATCTCTCTACTGCATCAGCTCTCGAGGAGATGTTCCAATCAGATACTCTCACTATCCGTATAACTTCAGACTATAAAAATGTCGAACTCTATGGAGCACTGAAAAATATTTTTGCCCTCTACGTCGGATACCTCGAAGGGAAGTGATATGGTGCTTCGACGGTAGGATATCACTACTCACTTCTTTGGCAGGATATGAAGAGACTCATACCACTTCTCGGTGGTTCTGATATTCTCGATTATGGAGACTTCTCTCTCGGATGAGATATGATCGCCACCTGTTTCGGAAATTCTCGGAATAAATATTTCGGTAAACTTGTCTGAGAAGGGAAGGCTCCAATTGAGGCTTACGCTCAGCTCAAAGCAGAAAAAAAACATGCAGAAGGATTCGAGACACTGAAGGGAATCAAAAATTTTATCTCGTGAAAATGAAGTTTTGGAGAACTTGAGAAGGTTATAGGGATTTTTTTACCATAGATCTTTCGGTTGATTTTCAGAGACTTTTTTATATACTCTAGCCCTCCTCTACACACTTTCCTATGGCTCATATACTAGTGACATGAACGAGCTGATTTATCTGATTTCATCTTTCTCTTGCTCTTCTCGAGAGATGAGACACGGTAATCGGTCTCGATATCGAAAATGACTACTATGACGTACGCATAAAGCATGCTCGAAGAGCTATTCTCGAAAAAAATCCGAACTTTATCTTCTATAAATGTGCTCTCGAAGATTTTGATGGTATCAAAAATATTTTCGAGAAATATACTATCGATAAGGTCTGTCATCTCGCTGCTCAGGCATGAGTCAGATATTCGCTTAAACATCCAGAAGTCTATATCCAATCCAATCTCATAGGATTTTTTAATATTATCGAACTTGCAAAACGCTATAGTGTGAAAAACTTTGTCTACGCCTCGAGCTCGAGTGTATACGGTACAAACACAAAACAACCTTTTTCTGTGGAAGATCATGTAGACCATCCTATGGCTGTCTATGCGGCCACAAAACGCTCGAATGAACTCATGGCACATGCCTATTCTCATCCTTTCGGACTTCCTACCACAGGATTACGATTTTTTACTGCATTTGGTCCATTTGGGAGACCAGATATGATGATGATGATTTTTGCTGATAAGATAGCCAAATGAGAACCGATCGATGTCTTCAATTTCTGAAAAATGCAGAGAGACTTCACCTATATAGATGATATTGTTTCTGGAGTTATTGCGTCGATCGATACGATATCTCCATATGAGATATTTAACCTCTGATCTGATCATCCTGTCGAGCTTGAGTATATAATCACCCTCATCGAGGGGCATATAGGAAAGCCAGCGATAAAAAACTATCTCCCCATACAACCAGGAGATGTGCCAGCTTCCTGGGCGGATATCTGACATACGAAAAAAGTCCTCTCATGGGAGCCAAAAACATCGATAGAAAAAGGTGTCGAGAATACCATGAACTGGTTCAAAACGTACTACTTATAAATCATTACAACTTACTCGCATGAAAACAAAAAGCATTGCACTCATCGGTCTCGGATACGTCGGACTCCCACTTGCGTATCATTTTTCCAAAGCATGATTCAGTGTTATAGGTTTCGATGTCTCTGACTGGAGACTCGATGAGCTCAGAAACTGAAAAGACTCGACTGAAGAGATTGGTTCTCGAATCAAGGAAGTCGATATTCTCTATACGAAAGATGCAAAAGATCTTATAA
>CAYVAG010000033.1:0-3287 GCA_964449265.1 uncultured Candidatus Peribacteria bacterium
GAAGCTCTATCTTCCTGGAGAAAAAGTCTATCTCCACGCAATCCTCCGAAAAAACTCGAAAACTCTCGAAATCCCTACAGAAGGAACATTCGATCTCGTCATCTCTGATCCGATGGGAAGAGAGATTCGCCGTACGACTCTGAAGGCCAATGAATTCGGCTCTATATCGACAGAATACGATCTCCCGAAAGACGCATCACTGGGGTCATATAATGTAAATATCACCAACACTCGTGCCTCAGAATACGTCGATAATGGATTCACGAACTTCCAGGTTGAAGTCTTCAAAAACCCGACCTTCACTGCCACTGTCACCCTAAAGAGCCCAGATCTCGAAGATGAATCTATCCGTAATCTTCGAAAAGAATCCAATACTGACCCGTATTCTCCGTGGATATCGAATGTGTATAAATGAGACTTTAATATCGAAGGTATCGTAAAAGCAAAATACTATAACGGTGCTGAGATGCGAAATACCTCTTATACGTACCGAGTATATCGAAGTGATTACTACGATGACAGCTACTGGGGAGACTGTTTCTGGTGATGTTACTACGAGCCACCGATCGAGTTCTATACTGAGTGAACGGGTACGATCGAGGCAGATGGGTATGGTATATTTCGTGTACCAGTCGAGTATAGTTCGTTCTATAGCGACTATAAGTATACTGTAGAGATCACGATACGCGATCCGCTCTCAGGAGAGACGGTCACGACACCAGGGACACTTCTCGTCAAACTTCCAGCAGAATATAAGTCTTTTTCTCCGAATAATCCACTCACCTTCACTCCGAAGAAAAAAATCCTCGGTCCTAATGATACTCTCACAGGAGAGATGAAACCAGAGTATGGCAAGTGGGATAAGAGTCTCGCGAAGAAATATCACTACGAAATCATACAAAGATCCTATACCGAAACCTGGGTAGACGATATCCGAGCAGGACAAGTGCGTGTCACGAGTCCTGTTGATACTTCCGTCGCGAGTGGAACGGTCGATGATAAAGATTTTTCTTATCGCTTCATTTCTGCTCTTCCTGGAGAGTATCATATGAAGATCACTCCAGTGACTCTCTCTGCAGAGCCACCACCAGAGAGCACTTTTGAGTCGATATTCTACATCTCAGGAGAGAATATGACTCTTCGTGACTCGACTCTTCGCGTTATCCCAGAGAAAACTGTCTATAAGATGGGTGAAACCGCTCGAGTTCTTATACAAGTACCATTTACTGGTGCGACTCTCCTGATCACGAAAGAGAAATGATGAGTCATAGACAAAGAATATGTCACCCTTTCAGGAAATACTCTCTCGAAGAATATAACGATCGATGATAGTGTCGTTCCGAATGTATATATCGGTGTTGTGGCATTTCTCCCGAATGCTCCCGCATGAGCCCGAAGCTATGCTGTCGCATACGGAGAGCTCGTCGTCGATATCGCAGAGAAGAAATCTGTCCTGACACTCACTCCAGATAAGACCACTTATAAGAACCGTGACAATGTGAATCTCGATCTCACTCTGACAGACCGCTCTGGAAATCCGCTTCAGGGAGAAGTGACGCTCATGGTCGTCGATGAGAGCCTCATACGACTTCTCGGAAATATCGATCTCGATATGATACCGAAGTTTTACCAGAAATTTCCATTTACTGTGAAGACTTCTCTTTCCCTCATCGGTCTCGAACGTAACCGATTCCTCTCGAGAAAATGATCGAATGGAGGAAGTGGAGATAAATGAGGATGAGGTGTGGAGATAGCTTCTCGTACGATATTTAAGAACACAGCGTACTCTAATCCAAGCGTCCGTACCGATGCTTCATGAAAAGCGAAAGTCTCATTTACCCTTCCAGACAATATCACTGATTACCGCATCATCGCTGTCAGTAGTACTCGTGATTCTCGATTTGGCGTTGCTGAGAAGACGATCGAAGTCCGAAAAGACTATGTCCTCGAGGCACATCTTCCCATGATCGCCAGAAATGGAGATACCTTTACTACGACAGTGAGCGCCTTCAATAATACAAAACGTATCACTCCAGCCACAGTAATCATGAAGATCGGTACTCTGTCATGACAAATTACCAAAGAGTCAGCTCTCTCTCTCGATATCAATACTGCAAAAAGTGTCGATTTTTCTATCGCTGTACCACCATCATGGAAAGGGAATATACCCTATACGATCGAACTTCGTGAAGGATCTCGTGTACTCGATAGTATCACCAAATCTCTCTCTATCCCCGATCTTCCTATAGTAGGTCGTACGTCTCGTGTTATCTCAGTATTTACAGGAGCGACTACGAAGATAACATTACCGAAAATCTCTGATCCAAATACTGATATAGCTCGTTCCACTGTCGATATCAGTGTCTCGACTTCTTACGCGAGTCAGATGCAAGAGGCGATCAAGTCTCTCCTCCAATATCCATATGGTTGTATCGAACAGACGATCTCGAGTACTCTCCCAAATGCTATAGCTCTCTCTCTGCGAGAAAACATTGGCGTTATCATAGATGAGAAGCAAGCTCGCGAAAATATAGAAAAATGACTTGCGAAGATACTTCGCATGCAGCACTATAGTGGTGGGTGGACTTATTGGGAATGAGCCCTCGATGCCAATGCGTATATCACACCATATGTCATCCGTTCACTTCTCACTTTTCGAGAACTCGGACTCAGCGTACCGCAGACATCGATCGATGCAGGGGTCTCCTATATCATCGCCAATGACTCTGTCTATGCGAAAGATCCTGATGGCTTCGCAGAGGCAGTATGGGCACTCGCAGCTACGAAAAATGAACAAGCGGCAGAGTGGTGGAAACGCATCGATCCGAATCTCCTCTCTCTCCATGGATATATTGCCTATGCTTATGCAGCTCATGAGCTTGGTCGATACACTCCACAGATAGAGAAAAACCTCGAAAATAAGATGAACCACCAATCACAGATTGGCTACTGGTACTGGAGTTCTGGAGCAGATAAAGCTCTCTACATACGTCTTCTTTTCGATCGCGGTGATACTGCGAGAGCACTTCTTCTCTTAGATCCACTTGTACGAAATCTCGACGTCTCATCGTACTATGTCTCGACACAAGAGAAACTTCAGCTCTTCCTAGCGCTTGCGAAAGAAGCAAAGATTAACGCTATAGGAGCAGAGAATATTTCTCTCGCACTCAGAGGAGATGCTCTCATATCTGATATCTCTCTTTCGAAAGAGAAATCTTCGAACCGTATCTCTTCGACTCGTGCCAAAATCGGTGATACTATATCTCTTTCTCGAGATGCAGGTGGTA
>CAYVAG010000034.1:0-1156 GCA_964449265.1 uncultured Candidatus Peribacteria bacterium
TTTAATACCAGATGCGCCACCACTACCTCTATTCATATGTATGCCATATCCACGTTGTACTCTAGAATCTTTAACAATATCTTTAATAATACCAGGTTGTTCAGCTAAATAGTGAAGACTATTCTTCATTTCAAAATAAGCTTTAAGGCCTTTTAATTGATTCTCATATAAACATTTAGCATTATAATAAATACATAATTTTCTACAATTCTCATAAAAATCATCTGCTCTGTTAGGACGTCCTGTATATTCAGCTACTGGTAAATTATATGTAGTACCATTATGAATCATACGTTTATAAACAAAGAATGAACCTAATGAATCTGTACCAGATTTATCTTGATCATAAGGGTCACAGCCTGCTATATATAATCCAAATGGTGGATTAGCTATAGGATGTTCCCAGATAACTATAGCACCTTCTTTAGAATCTTCAGGTTTAAGAGGAAAATTTATAATATCTTGTAAATCTGGATTTAATTTAAATGCTATATTATTGTTAGTATCAAAGTATAAAGTACCTTTAGTTTTATCATCTCTTAATGATGGGATAGTTTCTAATTTAGATAACCATTCATGCATTTCTATAGATGAAAAGATTGCTCCACTTGATCTTAAAAAAGATTCTGAAGGTGTTAAAGGATATTGTGTAATAGAATCTTGAATATTTTTAGGATCTCCACCTTTACGTTTAATCTCTCTATAATCTTCAATAGATGCTAAAGCTATTTCTTCAATAGAGTTACCATCATAATCTACCATAGGTTTACCTTTCCATTCAGGATGTTTACCTAACTCATCTTTATATGTACCTAAACGACCTCTAGTAGCTGGAATAAACCATCCACAATTAGTCATTTCTTTACCAGGTTCCCAGATATTCTGGAACTCTAATAAATTATATTGTTTAGGATTAGTAAACATATATGCAAAGTCTGCTGTACCACCTTCCATATCTCCACCAGTTCCAAATATAATAGGTAATCCTACCATATTATCACCATCTTTCCAACAAGGTTCAGTAATACCATAAGCATCACGTAAGTTGTTAAGAGTTCCTGCCTCTTCAAAAATGAAGATAGAAGTAGATAAACCTACTGCAGCAAATGGATTATCTTTAAAAGTTAATTTCTTAACTTCAGACATATAACCTGCC
>CAYVAG010000034.1:1214-3060 GCA_964449265.1 uncultured Candidatus Peribacteria bacterium
TTAACACCATCAATACTCTTTTCAAATCTTGCTTTAACAAAATCTTTAGTATCAGGATTACGTTGTTTACGCCATTCAGTGTTAGCATTTAAGAAGTTCATATTATCTAATACCATGTTCATAGTAGTAGTAGATAACTTTTCTAAGAATGCTCCAATAACACATACTGAATCTCTATAGAAGTTATACTCATGTGAACATAATGCAGCATCTTTATAAGAGAATCCTGTTCTACGAGGTTTAGTAAATATTAATCCTTTTTGATTCTTACGAGCATATTCTACTAGATGAAAGTAATCATAATCTATATCTAAGAAACGTGGGAAGTTAAACTTTTTACGCCCTGTAATTAGATCTTCAGTTTTAATACGCACATAGTTAAGATAGAAATAATGTACACCTGTAATAGTAATACCTACACTATTGGTCATACCATATCTACATCGTGTATCTTCTCTATCCCAAAATTCATTATATGCTTCTGTACCTTTTTGTAAAAGAGTATATCTACCATGCTTATCAAAATGCATAGCAGATTCTTTAAACTCATCTGTATGAGTAAACCATTCTACATTAGGTACATGTTGCGTAAAACTAGGCATTATTCTTCAAATCTACTTGTTTCAGAAGAACCTTTTCTATGAATAGATTCCTTTTCTTCACGTTTAACTTTATCTTCTAACTTATCCAAAGATTCAATATTCTTACCTAGTTTTTCACCAGCTTCAAGTATTGCTTTAGTTACTTTAATCTTTAATTCAATATCATCACCATATAATTCAAAATCTATAGATTTATAGAATTTTTCAACTTCATATAATGCTTTACGATATGAAGCTAATAATGCAGTACTAACTGTAGTATTAACTTCTGACCTCTTGTTATTATTTTTTAAATCTGCCATTAGTCCATTATACTTTTAGAGCCGTTAGTCATACTGGAAGGTAGTATAATTTCTCCAGTATTATTTAAATGTTCTGGTACTAAAATATTAACTCTTTGTGTTGTATTGTACCATTCACTAAAAAATTGCATAGCTTCTTCTAAAGCTTCTATTCTTTCTTTCTGATATTTAGTTATATTTTCTAAATATAATAATGCGTTACCATAATTAAATTTACCATCTACAGTAAACATTGTAATGATATTTTTTTCTCCTTCTTCCATTATTCTATAATTTTTAAATAAATATCCTCTTCTTTAACTATTAGAATGTCTGGAAATTGTTCTGGTTTTAAAGCAGTATATTGATTAAATAATACTTTATCACCAGTACTAAATACACCACTAGCACCTTCATGTAATATAATACCCATAGAAGGTTTATCGGTTGCTTTTGCAGTTAATATAATACCTGCTTTTGTTACCTCTTCAACAATTGGTTTTATAATCAATCGTTGATTCATTGGAATAAATGTTCTTTCTTTGTTGTTCATTATTTTGATGTTTTTAATACTTGATATAATACAGATCCCATTTGATCTACAAATTTCTCATCACTAGATAATTTATCATATCCTAGTTGTTCTAACATACAGTGAAATAGTTCATGATAATAAACTCTTTCTTTCTGTTCTAAAGGCATATCTTTTTTAATCTTAATGGTTTTTGTCATGTAATCATGCTCACCCATAGAATCTTCATTATCTACCTTCTTATATTCTTTTACTGTATACTTATCAGTAAATATTGTAAATGTCTTTGGGATATGTGTTTCCATTAATGTCCTTTATATTTTGATGAGTATCCCATAAATCCTTTAATAGGATATGTTCTGTTAATCTTTAAATCTTTTAATTCGTTATATGGTTTATTTATTTTATAATAAACATCACCACTATAAATA
>CAYVAG010000035.1:0-664 GCA_964449265.1 uncultured Candidatus Peribacteria bacterium
AAATAAAGAATTGCTCTCCAGCGTTGGTATGGTTTCCAACCGCCAGATCGTTTCAGTGGAGGTCTTAGAAGGGAAGCTAAAGGGCTGCACTGTGGCTGTTCCTAATGAGATCACTGACAACCCGGTTTTTAATATCAATGTTAAACCAGGTACTGAAGTAATACTCTCTGTAGTCACCACTGGTGGTGAGGTGGCAAAAAGTGAAGTAAATATTGCCGACTATCATCGCGCTCCAGCTCTTGGCTGGCTCTTGCTTGTCTTCCTTTTAGCCTTCGTAATATTTGGCGGTAAAAAAGGCGTTAAGTCTTTGGTTGCTCTTCTTATAAGTGTATGTCTTATTGCCTTTGTCCTCCTTCCTCTTAGTCTCAATGGTTTTAATCCTCTTATGGTTGCCATTGGCATTTGTCTGGCTTCAGCTGTGACCACCATGTATTTTGTCGCCGGTCTGTCGAAGAAGGCCCTGGCTGCTATTTTGGGTACTATCTGTGGGGTAATAGTGGCTGGAGTGGCGGCGCAGTTGGTGATTGTCTATGCCCCTTTGACTGGTTTATCGTCAGAAGAAGCGCAAATTTTAAGGGGATCCGTCCTGGTTGCCAGCCCGAAATTTTATAGTGGCTTGTTGGCGGCGGGAATGCTCATTGGTGCTCTTGGAGTGATTATGGAT
>CAYVAG010000035.1:674-2340 GCA_964449265.1 uncultured Candidatus Peribacteria bacterium
GCCAAGATTGGCTACCGGACATTTGCCGAATTGTATGAGTCTGGTATGAACGTGGGCCGTGACATCATGGGCACCATGACAAATACATTGATTTTGGCTTATACCGGTTCTGCCCTGCCTTTGCTTCTATTGATTAGTCAAATTCCATCTACCAAACTTGTAAATCTTGATTTGGTTGCTACTGAAGTGGCTTCGGCAATTAGTGGTAGTCTAGGATTGGTTCTGACCATTCCACTCACTGCTTATTTTGCAGCGCGTTTAATGGCATCAGGGCGGTAGAGCTAGTAGCAAATGGCACTTGAAACATAGAACAGCAAAATGAGAGTTCTATTCGGCTGGCTTTTATTTGCCGGTGCAGTATTTAGCATTATGGCCGGCGGCATATTTTTGTCGTTGGCTCTTGGCTATGCCTGCGTCATGGGCGGTCGCGAATTCATCGCCATGGCCCGTAAAAAAGGAATAAACCCCTCTAGCCGCATAGTTCTCGGCATGATCATTGCCTTCTTTGTTGTTGCTGCCCTACCTGACATTCCCCAGTGGATGATCGGAATAAAGGTACCGGATAGCTTCTCTATTCAGCACTTTCCGCTTTTGCTAACTATTGGCATCTATTTATCCTTCTTTCGTCTATTGTTTCGCAATGACAATCCCCCGGCGACCATCGCCGACATTGCTTCTACGATTTTGGGTTTCATCTATGTCGGTTGGCTGCCGAGCCATTTAGTTTTGCTGCGCAACTTAACTCCAGCGGGCATGCCCATTACTGACAATCCTTTGCAGCAGCCGGGTTTGGCCTATGTCTGGGCTACTCTATTTATTATTTGGGGAACTGACGTTTTTGCTTATTATGTTGGCAAGAAGCTTGGTAAGCACCTTCTCTATCCACAAATCAGTCCGAAAAAGACCCTGGAAGGGGCCATCGGCGGATTTTGTGTGGCCATTATATTTGCCGTAAGTATTGCCCTGTTGGCAGATCACGTGCTTTTCGCTTGTCATCCATTTAAATTCAATCTCTGGCAGGCACCGCTTATGGGAGCAGTGATTTCAATAGCTGCTCAGCTCGGTGATCTTTGTGAATCTCTGTTGAAGCGAGACGCGGGAATAAAAGACTCGGGCGACATGATTCCTGGCCATGGGGGCTTCTTAGACCGTGGTGATAGCATCATTATTAGTAGTGCCGTGGCCTATTATTGGGTTAACCTGGTGGTTCTAGGAAATATCTGACAACATCTGACAACATTTTTTGGTCTTCGGGGCTTTTGTGAGCTATCATAAGAGTTGCCGATTAATCGACCAGAAAATTCGTGCTCTTGGAGAGGTGGCTGAGTGGTCGAAAGCACCTCACTGCTAAGAAGACGTACGGGGTTAACCTGTACCGAGGGTTCGAATCCCTCCCTCTCCGAATATTAAAGACGACGCTTCAGCAATGAGGCGTCTTTTTTTTGTCTACTGTTTTATGCTGCTCGATAAAAGGCTGCCACTATAGGTGGTATTAGGCTTGGCCAGTTTGAGACGGGGCTCGTGGGCCAAGAACCTTGCCAAAAATAGGCTGGGGAGCGCTATAAATATTGCCGCAATTGTCTGGACTGGCCCTGCTCCTATTGAACCTATAGTGAGCGCGGCAATGAGGATAAGCAGTAAGTATCCTAAAGAGTTTATTGCCATG
>CAYVAG010000036.1:0-2103 GCA_964449265.1 uncultured Candidatus Peribacteria bacterium
ACTCGTGAGATTCCCGATCGGGAGTCAGCATCACTCTCGAGCAGAGAAGAGACTTTTATTTCTCGGAAGTCATATCCAGTCGTCTCTCTTTCCGACGACTTTCACTCACTTTCTCACATCGGTGAAGATAATGGTGTGAATAAGATAGAGGAGGATATCTTGCTCGTCTGGTGGGATTCATAGTTTCTTTTTGTCATTTCGACCGAAGCGGAGGAATCTCTTTCAAAATCATCTTTTGAGGATGATAGTGTCTTTTTCTCATAAGGCGAAGAAATAGGGATCCACCACTTCCATGATTCGCAAGGGGCGCCTACGGGATGACAAAGTGGAACATGAATTGCCACGTCATCATCCATAGAAACAGATGATTCCTTACGAGTGACGGGACGCTCGGAACAATCTACCAGATCCTTCACCTTCTCCCACAATTTCTCCTTCTCGATACTCATGAAAAATCCTGAGATGTCTAGCTTCAGGACGTACGCATCTTTCTGGTAATTTTCCGAGCACGATCGCATGAAGTGATCTATGCGAGAGATGCCATAGTGAGTTCCTTTTCATTTCCTCGAGCTATACACGTCATGGATGAGGACTCGTTCGAGGATCGGCTCGAGACGGCGAGCGATGAGATGATGGACGACTCGATCTCGGAAGTGCGAGGCGAATATCTCTCTCTGGACGGGATCACACACGATGAATGCGCTACAGGGCTGGAGTCTATAGGTTCTACTTTCTATCTCTTTGTAGAGTTTTATGCATTCGGACTCGTAGTGCAGCTCGAACTCGAGAGCACCATAGGTATGACGCTTGTGTCTCCGACAGTCATAGTATGCCGTGAAGATGTCGGAGAGGGAAAACATGATGCTAGGGATATACATTTTCGCCGAAAAGAGCAGAGGAGACGAACCATTGAAAGTGAGTCAGGTATTGTTCGAGTTACGACCATCGCGATTGAGTCAGAGAGCATCGAAGCCATCGTCATACGGAGCCGAAGCCACCCAGTTCGTTCACTCGCCCTCGTTCACGACTCGGGCATTATTCGCATTGAAGTAGCCTGGTCGGATAGGGATATCTCATATGTCACTCCCTCGAAATGACGAGAAAGCGATCTTTTTCTACTCGTGATATCACGAATGTATCCCCGATAAAATAGGCACTCTCTCCTCTCGTGTACGAGAGAAGATTCTCGCCTGACTATATCCCTAGCATCATACCTTCCGACTATGGGTCTGCCAGCTTGTCAGCTGTTTCGATATTCACTCAAGTTTTTCTGAGAGAGACACGAAATTCTCGAGAGTGATTTGCTTCAGATCTTTTGTGATCCGCAGAAGCAGTCGTACAGTCTCAAGGTGAATCTTTGCTTCTTCGAGAAAGAAAGATCGCTTCTCCAGAGAGCTATTCGCTCGAAAAATAGAAAGCATAAGTTGTATGGTTTCATTTTTGAGTTCTTGCCCGATCGTATACTTGTACTCTCGGATGAATGAGCGAGAGAAAAGAAATATTTCAAGGAGGAAGTCATACGTCGACTTGTATATAGGGAGTCCTTCTGTGATCATGATGAGCGAGAGAAAAGATAAAATACCCCAATTATTGGAGTATCATATTTCTCGAAACAAAAATTAAAGAGACAAAGAGGGCAAAGAGATTAAGCAGGAATTTTATCCTCAAAGAGCAGAGGAGACGAACCATATAAAGTGAGCCAGTTATTGTACGAGTTACGACCAACGCGATCGAGCCAGAGAGTATCGAAGCCATCGCCATCCGGAGCCGAAGCCACCCAGCCCGCCCACCCGCCCTCGCCCACGACCCGGGCACCATCCGCAAGGAAGTAACCTGGCATAGGGATTCCTGCATTTGCAAGTTTTTCACCATTGGTATCTCCTTCGAGAGCAAGACGGAATTGTTCAGATTCAGCATTATCTTTTGGAACTCGGATATTTGGATTATTCGTATATTTTCGCATAAAGTCGGCATACATGTGGACAGCCTTTGGATTGAGATACGAGAACAGCGGGTACACTTCTCCATTTTTTACTTTCTTTTGGATACGAAGAGCTTCAGTAGTATCTTTTATATATTTTGGGAGAGTAGTTTCTGTAAGGC
>CAYVAG010000037.1:0-1568 GCA_964449265.1 uncultured Candidatus Peribacteria bacterium
ATTCATATTTTATAATTTTTAATTAATAAAAAATCCCAGCCTTTTATTGACTGGGATTCTTAATGTTGTTAATTCTTATATTATTTATCTTTATTAGCCCATGCTAATAAACCTACAGTAAAGTAATGACCACAACTTTGACAATGACGTTTCATTTGATGTGTACCACTAGCTGTAATTTTATATCCTTTTGAATAAGAGTTATCACTACCACAAGTTGGACATGAACATTTACCATTACCTTTTAAAAAACCTATATGAGTTTTAGGTTTAGAATATCCTTTAAACACGTTATAGATTTTTTCTAGTAATAATACATCACCTTTACAGTAAGTAATCATTTTATTTAAAGATTCTTTACCATTATTTTCAATAATATCTTTCCATAATCCAAAGCCACCTGTATCTACTTTTTTACCTAACCCTAAAAATTGACCAATATAGTCCAGTCTATGTGAATTAAATTTAAAGTTCTGTCTTGATATCTTAAGTGTATCTATAGTCTTAAATTCAGGCATATAAAATATACCATGATATAAAGCTCTTGCTTTAAACCATTTCATATCAAATTTATCTGAATTATGTCCAATAATTTCATCAGCTTCAGTAATAATATCAAAGAATTTTCTAATCATTTGTTTATCATTACCTTTATCCCAATATAATTTTGGTAATCAATCTTTAAATCATAACCTATATTCCATGTATATACTATATTAGGACTAGTTTCGATATCAAAGAATAACCGTTTAATAGATCTCTCTTTTAATACTTGCTTAGAAGCTTCTTCAAGTTTTTTACCCCATACAGTTGATTTAAAACTCTTTTTAGGTACTTTTGGTATAAATACCTTACTAGGGGCTTTAAAAGGCCCGTAATCAACTCTAGCTTGTTTTAAAGCTATCTCGATATCCTTTCTATCATTCTCTAGATCTGCAGATTTTAAATTACATAATTGATTAAGACCTTTTTTAAGATAGCCAGGTCTTTCTAATAACCAATCATATATAATCTTTTGTTTCTTATTTAGATTCATTATATTTGTTTATATATTTTATTTCTATCATCTATAACCTGTTTGGTTAGGATACCATCTAGTAGCATTAGAGCATTAGCTGCTATATGTGCTACATGATGATAAGATGATTCATCAATATCTTCATTTAAAAGATATTTATTTAAATGCCTTTCTAAAGCATCTGTTAAACGACTAGATTCTATAGAACCTGAATAATTATATTTACCGTATTCTTTAGCTCCATAAGACATTACTTTAGCTACTTCTAATAAAGCTAACCTAGGTATATTACTATACCCAGGCTTATCTTTATCATTTTTTTTAGCTTCTAAAACAATATCTTTAATAGTATCTAATCGTTGTTTTGTATCATATAATTCTTTATTCATATTATTTATAATTTGTGTTTATAAACTAATTCACACATTATTTTTAGATCCCACAAATTCCTTTACCTGTTATATCACAAACATCGTGAAATTCTTCTTTAAATTCTTGACCTTCATGTTGTAAAGCTTCTTCATAAGATACTGGAGTTAAAGGTTGACCA
>CAYVAG010000037.1:1578-1994 GCA_964449265.1 uncultured Candidatus Peribacteria bacterium
TGATCCATCAGGATAACAAGTGAAACCTCTTAATCTTGGTGCATATTTTGCAAGTATTGCAGCAAAATCTAACACTTTAGTATCATTATTTAATTCTGTACCCCATTTAGGTAAGTTAATTGTAGATGAAATGCTCATATCTACATAATCTTGTATATCTGCTTGAAACTTTATTCTTCTTTCATAATCTTTAGCCAAATCTATTGCTGTTTCAATATTATCTGGTTTAAGGCCATATTTAGTAATAAGTATTTTAGCAGTACCATCAATTACATATTGATAATGCCATTCTTTCTGCCCTTTTAGATATCTTCTTTTATAGGCTACTGCAAATAAGGGTTCAATCCCTGTTGTCGTACCTGCCATAATGCCAATTGTCAATTGTGTTATCGTAGCTTTTTAATTACTACTTCAAT
>CAYVAG010000038.1:0-1953 GCA_964449265.1 uncultured Candidatus Peribacteria bacterium
CTCCTCGCGGTAAAAAACGCCATCCACGAATATCGCAAAGATGGGAAGAGAGAGGATTTTAGTGATATTATGGTATAAAATCAAAAATTGACTATACTAAAATTATTTATATATTATATCAATACTTAATTATTATACTATGTGAATCTTTAATTCTATAGGATCATATCTCAGTGAACGAGGAACGAGAAAAATTCGAGAAAAAAATGAAAGAGTGCGGAATATAACTCGAGCAAGGATGAATATCCGAGAAAGTCTGGAAGATATCCTGAGAGATATTTTTGATGTCCCCTATCCTCTCATACTTCGAGATGAGATCACTATGGAAGAACTGCATGGAAAGAACGCATCTATATTCGACCAAGAGCTCGATACATGTGCTCTAGTAACTTCTATAGAAGCAGTTTACGATGTGAATATATCTGATGAAGATCCTTATTTTGGAATATTAGATAATATAAATGTAGGTATAACGATAAAGCAAATACAAGAAAGAATAGAGGAATTAATTCGATCAAGGCCCAGTAAAGGTTGAGGAACTCCACTACAAAATCCATCACAAGTAACTGGAGATGTATTCTCTCCTATTATGGCGTAATAATTGTATTCATAGCCTCTATAAACCTCTCCACATCTTCCCGTGTATTGTAGATATAGAAGCTAGCGCGCAGAGATCCACGGATACCGAGAGCCTGATGAAGCGGATCTGTACAGTGATGTCATGCTCGCACACAGATGCCCTGATCTGCGAGTGTATCAGCAATATCACGTGGATGGTGATGGTCGAAAGCAAAAGCGAATACTCCAAGACGATGTTCGCTCTCTGTAGGACCGATGAGATGTATCCCTGGGGGCAGTTCGCGAATTTTCTCGAGAGTATATTGGATGAGTTCTTTCTCATACTTCTCTATAGTATCATATCCTCAGATCGAGTCGATATAGTCGAGAGCGGCAAGGAGCGACGCTGCACCGATGATATGTGGCGTCCCTGGTTCGTAACGGTACGGGAGTCATGCTGACTCATATCCATCTACTGACACAGAATTGATCGCACCTCCACCAGAAAGAGCAGGAGACATTTTTTGGAGAAGTTCTTTTCGTCCATAGAGGATACCGATACCAGTGTCTGCCATCATCTTGTGTCCTGTCGCGAAGAGAAAATCGATACCACAAGCTACCACATCGAGGGTAAAATGTGGAAGCGCCTGAGAAGCATCCACGACGAGAAGTGGCTTCGAGGCAAGATTATCCATAAGAGCACGAATTTTTGTAAAATCAGTGATAGATCCCGTCACATTAGAAGCTGCAGTGATAGCGAGAAGTTTTGCTCAGCGGAGTTTTTTTTCGAGATCGGTATAGTCTAGGCATCCATCAGCAGTGACTCCTACCCAGTCGATGATGATACCATATTCTTCAGATATGATCTGCCAGGGAACGATATTTGCATGGTGATCCAGGAGAGAGAGGAGGATTCGATCTCACTTTACGAGAAGTTCTGACTTGGCAAGTGACCGCGAAAGGAGATTTGCTGCATATGTGGCATTGTAGGTATAAATGATCTCATGACGAGAAGCTGCTCAGATAACCTTTCGGACTTTCTCTTTCGACTCTTCATAGAGGGTTTCTGCCATTTCTGAGAGTTCATATGCGCCTCGATGGATATTGGCATATTTTCCTCGTATCATCGCCTCCATGGCATCGATGACTGACTGGGGTTTCTGGGCAGTCGATGCCGAGTCGAGATAGACAATATTGGGGTGGGTAGTAAATACTGGGAAATCTTTTCGAAACATAGATAAAAAATTATATTGGAGCGCTTTGGAGAGATACATCACTTACCACCAACCACTTTTCTTTTCTGTAGTGGGTTCTAGATTTTTGATACGAGCAAGATAAACGTCAGATTCATAGCTAAGATCTGTCCATCCATCCATATTTTTGATTTCGTCGAAG
>CAYVAG010000039.1:0-1861 GCA_964449265.1 uncultured Candidatus Peribacteria bacterium
CGGAGTGAAGATGAGAGGATTATCCGGAGAAAAAGACTTATACTCACTCGGAAGCTTCACGAGAAGGGTCCCTGGAGTAGTGACCGTCTCACCAGAAAGTGGGTCACGTATCGTGATCTCTACCGTATACTTGTAGTCACTATAGAATGAGCTATACTCCACTGGTACTCGGAATATCCCATATCCATCAGCATCTATAGTCCCTGTCCCTTCTGTATAGAACTCGATCGGTGGCTCATAGCTATCGTCATAGTAGTCGCTTCGGTAGACTCGATAGGTGAACGAGGTATTTCTCATTTCTGCACCATTGTAGTATTTTGCTTTCACGATACCTTCGATATTGAAATCTCATACATATACATCAGAAATCCACGGAGAGTAGGGATCAGTATTGGACTCTTTTCTGAGATTTCGTACTGATTCTCCTTCGAGGTCAGGACTCTTCAGCGTGACGCTCGCGGTAAAGGTAGGATTTTTGAAGACTTCCACTTGGAAGTTAGTCCAACCATTTTCCACATACTCACTTCCGAGAGTATTCATGATACTCACACTGTAGGAACCGAGTGAACTCTCTTTCGGGAGATCGTACTCAGTCGATACAGAGCCAAATTCATTTGGCTTCAGGGTAGTACGTCTGATCTCTCGACCCATAGGATCAGAGATGACGAGATCAAATGTTCCCTCTTTAGGAATATCGAGAGTTTTTGTATTTTTTCGGATCATCGCATGAAGATAGACTTTTTCTCCAGGAAGATAGAGCTTCCTATCGGTATGAAGGTATGCCGTATATCCTGGTCGTGTCGTATATGAGTAGTCAGAGTCCTTGATCCCGAAGTTGTACCCCGTGATACCATCGTTCCATGTACTGACTAAATATCCGAGACGATCTCATGCATCTGATTTCACGATAAAGCTATCATAGCGACCCTCGTAGTCCCACCAACTTTCGAAGGAGAGTCCATACGGACTAGAGTCATATCATGAGCTATCTTTCAGAGTATCGAGACTCACCTGCAGAAATCCAGCGGCATCGGTCCGACCAAGAGAGACACCAGGAGCAAATGCTTGGCTCGAAAGTGGTAAATACGTACGTACTGTCTGTGATGTAGCATCGTTCCAGCTCTCAGTATAGGTACGAGAAATATTTCTCATAACCGTGATATTTTGCCCAGCAAGAGGTGCTCCCGTAGATACATCGGTAGCGAGGATCATGATCTTTCCACTCGCGTCGACTTTCATCGTGATATTGGTATCCACCACAGAGAAGATGATCGGTCGGAAAAATTTGGTACTATCGACGATATCATTTGTGTCAGAAAGGCTGAGGATATAGAGTCCTGTATCGAGAGATCATTTTTGCTGAAAATCAGAGATAAGGAATGGTGAGACATATCCATCCTTCGCAACTACGATATCTTTCTTTACACAGAGTGACGTTTCTTTCGGGTTATTTAGCGTATCAGCGATGAGCGTATTGTACGATGCCTCTGGTGATGTGATCATGCGTTCGAGTCGAGCATAGGTCTCGAGGTTGGTCTTACAGAGCTTCAGAGAGTACGACGGTTTTTTTGCTTGGAGGGCATAGAGTTTCGCGCTCACGCTTTCTCATTTTTTATAGATACTTCTGTTATCGGCGAGTTTCACAGAAAGAAATGGTTCACTTTTTACCACTACTTCATGTTCGAGAGATTCTTTACGTCCGTAAATATCCTCGATATCTCTGAGAGAGAATGCATACTTCTTCCCTTCTTCGAGAGGAAGAGTGAGGATAGCTCGATCGGGGGTGAGAGTAAGATTCTCGACTGAGATAGCGAGGCCTGGGACATCCAGATGCTTCAGGAAGTCGATCTTCGCACTATGG
>CAYVAG010000040.1:0-1703 GCA_964449265.1 uncultured Candidatus Peribacteria bacterium
TAGATCATCTTCAGGCTGTGATTGATCAGAGTCGCGAGACCTGGAAGTGGATCATGGCAGAAGAAGATGATGATCATGAGTGGCTGCCCAATCCCCGGCAAACAGGGGTGATTCCTAACGCTCGTGTGACTGAACAAATGGTTTTAGCCTGGTCTGGAATTATGACTGAGAGCGAAAAGATCTTGTCAGGCGAATTGTTGATTCCTTTTTGGCGCGGTAGCGACAGTGACCATCGCGGTATCAATTTGCGCAAGGTATTTTTGCAGCCGCAACGATTTGACCTTGTGCTCTGGGTGCAAGGCTCGGCTGCAGCGCCCTATCTAGAAGAGGGCAAGCTGAGCCGTGGCCAAACCTGGAGAGATCTGCGTGGCGAATTTGGCAATCATTTTCCTGGATTTGCTTTGTGGTTCAATTAGGCCAAGTCACTTGAAAAGTAGTTTTGTTGGCTACTAGTCAGGGTTTGCCCTTCGCTTGCTGCCCTTTGTAATGAACCTATCTCTGCTAATGCGAGCTAAGGTTGACGCTATCCCTGCTAGTTGTTCTGCTCGTGAGCTTAAGCGCGTGCCATAAAACTCCGCCTAAATGTAATCGCTGCGTGAAAATTCCCGCTCAGTTTCTCTTGGTTTTCCTGACATCTAAACTTTAAGCACTTTTGATGTCATGCGGCTTCTCGTCTTCTTGGTTGTCAGAAGCCAAGAGTCGTTACCGGTGCGGCGCTGAAGAGTTTTAGTTGTAGCCGTTTTGATAATTGGCTTAGTACATTACGCGCCTGTCGTCAGCTTGAGAATAGGAAGTTAAAGGTGATATTCATGAGTTCTATACAAATTCTCTTTTAATTTACAGTCACGCAGATAGAACCTACCCCCGACTCTTATCACTCAAATTCTCTGTCACCCCGGGTGAACTGTTGAAGGCTTGAGTCAAGAGTGGCAATCCATCTGCCTTTCTAATGCCTAACCCAGAAAGAGAGAAACGTCATGAACGATATGACCAACTCGCTGACCTGGAAACGCCTCTATGCAATTGCCAAACCCTTCTGGGTTTCGTCACAGAAAGGTCGAGGAATCGCCCTCCTGGTGGCTGTTTTGCTGTTGCTCTCAGGTGTCTCTGCAGTCAACGTCTACATCAACTACATCGCTGGCAAGTTCGCTACTGCACTGCAGTTGCGTGATGTTGGCCAGTATTATGTCTTCTTATTCACGTACGCAGCAGCGTTGCTGGTGGCTACTCCCATCATCATCTACTACCAGTTTCTGCGTACGAAACTTTCCTTGGTTTGGCGTCGCTGGCTGTCACAACACCTGATCAGTCGCTACTTCGCCAACCGCGCTTACTACAAGATCAGCTCTGACCCCAACATGGACAACCCCGATGAGCGGTTGACCCAAGACGTGGAGACGTTTTGCAATTCTGCTGTGGGGCTGTCCATTGCTGTGCTCGATGCCTTTGGTGTGCTCTACACCATCTCGGCACTACTCACCTTCGTTGTCATCGTCTACTCGCTGTTCGGCTGTTTTCTCACGCTCTATATCGGTCGCCGACTGGTTGACTTGCAGTTTCAGCACACCAAGCTCGAAGCTGATTTGCGCTACGTCATGACCGATGTGCGACGCGATGTTGAGTCGATTGCCTTTTACGGCGGTGAGCGGCGTGCCAAGTTGCAAGTCTTTCGCGCTGTCAAAGACGCCATCGGCAACCTCGAG
>CAYVAG010000041.1:0-1317 GCA_964449265.1 uncultured Candidatus Peribacteria bacterium
CCATGACATTAACCTGACTGCGGTTTTTCCAGGTAGCGGCAGTCTCTTCGTAAAAGCGTTTCGACTTAGGCGAATACATCGTCACTTTCCAGTCCGGTGCCTTGCACACCACGCAATAACCACGGGCCACGCAGTCAACAAAGACGGCCTTCGGGGAGAGATAAACAATCATCTTGCCCCTAGTGCAGCTCTGCTGCGTCAGCTTTACGTATTTCTCGGCAGACAAAGCAGGAAGGGCAGTGGCAAAGGCCACAGTGACCGCTAGAAAAATTGAGACGAGAATCGAATTACAGCTATTACTTTGCAACTATCAATTTTCCATAAGCTCTATTGCCATGATAGCCCGCATACTAGCAGCTGGCTGCATCTTGTACCTTCCAGTTATCGTCTGTTAATGCCACCGGCCCATGCGCTTGGCTTCCCGTTGCCAAGAAAGCGCAGTTCGCGCCAAGGGTAAATGCGGTTTACAAGAAGAACTCTTATCTCATCTGAAACTTAACGCAGGCACTGGAAATAACGCGCGAATTTTAGCTAACGTTACTTCTCCCTTTTCTTAGCTTCTACAGAAACAAACACTACCTTCTTCCATCTAGAAACAATTACTGCATTACGCACCTTGAACTAACTTGCCCGCGCAAGTGGTATCAGCTCAGGGTGCCAACAGTCTTTCTAATCACTCTAAAAATCATCTGCGGATGAAGAACTTGGACACACCATGAAAAACAACAATTTTCCCAACGTGGACCAGAAGGCAATCGACAGCCAGCTGCGCGCCAACTGGTTTCGCACCATACTCGGGCTGGTATCACTGGCTGCCCTGGGAGCGGCCACCTTTGCTCTGCTCGGCCTCAACATCACCATTGCTTCGGTAATCTTGGGGCTGTTCACTGTCGTGCTCCCACTCTTCAGTTGGTACAACAGCGCCAAGCTGGTGAAGCGACTGATGAAATGCGAAGCCCCCAACAGTCTCAACCCTGACCACCGGCGCCTTGTGCGCTTGGTCAAGGAAATCTATCCCAAGACCGGCCTGAGCAAGATGCCCGATGTGATGGTCTCGCCAGTGCCGATGCCCAACGCCTTCGCCACCGGCCGCTCACCCAGCAACTCGTTCATCGCCTGCACCGAGGGCCTGTTCGCTGTCGACCTCAGCGACGAAGAACTGAAAGCCGTTCTGGCCCACGAGCTTGCCCACGTGAAGAGCCGCGACGTCGCCATCACTTCGCTCACCGCCACCATGGGTTCGCTCTTTGCCATTCTCCTGGCCGGCGGCATGCCCTGGATTTTCAGCGCGGCCTTCGTCAGCAACAAAGACGGCCT
>CAYVAG010000041.1:1336-1690 GCA_964449265.1 uncultured Candidatus Peribacteria bacterium
GTAACACGTGTGCTCTGGCCACAGCCTTGCAGAAGATCAACGACTGGGTCAATCGCAATCGCCTGCTGCTGCAGCTCAAGATCATGATGGGTGGCCTTGCTCCCATGCTGTTCTTCGGCCTGCACGAAGACGAAGACCATGACCCCAAAACCGTCAGTGGCAAGATTGGTCGCTGGTGGAGGGAAATCGGCGAGAATCACCCGCCCATCCCCACCCGCATCAAGGAGCTGGAAGCCATGGCCGGTGCTAGCTGCCCGACCATGGACGACATCAAGAAGCAGCGCACCGCCGCTCCCAATCGGCTGTTTCGCAACGGCCGCCGTGTGAACGACGAATAACTCCCGTGCCCTAGCG
>CAYVAG010000042.1:0-980 GCA_964449265.1 uncultured Candidatus Peribacteria bacterium
CATCCTCGCAAAACTCTATGAGCAGTCTATGTATCGTGCGAGTGCTGTTATTTCTGAAGAAATCCTGTGAGAATTCTCAGACTATACTGAAGTGAAAAAAATTCTCGCATTTTCCTACTTCGAACTGGGTGAATATGAAGATGCGAAGAAGCATCTCCTCTCCTATCTGGAGAAAAATCCAAATGACCTCGAATCGATCGTCCGTATGGGAGAGATACAATATGCTCTCTCTGACTATGTCGCCTCGAATCTCTATCTCAATAATGCTATCCTAGCGGGATATAGCCCTAAGACCAATCTCGAGCGACGACTGGCATATAACTACTCTCTCCTCTCTGACACTGTCGGTATGATGAAAGTTCTCGGCTACCTCC
Organism: uncultured Candidatus Peribacteria bacterium; assembly: GCA_964449265.1. Taxonomy (GTDB): domain Bacteria; phylum Patescibacteriota; class Gracilibacteria; order BD1-5; family UBA2023; genus JAGOMW01. Next base: position 375 of record CAYVAG010000042.1, read on the forward strand.
TCCAAGAAGAAGATGCTACAGAGGATGACTTTGCGGTTGCTATCACATCTGCACTCGCAGGTGGAGACTTTGTCCGAGCCAAATCATGGAGCGATATGGGGAGCGAGAAATTCCCTACTTCTCTCATGCTTGGACCTCTCGCTATCCGAGTTGCACGAGAATCAGGGGAGTGAGATCGTGCTCGTGGTCTCCTTGCCTCTCTCGATGATACTACTCTCCGTGCCAATCCGAACTACCTTCTGGAGAAAGCGAAGCTCGCCTATGATAGTGAGGACTACTCTTCAGCAAAAACACTCTTCGAGGAAATCAAAGATATGGATGGCTGGACTGATCTTGCGTATGAAGCCGATGTCTATCTCGCCCGTATCAAAAACCTAGAACCGAGTTCAGAAAAGAAAAGTGGTTGGTGGTAATTCCTTATAATTTTTTCTATGTTTCGCTCTGATTTCCCTATTTTTACTACTCATCCTGATCTGGTATTTCTTGACTCTGCATCGAGTGCGCAGAAGCCTCGTGCTGTCATCGATGCGATGACCCACTATCTCGAGACTTCCTACTCCAATATTCACCGTGGAGCATATGACCTCTCTATGGAGTCATCTCTCC
>CAYVAG010000042.1:990-1678 GCA_964449265.1 uncultured Candidatus Peribacteria bacterium
CCGGGCCAAGCAAGATATCGCAAAAAAACTTTCGTGTCGTTCTGACGAACTCGTCTTTACTTACAATGCGACTTATGCCTTCAATTTTCTCGCTCGTTCTCTCGTAAAATCGAAACTCCTCCAAAAAGGTGATACGGTTCTCCTTTCGAAAGTTGATCATCATGCGAATATCGTTCCTTGGCAGATCCTTGCTGAAGAGTATGGCATCACTATCGATTGGGTTGATATCCATCCTGATGGGACTATAGATTATGATTCCCTTGAAGACAAGCTTCCTCATGCGAAAGTCCTCAGTATCACTGGTGCTTCGAATGTGACAGGAGAAGTTCTGGATCTCATGAGAGTGAAAGAGATGTTTGACTCTCTTTGAGAAAAGCCTCTTTTTATCATCGATGGTTCTCAGCGATTTCCTCATATGATGACGGATGTCACGACGTATGGGATCGATTTCTTCATCGCGACGGGACACAAGGTGATGAGTGATACCGGAATCGGTTTTTTTTACGGTCGTAAGGAGCTCCTGCGAGAAATGAATCCAGCGCTCTGTGGAGGGTGAGCGATAAATTCGGTAAGTACTCTCGGATATGAGGCGGCAGGACTTCCATTTCGTCACGAGCCTGGGACGCCCCACATCGTCTGAGCGGTATCTCTTCTCGCAAGTCTCGAGTATATCGACTCGATCGGAGGA
>CAYVAG010000043.1:0-1648 GCA_964449265.1 uncultured Candidatus Peribacteria bacterium
TCCAATGATGCTAGCAACCAATCCTATTAAAGATCGTTTGACAACCAGCTTTGGATTCGCAAGACACCAATGCAACCAACGCTCATATGGGGTTCGCAAACGAGCAACAATCTTGGTGTCATCCTCACTTCCCCCCTTCAGGATGTAAGAACACAAGACTGGCGACAAGGCAAATGAAAGAATTAATGAAATTGTGAGTGCAATAGCAATCGTAATCGCCATTGGGGCAAACATTTTTCCTTCCATGCCTTCCAGAGACAGAAGCGGCATGAAAACCAAAATGATGATGCCAACACCAAACAGCACCGGTGTACCAACTTCGGTGGCGGCTTCCAAAATAATACGAATCTTTGACTCACCCGTTTTTAGTCTTTCGCCCAATTTAGCAAAGGTGTTTTCTACCACCACAACCGAGCCATCCACCATGATTCCAATCGCAATCGCGAGACCGCCAAGTGACATCAGGTTGGCAGAGATACCATAACGATTCATCACTAGGAAGGTTAGTAGCGGCGTCAGGATTAAGGTCGCAACCACAATCAGAGAGGAGCGAACGTCACCCAAGAATAGAAATAAAAGGATGACTACGAGAATGACGCCTTCAATCAAAACCTTAGCCACATTAAACATCGCGGCATTTACCAGGTCTGTACGATCGTAAAAAGGAACAATTTGTAAACCATCAGGCAATAACTTACCTTCATTAATCTCGGCAACCTTGAGCTTGATACGGTTGACCACCTCGCGCGCATTACCGCCACGAATCATTTGAATGATGCCGGCAACACTTTCGGTATAGCCGTTCTTGATAGCGGCACCTTGTCGAATTTCGCTACCGATTGTGACTTCAGCCACATTCTTGACGTAGACCGGAATGCCCTTTACTTCCTTGAGAATAATTTTTCCGATATCTTCAGGTTTGGTAACTAAGCCCACTCCACGAATGAGATAGCGCTACGCATAACTAGGCAGCTGCCCGCCTCCTGAGTTCGAATTGTTTCTGGCAAGGGCTTCATAAATGTCGCGAAGGCCTACTTGATAGTGACGCAATCTTTCTGGATTGACCAAGACCTGGTACTCGCGTGCGTAACCGCCCTGCGTATTGATCTCTGCTACGCCCGCAATCGAGCGCAACATCGGTCGAACTACCCAATCCTGAATGGTGCGACGCTCTTCCAATTCCTCAACTGTCAACTGCCGATCGCCATCCGAAGGGTGATCGAGGGTGTATTGATAAATTTCACCTAAACCAGTCGATGGAGGTGCCATAACGGGAGTGATGCCCACCGGCATAGCAGATGCAACCTCAATCAAACGCTCGGTAACAAGTTGCCTTGCAAAATAGAGATCCGTCTTTTCTGTGAACACCAAAGTAATGACTGATAGGCCATTACGATTGAGTGAGCGCATTTCAGTTAAACCAGGCAAACCGGTCATGCCCAACTCAATTGGCACTGTTACGAATCGCTCAACCTCTTCTGGGGATCTGCCTGGTGCCTCTGCTGCAATTTGGATTTGAACGTTAGTCACATCCGGGAATGCGTCCACTGAAAGACGTTTCGTTGCCAGCAATCCTGCAACAAAGAGTACGAGCGCAATGATGACAACTAATAAACGCTGTTGCAGTGAGAGGCGAACAATTTTTTCA